>JASURT010000173.1 GCA_030446435.1 Candidatus Ozemibacter sp.
AACGGAGGTCTTGGTCTTGGCATGCCGCGTTTACCTTCAATGCTGTGAATCAGTGCGGTTTCTTCGCCGCAGACAAAAGCACCCGCGCCTTGCTTGATAACGATATCGAGCTTGAAACCACTGTCGAGAATGTTGCTGCCGATCAGGCCGTAATTTTTGGCTTCTTCGATGGCCCATTCAAGACGTTTAATCGCCAGCGGATATTCGGCTCTGATATAAATGTAAGCTTTAGAAGCGCCAATCGAATAGGCAGCCAGCAGCATGCCTTCGAGAAGCCTGTGAGGATCGCCTTCGATGACGGCTCGGTCCATGAATGCGCCCGGATCGCCTTCGTCGGCATTACAGATCAAATATTTCTTTTCGCCCGCTGCTTCAAGAGCGAAGCGCCATTTTTTACCAGTGGGGAAACCGCCGCCGCCACGGCCACGAAGTCCGCTTTCTTCTACTTTTTTGCAGGCTTCGTCAGGGGTACAGCTTTTGAGGGTCTTTGAAAGACCTACATAACCGCCTCTGGCAATGTATTCTTCAATTCTGACCGGGTTGATTTCACCGCAGTTTGCCAGAACTCTTCTGGTTTGAGATTTGAAGAATGAAGATTTAAAAAATTCAGGAACATCTTTCCAATTGCTTTCCCCGTCGATTGGGAACTGGCCGAGAACATGTTCTTCAGGAATTTCACCGGCAAACACTTTGTTAAGAATTGTTTCCACTTTGTTTCCGGTAACTTCACCAAAGCTCAGTCTTGATTTGCCAGGAAGCTGAACATCCATCAGTGGTTCCTTGATACACATACCAACACAACCCACTTCAAGAACTTCAGCATCTTTTTTGTTATCTGCCAACCATTTTTTTACTTCAGTAAGAGTGCTTGCCGCACCGGCACCCAGACCGCATGTTCCGGCGCCAACGTAGATTACGGGTTTTTCAACCTTTGTGCGTTTTACCAGGTCGAGAAATTCAAGCTTCTGAGTTTTGCACTCTTCATTGGTATGACATATTGGGCCGCTGATGCGGCATTCAATAAAATCAGGGCAGGGAGATTCTTTAGTATGGTGACATTCAGAGCAGCAACGATCTAACAGGTTTTTCATCATTCTTTCTCCTCTGGCTCGAGATTTCGATAGTGTTCCAGGATTCCAGGTATATCGTCAGGAGTTACTTTTGCGTGAAAATTGCCGTTGATGGCAATAACCGGGGCAAGTCCACAGGCACCGATACAGGCAACGACTTCGATGCTGAACATACCATCACGGGTTGTTTCTCCGGCAACGATGCTCAACTCGCGTTCGAGTCTGCTCAATACGTTGGCGCTGCCTTTAACATGGCATGCCGTGCCGCGACAGATCTGAATGTTCCATTTTCCGTAGGGAGAAAAACGAAACTGATTATAGAAGGTAGCCACCCCATAAATCTTGCTTGCAGGCAAGTTAAGTGCTTTGCCAATTTCGATTACAGATTCTCGGGAAATGAAACCCTGTTCTTCCTGTACAGCCTGCAAAACCGGGATCAGAGAATCGCGCCCTGGGTTAGAAAACCGTTTGATAATTTTTTCGACCACGCTCATTGCTAACCTTCCTTTAAGTTTAAGTTTTGGCGGGAAAAGAAAATTGTTTTTTCCAGTTCCATTGTCATGTCAAGTGTGTGAATGAAGACGTCATTATTTACTGTTAAATGGGTCGGAGCAAAATTCAAAATAGCTCTGACCCCTGCTTCGACTAGTGTTTTTGCAACTTTTTCTGCTTCTTCGACCGGCACAGCAAGAATAGCCGTGGAAATTCGATTTTTTTGAAAAACCTCCTGAAGATCGTCCATGTGATAGCAACGTCTACCACAGATGATTCGCCCACATTTATCGGGATTAGAATCGAATGCAGCCACGATGTCAAAATTTTCTTTTTTACCTGAGAAAAAGCCCAGCACGGCCCGACCAAGATTGCCAACACCGACCAGGGCTACATTTTCTACTTCTGAACAGTCAAGCAGATCACCAATCTCAATGATCAGGGATTCAACTTCGTATCCTTTGCTTGAACAGCCGTTGCAACCGACTTCCATGAGGTCCCGGCGCACCTGGGCGGCTGTGCCTGAAACCACTTTTGCCAGTTCATGAGAATAAACCCGGCTTTTACCCTGAGCCTGTATCTCTTTGAGATAGCGACGGTAAATACTCAGGCGTTCGATCGTTCTTTCAGAGATTTTTTTCTTCATTTTCAGCATCGTTAAGCCTTTGTCAGCTTTTGGTTGTTAATTTTTTCACGTTGTGCAACTTTTCACAACTCAAGTATAACTGCTGTGAAAAAATATGTCAACTTGATTTAGTGATAATTTTCTCAAGAATTTTTGCGGCGCATCTTGCCAGGTCTGCTCGCTTCGACAAGCTCACCCAGGGACATGAAGATAGCCTCAGCGAGCGGTGGAGCGGTCATCGAGTCGGTGATTTGCCTGGCGCGAGCCGAGGATGGGCGAAGGGCATGGCTGCCCGTGATAGGAGTGCCCAACCGGTCATTGAGCTTTTCGCGAGCCGAGGATGGACGAAGGGCATGGCAGCCCGTGATAGGAGTAGCCAGGTGAAATGATCGGTTTTCTGCCAGACCTGCTCGCCTCGAGAGGCTCAGCGAGCGGCTTAAGCAGGCAATCTCTGGTTTAAGCGACAACTGGCAAGGTAAAATAAAATTCAGAACCTTTGCCAACTTCGCTTTCAACGCCTACTTTGCCTCCATGACCCTGAACTATTTTTTTTACTATTGCAAGACCAAGACCAGTAGACTTTTCGCCATCAGTCGGTTTAACACTGGTTTTACCGAACTCGCTGAACAGCTTGCCCTGCTCTTTTTCCGGTATTCCCTGACCTTGATCGATAACGCTTACTTTAACGAAATTATTCCTTGTCTGAGTTACAACTTTAACACTGGTATTCTTTGGCGAGAACTTAACGGCATTACTGATAAGATTGTCGATTACCTGGGTTATGCGGCGAGAATCGATTTTTACTTTTGGCAATTTACTTTCGAGATCACCGATGACTTTGATCGATTTCATTTTTGCGGTAAGTTCGTGATTTGCCACTGCTTCTTCAAGAAAAGGCTTCAGTTCTGTTTCTGCTAAATCAAGCTTCAACTGCCCGGATTCGATCGCGCTGATGTCGAGTAGATCGTTGATCAGATTCAGCATTCTTTTGCTTACGGCCTTGATTCTTGCGAAGAAATACTTTTTCTTTTCTTCGTCATAACCGGCACTTTCGTCTTCTATCATTTCAACATAGCTTTGAACCAGGGCTAAGGGGCTTCTCAAGTCGTGGGCTGCGATTCCGAGAAACTTGTTCTTAAGGTCGTTGAGCTGTCTGAGCCGCTCAATATCTAGAGTTCTTGCCACAACCAGCGAAAGATGTTCCGCTATGGCCTGAAAAGTTTCTACATGCAGGTTTTCGTATGCTTTCTTTTCATTTTTCGAAAAGAACAAAAAGCCGATCGGCTTACCATCAGCCACAAGCGGACAGGTTAAGCTGCTTCTTACCCCCTCTTTCACCACAAGTTTGGTGGAATGACTGTTGGGGTGGGCATCAAGATATTTTTCGAGGTCATTTAGAATTCTTGGCTTTCCCGTTTCAATAATAGTCTCGAGGGTGCTTCCGTCTAAAGAAGACTGATAGCCAAGACCAAGCAAAAGCTTGTCGTATTCAGCCTTAGCCCAGATCGATTTCACTTCTTTTCCGTCATCGGTTATGACTGAAACCCCGATTCGATCATAAGGAACATGAGCCTTGAAGCCCTCATAAAATTCGCTTAAAACATGGTCAAGAGTGGCGCCGCGGTTAAGGTCTGCTGTGAGTGCTAATAAATCCTGATGAAACTGGCTCATGGTATTCCTCTGTAGATATAAGATAAAGATTGTCTCAATTATTAAATCTTATTTTAAAAGAGCTTGTTTGAAGTTTCAAACTTTTACATTGGCAAACTGAAGGTATTTCTTCATAATCATGGTTCCCCCACCCTGCGAAATTATGCTTTTTACTGCCTGTGGGTCTTTAACATAACTACCGCTTAGCTGAGTTACCCTTGTATCTGCGAATGCCTCGGGGCTCATGGGGGTTGAAGGCCCTAAAATAACCGCTTCACGGTTTCTTTTCAATGATTCAAGCAAACCATCGACAGTGTTGTTAATGATGCTTGTGGCTGTAATGATTGCTATGTCGCATTTTTCAAGGGCAGCAAAACCCTTTTCAGGCGTAAGAACTTCCGGTTTATTCTGGTCAAGTTCAACGACTTCAAATTTGCAGCCGGTTTTTTTAATGGCCGGAACAAGCGGAGCAAAGTATCCAACCATAACCACGTGTTCGTCACCCTTAATTTTCAACTGCGAGATTGCCTCTTTAAAATTCTTATCGCGCTCAACAGTTGAATTCAAGGCATTAAAAACCGCAAGGCCAACAGCTCTTTCCAGTAAAATTTCACTTTCGAGCCACTTTAAAAGCTCGATTGCCGGAGCGCCAACCAGATTACCGGCATTTCTGAGATGGGTGCAAGAACCCGATTGCCGCTTATCCGGTGTCCAGGCCAGACCTATTTTTCCGTCTGAAAGTTCAACACAGCTGTAACCAAGGCCAAGTCGAATATCAGCAACCTTTTGCCTGGCACAAATCGATTCCCCATAATTTATCAAAGACTTGGATAAACTCATTTTGCCCCTCCGGTGGAAGTATTATAAATTAATACCAGTAAACCGCAATTTTCTGCAAATAAAAAAACTGTCTTTCGCTACTTTATCAGCAACCGCGAAAGACAGTTTTCGGCATTTTTAGAAAAACATCTTATTAAGGTCAGCGGCTATTTCCTGGGTAATTTTAGCAAGCTCAGATTTTTTCTTCTTCAGAAAAGTTGGAACATTGGCTTTTTTTATCTTGCTCAGTTCACTGATTTTTTCGCACAACTCACGCAAACTAAGCTCATAGTTTTTTGGAGTTCTTGGAATATCAATCAACTGGTCCATTTCAAATTTTACCATGGCAATACGAAAATCCGTTTCATCAAACAAATAATCGAATTGTTCATTGATCTTTTTGTCCGGGTCGAATTCTTTTTCTGAATCTGCTTCTGCATCAATAAACCGCATAAAATTGTTTAATAATTCTTCCATCATTGGCCTCCAGTATTTTTATAATTCGTAGGGGGTCAAGCTTTCATAACCATCTTCGGTTACAACTATCGTCTGCTCGAATTGAGCTGACAATGAACCATCCCGGGTTACCGCCGTCCATTCATCATCGAGAACCCGAAGAAATCTTTTACCAAGATTAACCATGGGCTCGACGGTGAAAACCATTCCGGGCACCAGGGTGATACCGGTTTTGGGTTTGCCAAAGTGTGGCACGTCTGGTGGTTCGTGAAAAACCTTACCAATTCCATGGCCGATAAATTCTCGCACTACCGAACAACCCTGGCCTTCGGCGTATTCCTGTATTGCCCAGCCAACGTCTCCCAGGGTATTATCGGGTTTTACCACTGCCAGAGCTCTCTTTAAAGATTCTCGCGCAACCTCGACGATTTTTTGAGCATCATCACCGCATTGCCCAACAAAGAAAGTCATATTTGCATCAGCATAATAACCATTTAAAATTGAAGTAACATCTACATTGACGATGTCGCCTTCATTCAAAACCCGCTCTGATGGGATTCCATGACAGATAACCTCATTGATTGAAGTGCAGACACTTTTGGGAAAACCCCGATAATTCAGAGGGGCAGGCACGGCGCCGTTTTTCAGCGTATAATCATGCACCAGCTTATTGATCTGGTTGGTGGTAATTCCCGGCCTGATAAAATCTTCTACTTTTCTAAGTGTGTCTACAACTAGTCTGCCGCTGGTTCGAATACCTTCGATATCCTTTTGGGTTTTAAGTTTGATACGGTAATTCCTGTAATACAGGTCAGCGATGCTTTCGGCCTTCAGACCTGTTTTTTGCAGCATACAGCATTTTTTGTATTTTTGACCGCTGCCGCATGGGCAGGGATCATTGCGACCAACAGAAGCGCGCTGGGTCATCATTCCCTCCTGACACTCTTCATCAGAGCTGGTCTGTGAAGGTGTAAAACTTTGAACAGTATACTCTCGCCCAACTGATTTAACAACATAAAAAACTTGCTATTACTTATCAATCAATCTAATATAGACCCCTGATTTAACACAGCTTGGTTTCTGGAGGTTATAAACAATGCGAAAATGGCGAATTGAAGATTCTGCTGAACTTTATAACATTGAAGGTTGGGGTATTGGCTACTTTGGAATCAATAAAGCCGGAAATGTTACGGTTAAGCACGGTCGTACACAGAAACATGCTGTAGATATAAAAGAAATTCTCGACGAATTGAATCTGAAAGACGTTTCTTTCCCGGTTCTGCTACGATTTCCAGACATTCTCGACGACAGAATCGAAACCATTTCCAACTGCTTTAAAACTGCGGCTGAAGAATATTCTTTCAAAGGCAATTATCATACCGTTTACCCTATCAAGGTTAACCAGCAAAGACCTGTTGTTGAAGAACTTGTTCGCTACGGTAAAAAATTCAATATCGGCATCGAAGCCGGCTCAAAACCAGAACTTCATGCGGTTCTGGCCATCATGGACAACCCTGATGCAATAATTATCTGCAATGGCTACAAAGACGAAGATTTTATTGAACTGGCGCTGCTTGCCCAGAAAATGGGCAAAAAGATTTTCATCGTTGCCGAAAAGTTCAACGAACTACGTCTCATTGCCAAGCTTTGCAAAACCCACAAGGTAAAACCGAATATCGGGGTTCGCATTAAGCTGGCAGCTTTCGGTAGCGGGAAATGGGAAGACAGTGGTGGCGATAAAAGCAAATTTGGCCTGACCCCGAGTGAACTCATCGATGCAGTGGATTTTCTCAAAAAAGAAGATCTGCTTGAATGTGTAAAACTGATTCATTGTCATCTTGGCTCACAGATAACCAATATCAGAAAAATTAAAAAAGGCCTTAAAGAAGCTTCACAGTTTTATGTGCAAATGCGCCAACTGGGCTGCAACATAGAGTTCGTCGACATCGGCGGTGGTCTTGGCGTAGATTACGACGGAACCCGCACTACAATTTCTTCAAGTATAAATTATTCAATTCAGGAATACGCTAACGATGCGGTTTCTGCTTTGCAAGACGCTGCCGACAAAAATGGGTTCCCCCACCCTAATCTTATAACCGAATCAGGCCGCGCTTTGACGGCACATCATTCGGTTCTGGTTTTCAATGTTCTTGAAACCACAAGCCCACCAAGAAAGTCATATGACGATTTTGAGCTGAACAAAAAAGATCACGAAATCGTTAAAGACATGCATACCATTCTCGACTCTCTGACCGATTTGACCATGATCGAAGCCTGGCATGACGCTCAGCAGCTTCGTGAAGAAAC
>JASURT010000174.1 GCA_030446435.1 Candidatus Ozemibacter sp.
GGAATGGCCGGTGTTGAACTGCCAACCTATCTTGGTCGCATGAAGACTGAAGATAACGAAGTCGCAGGCAACGAAACCACGGAGCCAACAGAAAAACAGGCTCCGGCCAAAGGCAAGAAAGCCAGTTAAATAGACCTGGATAAATAGAAGAAGCCTTTCATAGGCTGGAAAGTAAAATAACCGGTCACTTAGCCTCTTTTAAGAGGCGGAAGTGACCGGTTTTTTATTTGAAACTTTTTCTTATTAAATACAGATCAATTCAATGCAAAATTGCTGAATTAATTAACTCTTACGAGGCAGACATTTTTATACGCATCAGGCCTGATTGCCCGGTTAAAATTCAATGCTTCATTTTTCAGGAAAAAAGCGCGCCGACATATGGTATTGCTCGTTTTGACTTTGATTGCGTCTGGCGATATCGATCAGTCGCTGTCGTTCAAACTGATCCGGAAATTTTCCCTCATCAGATACCGCAGCGATAATCGCTTGATAATCAGGGGTATAACGAATGCCAAGCTTAAGCCAGGTTCCCATCTGGTCGGTAGCTTCGCCAGTTTTGACCGCAAGAATTTTTACTTTACGTCTTTCGCCGGCTTTAAGCTGTTTCAGCTCGGTTGTATTGCTGATTACTTTCAAATCCTTAGAGCTTGCGAAGTAAAGCTCGAGGTCGGTCAAAGTGCCGAGCTGCCCTTCTATAATGGCTGAAATTCTGAATTTATTACCAGACTTTTCAATCTCATCGGCAAAGTTAATGACCAGATTGTTTGGAAAAACGTATCTGAACTGATTCGCAGCATTTTCAGCATTGGCAGACTTTAAAGCGAAAAAAAACATTAAAATACCGATTAAAACGATCGTTGAATATTTGCTTGTCATATTTCAGTTTTAATTAAAGATATTCAGAATATATACCGCAAAGCTTAACGAGAATACATTTTTTCTCAAGGTCGGCGATTATGTGATTAAGCTCATCCTGGTTGGCAGGCGCAGAAAATTCAAGACTGGTAATCTTTTTCCAGGGCTTGCCTTCGAAGTCTACGGTTTGAATATCATAGATTTTAAGGTTGAAAGCTTTTACCACTGCCAGCATTTCCCAGAGCTTGTCGCTGTCTCCATTCAGGGCGCAAAGAATGGTGGTTTTTTTGCCTGACCCAACCTGAAGTCTGGCTTTATTGGTGAAAACCATGAATTTCACGGGCCCGAGAAGTTCGGATTTCAGTTTCTCTTTTATTACAATAAGGTCATTTCGTGATTTGACGAGATTACTCGGAAGAATTGCGGCGACGGGGTTGATACTTTGCAGATTTTCGTAAGCCTCTGACATGCTTCGACAGATGTTGATCTTGATGTCAAAGGACATTGACACGAAATAGGGCCGCAGAAGCCTGAGTATTTCATTGGTAACACAGATTTCGTGAACCTCTGACAAATCTTTGGCGCTGTTGCTTACTACCGAAAATTCGGGTGAAAAGGTGAATTCTTCTACAATTGAAATTTTGTTAGATAGAAGACTTTCTAGAATCGCGGACCGGTCAGAAGAAAACTGCGGGGTAACGCAGGCAAAACCAAGATTGCCGTGCTCTATACCGGCCAGAAAGTCTTCGGCGGTATCTACGGCATTGATTGTACTGGAATTGCCAAATCTTTGCAGAGCTGCATCTTCGGTCCAACCGTTTTTTTCGCCAAAAACACAAACATGGGTTTCTTTCTGACGATGGCGACAAATCGATAAAATCTGGAGAAAAACCGCATCGACTTCTGCGCTGGACAATCGGTTTTCTGCCTGTTTACGTAGGCTTTTAAGCAGTGTAACCTCACGGTCGGAATCGAAAGATTCTCTTATTCCCTCTTCTTTTTTGGCGGCGTAAATGTCGTCTACCAGAGCCACTCGTTCTTTAAGAAGCTCTAACATTCTTTCATCGATATTATCGATTGATTTCCTCAGTTCCTCTAGTTTGCTCATTTTCATATAATCTTTCCTTCATCGCTTTGAACATCACGCACTTTGGGTCATTTTCGCGGCAATAAGGGTTTGAAGCGTATTGACAAGGTGCTCCGGCATTTTTGAAGATGTTTGGAGCAACCTTTCTTACTTCTTTAAGCATGGCCATTGCCAGGGCTCGAATTTCCCATTGTGCTTTAATACAGCATCTCTGCTCGAAAAAGTTAAACAGACTTCTTGCGTTCATGGTAAAAACAAGCTTGGTTTCTATTGCATTCGGAAAAATGTAGCGGGCGTCTTCGGGCGGCACGCCGGCTTCTACCATGGCTCTGTAGGCAGCGAGAGTCTGCTCGATAGCCTTGTTGTAAGTTTCCAGGGCTTCAGGTTTTGCAGCGATAGATGGTGGGGTTACAAAGGGAAGGGTGTCAACCTTCATGTAGTTTACGTAGCGTTGACTTTCCTGAGAATACGAAGCAATGCGGTGGCGAACCAGCTGATGAGAAAGGGCGCGAGAGATTCCGTCGACGCTGAAGCTGAAATCTGCGTGTTCAAAGGGCGACAGGTGGTTTCTCTGGCGAAGAAAATCAAGAAGTCTGGCAATTTCTGCTTCTGAAATCTTGTCTTCGATTACGTCGGCTGAGCGGCTTGAATAGCATCTGCGAGCCGCAACGGCCACAAGTCGGTCAGGGTTCGGGGTGGTTCTCATCAATACGAGGTTCACAACAGGTTTTCCTTTGTTAAGGTTCGGGTACAAAGCAAAATCTGCTGTTGAATCGGAATGTTCCAAATTCGAACAGCAGCTTTTGCCTGTGACTCAATGCAGAAATTATTTTGGAGCTTCTTCAGTGGCTTTTGGAGCAACTTTTTTAGCTTTTTTCTCAGCAGCTTTTTTCTGGGCATCAAGTTTCTGCTTGAATTTTTCAACACGGCCGGTGGTGTCGACAAAACGCTGAGTGCCGGTGAAGAATGGATGGCAGGCTGCACAAACTTCAACCTTCATTTCTGAAGAGGTTGAAATTGTTTCAAAAGCGTTGCCACAAGCACAGGTAACGTTAATGAGATGGGTTTTTGGGTGGATCTTCTGTTTCATGACTGTTCTCCGTTCAGGATTAAAATTCTTTTGAAGCTTCTTCGAGGCTGTCGTAGGTTCTGATAATGTGCTGCAGCTGAATCAGCTGGAAAATGCCGTAGATGTAGGCATTCAAATTGATCAGAATCAATTCTCCGCCGGCATCTCTCAGTTTTTTGAGGGTGCCGATAAAGAAACCGAGGCCGGAAGAATCTATGTAATTGGTTCTTTCAAGGTCAAGAACCACTTTTACTTTTTTCTCGTCGATAAGTTCCTGGACCTGCTCTTTTGCCTTTGGCAGGGTCCACATATCGAGGTCGCCAATCAGTGAAAGAACGATATAACCTTTGGTTGCATCTTTTCTTTCAAATGAAAGCTTTTCCTTGTCCGTTTTTGACATTTCGTTCATTTTATCCTCCACCTGTTAAATAAATCTGTCAGCTGTGCCTTGGGCGACCTTTTACGATCTCGATGGCATTACAGACAGCCATGGTGACATTCGCTTTTCCCTGGGTTGAATCCAGGTCGACGTTTGTAACGGCGTTTCCAATTTCAGTAACAACATATTTGGGCGGCAACGAGTTAAGAGCAAGAGCCGTAATGTCGAGTCTGCATCGTTCGCAGGTGCAAACCTTTTTCTCACGACTTTTGATTATCTCGTCAAGCATTCTTTTTACGGCCGATTCCATTTTGTTTACAAGAATTATTTCTTCCATGTTCATCCTCGTTTCTACAAAAACTCTCTTTACTCAACCCAGCTTCGATCTGAGGGTTTTCGGATCTATATTCAGAAGTCGGGCGGCTTTCAGCTTGTTACCACCAGTATATTCAAGAACTTTTTTAACATACATTCTCTCCATTTCCTGGAGCGTGAGAATGCTTTCTTCGTCTGACGACTCACCGGGCATCGGTGAAGGCTGCCTGATTTTCTCAGGAAAATCATCAGACTCGATCTTGGGACCTCGGGAAAGAACCACTGCCCTTTCGATAACATTTCTAAGTTCACGAACGTTGCCCGGCCAGCTGAAGCTTTGCAGCGTATGCATGGCGCCAGGGCTTATCTGCAGGTCTGGTTTGTTATACTTTTTCGAAAAGTCTTCGAGAAAATACTCAACCAGAGCCGGAACATCTTCCATTCGTTCTCGCAGAGGCGGAATGTGAATTTCCACGACGTTGAGCCGGTAATATAGATCTTCACGGAACTTGCCGCGCTTGATCTCTTCGAGAAGCTTTTTGTTCGTCGCTGCAATTATTCTGACATCGACCTTGATGGTTTCATTGCCACCAATTCGCTCGAATTCCTGTTCCTGAAGAACCCTGAGCAGTTTGGTCTGTGTCATCAGCGACATGTCGCCAATCTCGTCGAGAAACAACGAACCTTTGTCGGCACGCTCAAAGCAGCCTTCTTGCCTGCTTATGGCGCCGGTAAAGGCCCCGCGTTCATGTCCAAACATTTGACTTTCAAGGAGCTCTGAAGGAATCGCCGCACAATTAAGCTTTAGAAACGACTTTCCCAGCCTCGGGCTTTGCCTGACAATGGTCTCGGCGACCATCTCTTTCCCGGTTCCACTTTCACCGGTAATCAGAACGGTAACATCGTTGACAGCCACCTTGCTTACAAGGTCTAGCACATCTTTGATTGCTTTACTGGTTCCGATTATCTGTGCTTTCATAGTCTTCCGGTAGACGAATTCTGGCCCGGTCGAAAATTTTTGATCTTCGACTAAAAGGCGTTTTGAAATGTTATCACAGGCCTCTGATACTGTCAAGAAATGTTGCGGTAAAAAGACTGATTAAAAGCAAAAAAACAGGCATCTCATCGGTACCGACAAGGGTACAAAATCAACTCGGGTAAAGCATGGGTGAAAAAGCTTGAAAAAAATTTTTTTCTGAGGGAAAATATTAAAAGACGATGCTCCTCTATAGAGAGTTGTTAATTTTTCGGAGGATAAGAAAAAATGTCATTTAAGATCTTTGTGGGTAACCTTCCATTTGCCGTGGACAACAATCGCCTTCAGGAAGAATTTTCTCAGTTTGGCAATGTTGAAAGCGCTAAAATCATCATGGACAGAAATTCAGGCCGCTCCAGAGGATACGGCTTCGTTGAATTTACTGAACAGACCAGCGCCCAGAGTGCGGTCGAAAAAATGAATGATCACGAAATGGACGGGAGGAAACTGACAGTCAGCCACGCCAAAAACCAGGGCTGATCGCATATTGAATTTAACTACCGGCAAAATTGTTTTGTCTGCAGTATTACAGCATTAACAGGAGCAGAAACGTGCAGATAAACACTGACCTATTGCAAAAAATCAAAGTTGCATCGGTAAAAAACGCCGATTCATACCTTGAGAAAATTCTGTGCGCATCGGTTGATCATGGCAACTTCGGCATGGATCTTCTCGACCGCCTCAGAGATCAATTACCGCCAACCAAATGTGGCAATTGCGGAAAATGCTGTAATTCTATTTCTATTTATTCGCTTGAATACCACCGAATCGTTCGTGATCTGATGACAGGTTCAGATCCTTCGAGATTGCGCCGATTTTTCATCGCGGCCATGCGAATGGATTTGCGTCAGGCTGAAGTAGGCGCAGAAAAAAGGCTCAGGTGTTTATTTCGCGATGATCAGACAAAGGTTTGTCTCATACATCAGGTCAGGCCCTTTGCCTGCAGAATTTTCGGTCTTCTGAAAGAAGATATGACCCGAGAATGCGACCAGGTTGAAGATCTGGTTTATCCGCCCCGGGTTGTAAGCGAAAAAATGCTTGAAGAGTTACAGGCGAAGATACTCGAAAACTCAGAGGGCTACGAAGTTTTTCCCGGCACCGGTGTCATACATTTTTTTCCTTTTGAATTCTGGGTTTTTCGCTATCTGTTTTCACCAGAACGTGCGTTGCAGATTTATCGCGAAATTCTGATTCCGATGTCGACGCCGCTTACAAAATTCTGGCAGGAAAAGCGTAAACTTGAACCAATCAAGGATTCTGATTTTGAAATTTAATCTAACGGGGTGCTTAAATGTCGAAACTTCTCAGGGTTGTTGCCCGTGAGCAATGTATAGGTTGTTACAGCTGCATGTTTGCCTGCAGCAGAACCTGGTTCAAAGCTTTAACCGTTGAAAAGGCAGCTTTAAGGGTAAAAAATTATCCGGGAGCAGAAGGTGCTTTTTCAATCCGCCCCTGTTATGGGTGTTTAGACCCTGATTGTGCCCGGGCATGCCCCACCGGCGCCCTTTACCCGCGCGAAGGTGGTGGGGTGAAATTCGACGCAGACAAATGCGTAAATTGCCATGAATGCGTAGATGCCTGTATTTCAAATGCTCTGCAATGGGATTTCGAGACGAAGATGCCGATTGTGTGTCACCAATGCGGCGTTTGTACCAGATTCTGCCCCAATGAAGTGATCAAGATGGTCGAAATTGACCAGAAGAAAGGCTGAATTCATGAATAAATACTTTATGCTCGATATTGATCTCGATGCGGGAACCGCTGAGAAAAAAGACGTTAGCGAACTTTTTCGTGAATTCATTGGTGGAACCGGAGTTGCAACAGCTTTGCTCGGCGAAATGAACCCTGACCTCGACCCTTACGATCGACGCGCACCGATTATTTTTGCTACCGGGCCATTTAGCTCGGTTTTTCCAGTAGCAACCAAGACGGTCGCCATGTTCAAATCGCCTTTAAGCGGCAATCTGGGGGAATCCCATGCCGGTGGCAGACTTGCCTTATCGATGTTTGGCGCTGGTTTTCATGTGATCAGAATTGTCGGCAAATCAGATTTTCCCTGTTGTCTTGAAATAGAAGGCGACAATTTCATCGTTCACCGCGGCAGCTCTTTGAAAGGCATGTCGGCTTTGGCGGTCGAAAGGGTTTTGCGTGATCATTACAAGTCAGATTACAAGCGTTCGATTGTAAGAACCGGCCCGGCCGGAGAACGTTTATCGCCAATCGCATGTGCCACGGTCGATTCTTCGCGGCACTTCGGCCGGCTTGGTCTTGGCGGAGTCATGGGTTCGAAGAATATCAAGGCCATGGTTGTTTCGGGGCCAAATTACTGGAAGCTCGAAAACCCCGGCCCGTTCAACGCCTACTATAGCAAACTTTACGAAGCAGTCGTGAAATCCGACACGATGAAAAAATATCACGACCTGGGCACGCCGATAAACGTTATTCCCTTAAGCAAAATCAATGGTCTGCCCACAAGAAACTTTTCCCAGGGCTTTTTTGAAAGTGCTGAACAGATCAGCGGTGAAGCCTTTGCAGAAAAGCATCTTTCGCAACAGATTGCCTGCGCCCATTGTCAGTGCGGTTGCATTCATATGGCCAC
>JASURT010000175.1 GCA_030446435.1 Candidatus Ozemibacter sp.
AATCAGGGTCTATACCCATTTGCGTAGTTATTCTGCCGATCTCATCAAGACTGGCCCAGGCTTCAAGAGCATCGATTTTCTGGCGCAAGGCTTCTACGGGCTCAAGAGGCTCATTGACGTTTTCGCGACAGCGGCGGTCGAGCTCGTGGTATTCAACGATCAGCCGGCCCTTTTCGCCGAGACCAGAAGCAATAATGGCAAAAACACTGCCATCCAGATCAGATGCAATGTTCTGGGCAAAATAAGAAATCTTTACTTCCTGTGCAATCTGAACTTCACCTGAATCGGGGGCAAGCTCGCCGGCAATGGTTCGCATAAGTGTGGTTTTACCTGTTCCATTGCGACCAAGCAAACAAATTCGCTGCCCTTTTTCAATCTGCATACTGAGATTTTCAAGAATAGCGGTGCCGGCGAATGAAAGATTGACATTCTGTAAAGAAACAAGGGCCATGTTTAGAATTCTCCGATCAACTGGCAATCAGCCAAACCCAGAGATTGAGCATGGGGTTTTGGCAGATTACAAAACCGGGGAAGGCATAATCCTTCCCCGGTTTCGGCAACGAGCAATTTTCCTGTTAAATCAGCCTCTGCGTCTTTTTCTCAGGAAAGCTGGAACTTCGCGATCATCAACATTGTTGTATGAAGGAGTTCCGTTTACAACCTGAGCCTGGGGCACAGGAGTTTCTACTACGGGGCGACTTACGGTGCGAAGTTCTTCCATGATTCTTCGTTTAGGATCGATACCTGAACGAGCTTCTTCACCGAAACCTGTGGCGATAACGGTAATTTTGAGGGCTTCGCCCATTTCATCATTTACGGCATGGCCATAGATAATGTTCGCGTCTGGATCAACGACTTCCTGAACGATAGAGCAAGCTTTGTGCACTTCGTGAATTCCGAGGTCAGGGCCGGCGGTAATGTTCAAAAGAACGCCCTTGGCACCTTCGATGGAAGACTCGAGCAGAGGGCTTGAAATAGCCATCTGTGCTGCAGTCACGGCACGGTTTTCGCCAGAAGCGGTGCCAATGCCCATAAGTGCAGAGCCGGCAAGACTCATGATGGTCTTAACGTCAGCAAAGTCAGTATTGATAAGGCCAGGAACGGTAATAAGATCAGAGATACCCTGAACGCCCTGGCGCAGAATGTCATCGGCATAACCGAAAGCTTCGAGCATGGTGACGTTTTCCTGAGAGATTTCAAGAAGTTTATCGTTAGGAATAACGATAATGGCGTCCACACGGTCTTTAAGGTTTTTAATACCAAGGTCAGCGGCATTAGCACGTTTTCGGCCTTCAAAGGTAAAAGGTTTGGTAACGACTGCTACGGTCAGGGCACCAACTTCTCTTGCTACCTCAGCTACGATTGGTGCAGCACCGGTTCCGGTTCCACCGCCCATACCGGCAGTGATAAACACCATGTCCGCGCCTTCGAGAACTTCAGCGATATGATCTCTGTCTTCTTCGGCGGCCTTTTTACCAATCTCATAGTTAGCACCTGCGCCAAGTCCTTTAGTCAGCTTGTCACCAAGCTGGATCTTGATTTTGGCATTAGAGCTGGTAAGAGCCTGTGCATCAGTATTGGCAGCGATAAACTCAACACCGGTAAGATTCGCTTCGATCATCCGGTTTACGGCGTTCATTCCGCCCCCACCTACACCAATTACCTTAATCTCAGCATTTTCTGCTGCAGCCTGGTTAAAATCAAACACCATGCAAGCCTCCTTATAGTCTGCTCTGCCCTTTGGCAAATTCCTGCTTTTTTTCTGATTTATTCAATTCAATCGGTAAAGAATTTTCTTAAAACTGATTGTATTCGATCAAGTATACCACTAAGTGCACCAGTTTCTCTAGTCCCTGTGCGAAAATTTTGTGCGCCGTATCTGATCAGGCCTAGCGCGGTAGAGAATTTTGGATTACGCACCTGTTCCCGCAATCCAGAGATATCTACGGGAGAACCCCGTCTGACAGGCAATCCCAGAATTTCTTCAGCCAATTCAGGGCACCCGGTCATTAAAGAGCTACCTCCGGTCAAGACTACTCCTGCCGGAATAACGTCGAGAGCGACGTGCTTTTCAATCTGCTCTTTTACTTCGTAAAAAATTTCTTCCATTCGCGGTTCAACAATTTCGGCGAGAAAACGCTGTGGATACTGTTTAGTTCTCTCTCCGCCAGCGACCGGAACATCGATCATCATGCTCTCATCGACAAGATCTGACCGTGCAACGCCGAAATTTACTTTAAGATCCTCTGCTGCAACGGTTGACGTCTTAAGACCAACCGCGATGTCGTTAGTAACGAGGCGTCCACCAATATCTATGCTGTTTGAGTGAATGACGTGCCCGTTTTGAAAAATAATGAGATCAGTTGTGCCGCCACCAATGTCGACCAGAACCACGCCCAATTTTTTTTCGTCCTCAGAAAGAACGGCCATGCTGCTTGCGTAGGGCTGCAGCACCATATCTTCGACTTTAAGTTTGGCCATTTCGCAGCATTTGATAATATTCTGCATCGCGGTGATCGCACCGGTCACAATATGCACCTGAGCTTCAAGTCGGCCGCCAACCATGCCAAGGGGGTTGTTGATATCTTTCTGTTCATCAACGACAAATTCACGCGGAAGAATGTGAATTATATCCTGGTGAGGAGGGATGCTGATGGCGGTTTTAGCGTTTTCTACCGCCCTGTCTATATCTTCAGAAGATATTTCCTGGTTATTACCTTTGATAGCAACGATACCCTGACTGTTCATCGAACAGATATGAGCGCCGGCGATGCCGACGTATACATTTTCGATCACCACATCGGCGACTTTTTCAGCTTCTTCTACGGCTTCAATGATAGCCTGGGTCGTTCGTTCGATATCGACGATTGTTCCCTTTTTGACGCCATCGCCCGAAGAAGCGTAACCAACACCCAGCACATTAATGGTGGGGCCACCCTGGACCTCACCAATCACTGCACAAACCTTTGTGGTGCCTATATCAAGGCCTACAACGAGATCATCCACCAGCAACGGAACCTCTGCTCCCTTCTGAAGCACCTGTCTTTTTTCTAGGTCGAACTACAATACTGGGTGCCCTCATATCGAGGTAAATTGGTTCTACATTATTCTTTCTAAGGTTGTCAAGAAGTGCACGCAAAAAATCGTAACGTTTTTTAAAATCTTCAAGGCTACGGGGAAACACTTTTACCCCGGAATCAAGGTATAGATAAGGGTTTTGCAGGTTTGAAAAATTTATTTCCGAAATTTTTTCGAGAATTTTTCCACCAAGAGTTTCAACCCAGTTTCGTGCAATATAAAAACTGTCATCTTCAGAAAGCGAATCGCCTGATCTTATGGTTTGCAACTTTAGCCCCGTAATGATTGGTAATTCACGATCGCCAAGACTTTCGGTGCTGATGACAATTCCGTCATCAGAAATTTCATAGAATGTCGAACCGACCTTCGCATACATCATAGGCTTTCGCTCAACTATTTTCAGGTGCAGGGTATAAAGCCCTTCAAGATCGACTTTAGCGTCCTTGATTTTCGGATGTTCGAGCAATCTTTTTCGCACCGCTTCCTTATCGAGCATAAATACGTTCAAGGCCGGTGAAATGCCGGATGTCCTGATGATGTCATTTTCAGCAACAGTGATGTTTCCTGAGGCTTTAATGGTTTTAATTTCGAAATAGGCCGTATGAAAGAACAAGTGGCGAAGCTGCACAATGGCCAGATAACATAAACTTATGATAATCAGGGTAAAACCTATGGCCTTAACCGGGCCAATGGCTTTTGACAAATTCGAAAGCCGGGCACGATACTTTCTTTGCCTCAGTTTTTCACGGGTGGCGTCAGGCAAATTGCGGCCGGGCAGCCTGTACGCACGGTTTTTTGGCTGAAAATCTTTTGTCAACTGGTCTTATCCTGAAAAAAAATATTTATGATAATACCAATCATCGCTTCGAGAAACAAGCACGAATTTCCGGCGTTTTCAAGTTCTTTTTAAAGCGTCGACAATCAAATCTGCGATATTTTTTTCTACGCTATCAGGACGGCTTTTCTTCATTGCGGCAGACATTTGCTCAAGAGTCTTCGGGTCCATTGTCTGTTCAACCGTTAGAGCAAGCTTTTCTGCGGTCAGATCAGAATCCAGAATCATTTTCGCTGCACCAAGCTCTTGCAGCACCCGTGCATTTTTCTCCTGGTGATTATCGGTAGCATGCGGAAAAGGAACAAGAATAGCCGGTTTACCGCAAACAGCAACCTCAGAAAGAATTGTCGCTCCGGCTCGTGAAACGATCAGATCTGCGGCATCAAATGCCTCTTTCATTTCGTGCAGATAAGGCAAAAGAATATAGTTCGGACAAGCCGAACCGGTTTCTTTTTTTACCATTTCATAATCGCGTTCACCACTGATGTGTAAAAGCTTGACCCGGGAATTTTCAGGCAACCACTTTTTCACAAGGTCTATGCAGGCTCGATTAAGGCTCAAAGCGCCCCTTGAGCCCCCCACCGACAACAACCAGAATTCACCGGTTTTTTTTTCGAATCGGTTACTTTGCGTGCCCTTTTGCAGAAAGCTTTTACGCACGGGGTTTCCGGTGAGAAATATTCTCTTTTCGTCAGTCGCAGCCGCCGATGCATAAGTAAGAAAAACCCGGGCAGCCGAACCGGCAAAAAGACGATTTGTTACACCCATTGCCGCATTCTGTTCATGAATGAAGGCTGGAATTCCAAGAATTCTGGCCGCCGCAAGGGTTGGAAAAGCTACGAAACCGCCGGTGGTCACAACCAAATCGGGACGAAAATTGCGCAGATGATTTAGTGCATCTATTACACCCATAAAATTGATAAATGGAAAAGAAAACCACTTCAAACTTATGTTTCGCGGCATACCCTGAGCACGAACCCCAAGAAACGGCAATTCAGAAATTCTGGTAACGATTTTTTCTTCCATGCCACCGCTGACACCGATGTATGCCGCGTGAAATCCTTCTGTTACCTTTTCAAGCAAGGCTTCTCTTATGGCAAGTGCAGGGTAAATATGGCCCCCTGTTCCACCACCACTGAATATAATTCGCAAAACTATCTTCTCCTGAATTTGCTGACCAGACCCGGCTCGGTAAACTGGCCTGAAAAAGAAGCGTTTTTCTGGTCTTCCAAAACAAATTTTCCTGATCCATATCTGGAAATGTTAAGAAGAATCCCCACGCCTACAGCGAGAAAGATCAAACTCGAGCCACCGTAACTGATGAAGGGCAAAGTAATACCTGTTGTCGGCATCAGACTCAAAACAACGGCGATATTGACAATAACCTGAAGCCCCACAATGGCGGTAACTCCTGAAGCGAGAAGAAACCCGAAACAGTCGGGGGCACGGCTGGCAATATACATTCCGCGCCAGAGAAAAGCGAAAAACAATAGTATAACAAACACACCGCCGAGCAGACCGAGCTCTTCACAAATGATTGCAAAGATAAAATCAGTGTGCCGTTCGGGCAAAATGAAAAACTTCTGTCGACTCTGCCCAAGGCCAAGGCCAAGCAAACCTCCCGAGCCAATGGCAACAAGGGACTGAATGATATGATAGCCGGTAGTCTGGGCGGATTCCCAGGGGTTAAGAAATGCCCAGAATCTGCGAATTCGATAACCCGCATGAAAAATGAGAGCTGTTACCAACACCAGTCCGCCCGCACCCAGACCGAGAAGATTAACCACCGGACCATTGCCCAGAAAATACAGAGTTATGTATGTTCCAAAAACTAAAGCCGCGTTCGAAAGGTTTGGCCCCTTGTATATAAGGAAAAACACCAAAGCGGTAATGGCAAGATCAGGCAAAAGACCATGCAGAAAACTTTTGATTCTATCCTGCCTGATGGTTATCGAATGAGCCATATAAATGATAAAACAAATTTTAGCGAACTCGGAGGGCTGAAAACCGATCGAGCCAAAACGTATCCAGCGTCGCGCACCACCAATATCGCGAGACACACCTGGAACAAGAACCAGTATCAGAAAGAAAATCGCTGTTCCAAGAAGTGGCACTGCAACCTTTTCGAGCTTATTGTATGGAAAATGTGAAAAACCGATCATGGCGAGCAGGCCGGTTATAACCCAGACCAGTTGCCTTTTGAAATAGTAAAGACCATCAGCTCTTATTGCCAGCGAGGTAACCGAACTTGCAGAATAGACCATTATCAAACCCATTCCCATAAGGGCAACCACTACAAACAACAGTATATGATCAAATTGTGAATTTTTATTCATCAGCTTTCAATTCGTGCACAAGGGCCTTGAATCTTTGCCCGCGCACTTCAAAGTTGGGAAAAAGGTCGTAACTGCTGCAAGCCGGCGAAAGAAGCACGGTATCACCTGACTCAGACCATTCATTAGCAATAGAAACGGCGTCTTCGAAACCCGAAGCAATTTTTATCGGAATCAGTCCTTCAAGGGCAGAGCGGAAACGCTTTCGTGCCTCGCCATAAAGAACGATGCCTCTGGTTCTGGTTCGAACCGCTTCTACCCATTCACTCAAATCGGTGCCTTTATCACGACCGCCGGCAATGAGAATTGTCGGTTGGCGACAGGCTTTTAAAGCGGTAATAGATGCTGCACAATTCGTGCCTTTTGAATCATTGATAAAAGTAACGCCATTTAGCTCTCTTACCCATTCGAGCCGGTGCTCTACACCAGGAAACTCTTTTACCACAGGCTCGAGCAACTCGGCTTTCACACCGGCAAGCAATGCTGCGAGACTGGCGCACATTATGTTCTCGGTGTTGTGTTCACCAATTATGCGCGCACTCGAAACCGGAAAAAGTTCAAGTCTGTTGCCTGTCTGGTCGTAATAGACAAAGCTGTCATTTTCAACCGTGACGGCGGGCCGACAATCAGCAACCGACCAGCCAAACCAGGCCACCCGACAGTCTACCTGAGAGGACAATTCGTGCATTGCATCCTGATCGGCATTGAGAATTAGCCAGTGCTTCTCATTCATATTGAGGGCAATACGCTTTTTGGCTTCAATATAAGCTTTATAGCTAGGATATCGGTCCAGATGATTCTCGAAAAAGTTGGTTATTACGCCAATATCCGGGGTGAAATCAGAAATGGTCTCGAGCTGAAAACTGCTTACCTCAAGAACCTGAAGAGAATCCGGTGTAGTTTTCGTGGCAAATTCCATCATTGGGATGCCGATGTTACCACCCAGAAAAACTTCCGGAAACTGCTTGCGGCAGAATTCAGCCAAAAGCGTCGTGGTGGTAGTTTTACCGTTACTTCCGGTTACAACCAGTCTGCGCCCTGAAGACATACGGTAGGCAATCTCAATTTCAGAATATATGGGTATACCC
>JASURT010000176.1 GCA_030446435.1 Candidatus Ozemibacter sp.
ACTGGGTTTGCTCAGCAGTTGAAGGTCTCAATCCTGAAAACATCAGAATTTCTGACACTGAAGCACGTGATCTGACCCGTATCATTGAAGATGAAGAAGCGATGAGTCTTGACAAGATCAAGACCGCGCAGATGAAATACACCAGAGAACGCGAAAAGGAACTGCGAAGAGAGTTGCAAAGCCAGCTCGAAGAAATGTTTGGCTACGGCAACGCCATCGTCAGAGTCAGACTCGAGATGGACTTCGATCAGAAAGAAGCGGTCAGCGATGTGGTTCTTCCGCCGATCGAAGGCAGCAACACCGGCATCATTCTTTCCGAAAAGGTTGAAGAAGAACAGTATCAGGGCAAAGATCTGGTTGAAGACGGCGAACCCGGGGTCAACTCGAATCTACCACCTGGCGCACCGGCTTATCCAGGCACAGAAAACAATACCTGGAACAAATACGATCGAAAAGGTCATATCAGAAACTATGAAGTTACCAGGTCGAAAGAAAAATTTGTAAAAAATCAGGGCACCATAAGAAGACTTACCGTTTCGGTCGTTCTAAATACTGACCCGAACGAAATGCGCGACATCGAAGCCAACATTACCGATATTGCCAAAACTACCGTTGGTTTCGATAAAGTAAGAGGCGACAAGCTGGCTCTAATGGCGATGCCCTTTAAGAACGAAGACGTAGAGCGGGCAAAAGCCGCGTTTGCGCTGAAAAAGCAGCAGGAGAAACAGATGTTCATGATAGTTGTGGGCCTTCTCATGGCCTTCCCGGTATTCCTGGGCCTCATTTATATCTTTGTAAGAGTCTCAAGAGCCAGAGCTCTTGCCAGAGAACAGTCCCGTCTGCAAGAAGCGGCAGCAGAAGCTGAAGCACTTAAAATGGCGAGAGACCAGCAACTTAACCGCCAGACTGAACAGCAGTGGCGTGATTGGGAAAGAAGATTCAAAGATATCAAAAACTTCTTCCCCGAAATATCTGACCTGGCTGAAAAGAAAAAGAAAGTTCAGGACCTGCGCCTGGCAGCTTACGAATATGCCATGGAGAATGATGGTCTGCCACCAGACTTCGAAGAAATGACACCTGAAGAACAGTTCATCTATCGCGAAGCTTTCCAGAAAAAGAAAGACGGCACTCTCAACGAAGGTCTCGAAAGACTTCAGACAATTATTACCGAGCGCGACCGTGCCAGAGAAGAAGAACTCGAAAAGCTTCAGGAACAGGCAAAAGCACGCGAACTTCTCGAAGAAAGAGTTCGTCAGCTCGTCGAAACCAAGCCAGAAGATGCCATTTCGGTATTGCGTCTGTGGCTGAGCGATTAACCAAGGAGTGGGAAAAGTGGTCAAGGAAGAAAGTTCTCCCCCAATCAACATAGAAAACCTCCCGCCTCTTGACATCTCAGGAAGAGCAAAAGCGGCCATTCTCCTGATTTTTCTCGGGCCCGAAACAAGCGGTGTAGTTCTACAGTCTCTGTCTGACCAGGAAATTGAAACCCTTACGATAGAAATTGCCAAGCATCGCAAAATCTCGACCGAAGAAAAACTGTCGGTTCTGTTTGAATTTGAACAGCTGATGATGGCGCGCAAATTCTATGCTGAAGGTGGCCTTGAATACGCCAAGCATCTTCTCGAAAAAACCATCGGCCCGGGCAAGGCTCTTGAAATTCTTGCCCGAATGGGTACTTCTCTTCAGGTTCAGCCTTTTGAAGCGGCAAGAACCGCCGATCCAACCCAGCTGGCAACCTTGATTCAAAACGAACATCCGCAGACAGTGGCTTTGATACTTGCGTATCTTCAGCCCGAAAAATCTGCGGTCATTCTGCAGTCCATGACCCCTGACACTCAGGTTGAAATCGCCAAAAGACTGGCTTTGATGGATAGAACCAGCCCTGAAATCACCAGAGAAGTTGAAAACTATCTTGAAGAACGCCTGTCTTCAATTATCGGTCAGGACTTCACCAGCGTCGGCGGCATCGATTCTCTTATCGGCGTATTGAACGCCGTAGAACGTGCCACCGAAAAGAACATCATCGAAACCATGGAAGTTCAGGAACCAAGTCTGGCAGAAGAAGTCAAAAAACGACTGTTCGTATTCGAAGATGTTGTTCTTATCGACGACCGAAGTTTGCAGCGTCTCATGAAAGAAATCGACATGAAAGATCTTTCGATTTCGCTCAAGGGCGTCACCGACGAAGTCAAAGAAAAATTCTACAAAAACATGTCAAAACGCGCCGCAGAAATGCTCAAAGAAGAAATGGCCTATATGGGTCCGGTTCGCATCAGAGATGTCGATCAGGCACAGCAGCGCATTGTGGCAATCGTGAAAAAACTCGAAGCGCGCGGCGAAGTAGTAATCGCCCGACCAGGAGAGGAGGAACTGATTGGCTAGTCCACTTGGTACCAGCACCGGGCTGGAAATTCTTGCAAACATTCTCAGACACTGCGATTCAAAAACCAATCGCAATATTCTCAATGGCCTTCAAAAAGACATTCCTCATCTCGCCCTGGAGCTTCGCAAAAAGATTCTGACCTTCGAAGATCTGGCATACGCAGATCAAAGAGGTCTGCAGAAACTTCTCAAGCTTATTCGTCTGCGCGACCTGGCGATAGCACTAAAAGGTTCGCCGCAAGCAGTTCTGAAGAATATCGCTTCGAACATGTCGCAGCGCAACCTTCACGATCTCAAGGCAGAAATTACCGCCACCGGTCCTTCGCGCGAAAAAGAAGTCGAAGAAGCTCGTGACCGCATAATGGTTGTGGTGGCTGAACTGCTGAACAGCAAAGAACTGTTTATAAACCGACCGACCGACAACATGGTCTATTAAGGATTCCAGTTTAAATGGCCAAAATTTTCAAAGCTAATCAGATAAAAATAGACAGCGAAAAATCGGTGTTTATTCCTCATCATCAAAAGATCCCAGAACCTCCAAAACAAATGGATCCGGCAGAAGAAGCCTTTACCGAAGAGGTTTTTCGCGAACTATCGCCGGTTCATCTCGCGGGTTCAGGCGAAAAACTGATGACCGAAAAAAAAGAAGGCGAACCTGAAGAGTCTCAGGAAACCAGAGAAAAGCCGGCAACCACAGCAGCCGAGTCGCCGGCCGAAGTCGAAAAAGCCGGCGAACCCAGAAGCCAGCTTTCTTATGCTGCAAAAAAGGCCAGACACAGTGCAGCTCTTGAAGCCATTAAAATAAAAGAATTAGAGCTTGAAGCCCTTGAAGAAGAATTGCGCACCTGGGAACAAGATCTTAAAGACAAAGAAAGAGCCCTTTCTGCCAAAGAACTCGAACTCAGCCAGACCGTTACTGCCCGGCGCAATGAAGCCGAAGCAGAAGCACGAAAATCGGTTGAAACGGCCAAAGAAACGGCAAAATCAATAACCGAAGCCGCCAAAGCAGAGGCAGAGGCCATAAAAAAAGCTGCCCAGCTTGAAGTTGAATCTTTACGCGACAAGGCCTATAAAGAAGGCTTCGCCCTCGGTGAAGAAAAAGGTATCTCGGCCGGCGAAGAACAGGGCCTGCATGAAGCAAGACTTGACTGGCAGAATCTGATGAAAGAATCTGAAATGCTGATCAATGAACTTCAGACCAGCAGAATCGGAGTTCTTAAAGCCTCTGAAGAAGAAATGCTGAGGCTGGTAATTTCTTTCGCCAAAAGCATTATTAAAGTTGAACCCATTGCACAGCCTGACATCATACTCAAAAACATCGATCAGGCAATCAACAAGATCGCTGATGCCGACAAGATCGTCATGCGCATCAATATGAAAGATAAAGCGATGTGCCAGGCTCACAAAGAAGCCTTCATGTCAAAACTCAGCTCGGTTTCCGAACTGAAGATAATTGAAGACCCCACTCTTACTCCCGGCGGAATCAAGATAGAAACCGGGGTCGGCACCATTGACGCCACCATTGAAAGTCAGGCCAGCGAACTCGAGAAGGCCCTGATTGAAAGGTTTCGCAAAACCCTTAACGCAACATGACATCTTTTAATTTTTCAGATTACGAATCTTTAATCAATAAAATTGACCCCATCAGGGTCAACGGTCGGGTAACTCAGGTTGTCGGCCTTCTTATCGAAGCTACCGGCCCTCAGAACCCGGTTGGCGACATTTGTCAGATCCTGACTCCACAAGGCCCCCTGCCCTGCGAAATCGTCGGATTCAGACGCGGCAGCGTTCTGCTGATGCCCCTTATTCACACCGAAGGCATTCGTCAGGGCAGCGAAGTCATTCCAACCGGCACTCCGCTTACGGTTCCCGCGGGCGAAGAGCTTTTAGGCAGACTTCTCGACGGTCTTGGGCACCCGATCGACGACAAAGGTCCGCTTCCGCCAGGCATCTCTCATGTTCCCATCAATCGCGAACCCCCAAACCCTTTCACCAGAAAAAGAATCACCGAGCCTCTTCCGACCGGGGTCAGAGCCATTGACGGTCTTCTCACCATCGGTGGCGGGCAAAGAATGGGGATTTTTGCCGGTTCAGGTGTGGGAAAAAGTACATTGATGGGTATGGTATGTCGATCATCTCAGGCAGATATCAACGTGGTTGCCCTGATTGGTGAACGAGGCCGCGAAGTCAGAGAGTTTCTCGAAAAAGATCTGGGCCCTGAAGGCATGCGCAAGTCGATCGTAGTCGTCGCAACTTCTGACCGTCCGGCCCTGGTTCGTGTCAAAGCAGCTTTTGCCGCCACAGCCATCGCCGAATATTTCCGCGACAAGGGCAAAAACGTCATGCTGATGATGGACTCAGTAACAAGATTTGCTCTGGCGCAGCGAGAAATCGGCCTGGCAGTCGGCGAACCTCCCACAACCCGTGGTTATACCCCGTCAGTATTTTCACTGCTGCCCAAACTGCTTGAACGGGCCGGAACCGCACGTAAAGGTTCAATCACCGGCATCTACACAGTTCTGGTTGAAGGCGGCGATATGGATGAGCCTGTAGCAGACGCGGTAAGAGGTATTCTCGACGGGCATCTGGTATTGAGCCGCGATCTGGCGCACCAGAACATCTACCCCGCCGTTGATGTGCTTGGCTCAATTTCGCGATTGATGCCGGAAATTACCAGCAAAAAACATTTTGAAAGCGCAGGTAAATTCAGACAGATTTATTCAAACTACAGCAAAAACGCCGATGCAATTAGTCTGGGGGCCTACAAGACCGGTTCAGACCCGAAAATCGATGAAGCGATACAAAAACATCCGTTGATCGAAAGCTATATCAAGCAAGGCATCACCGAGGTAGTAAACTTTCAGGACAGTCTTGAAGGCTTGAGTAAAATTGTAGGCTGATGCATAAATGGCATTTAAATTTAGATTTCAGCAGATACTTGAAATATGTATTCATGAAGAAAACGAGGTAAAAAACCAGCTCGCGAGAAAAGACGGACAGATTGCCGAAGCGAATGCAGAAATAAAAAAGTTCAAAGATGAATATGGCGAGGCACTGCAAAATAAAATTCTGGACCTACAGGCCGGCAATATGATGAAAATTCAGATGTATCCGGCTTATCTGGCAAGACTACAAAAGTCATGGGAGTTTCACGAAGAAGAACTTGAAAGGCTTCATAAGCAGCGAGAGAAAATTCTTCAGGAACTTATCGAAAAAAGAAAAAATCGCATGACTTACGAAAAAATGCGGGAAAAAGACGAAATCGTCTATAAAAAGGAACAACTGAAACGGGAACAGAAAAATCTCGATGAGTTTGGCGGTAGACTGAAAAGAAATCAGGGAGACAACAGCGATGCTTGAAAACATGCGAAGAATTCAACAACGGGTTGACCAGTTGAAAAAAAGCTGCAACCAGTTCAATCGCCGTGGCCATACTCCATCAGATAAAACTTTTGCATCGGCAATGTCTGAAGCTACCGGCAAAAGCGAAAGCAACAAAATCTCTGCGCAATCGATCAAAGAAACTCAGCCATCGCAACAATTAAAAACAGATATAGACAATCTTGTCGAAAAACATGCCAACGAACACGGGCTTAAACCAGAGCTGGTTCGCAAGCTTATTGCCATAGCATCCGGGTATAACCCCGATGCAGTCGGCACCAACGGACAGCTGGGTCTGATGCAGGTAAAACCTGAGATTTTCAGGCAATTTGGTTATACAAATCCCTTTGATCCGACCCAGAACATTTCTGCGGGCACCCAGCACCTTTCTCAGATGTTACAAAAAAACGGCGGAGACGTATCGTTGGCTCTGGCAGCCTACAACAGCGACCCGGCTTCGGTAAAGCGCTTCGGCGGCGTTCCGCCCTTTCCAGACACCCAGAATTTCGTTTCTCAGATTTTATCTGGCCTCGGAAGTGACAACAAAAACAAATAAGGAATTTTTTCTAAATGCCTGACAATGAATTGAACAATCAGAACCAGCAGAACCAGGAGCAGGAGAACGCCCTTAAGCCCTCTGCTGACGGTCAAGCCAAGAACAAGGAAGAAGCGGAAGAACCAGGAGAACCTTCGAAAATTTTCAAGGCAATCAGTCAGCTGTTCTTTCTCTTTCTTCTTTTCTCGCTTGGTGTGGCAACATTTTTAACAGCTCTGACGCTGGATTTTCTCGACATTCTTCCGTTCAGATACAAGATTCCTGAAAACTATCGTTCTAAATGGCCTTTGTCAGAATATTATGACTTCGTTCAATTACATCAGCTGCCAGAAGAAGAACGTTATCAGCAGCTTTTGATCAAACAGCAGCAAAGATTCGAAAGAGAAATAGTTCAGGGAAACAAAGATCTTGAACGACGCGCCAGAGAGCTTGAAGAATCTTACCGGGCCCTGATAAAAACGCAGAAAGAAAGACATTCAAATTCGATGGAAAAGCTGCGCCGGGAACAGGAAGAGCTGCTTCTGAAGCAGAAAGAATTTGAAGCGGAAAAGCAGAAGTTCGATTCAAAGAAAAAAGCGGTCGATGATCTGTCGAAGCAGCTTGCGTCTGAAGCTGCCAAGCTGGAATCGAGTCTGATAAGGTTCATGGAAGAAGGTCAGCGACTCGAGCAGGTAAGACGTATCGCCACGGTTATGGATGCGGGCGCACTTGCCAATATTTTCAACGAAGTTGCCGACAATGAACTGATATACGACATCATCAGCGGCCTTCCGCCAATTCAGGCCGGCCGGGTTCTTGCCCTGATGGACAACGAAAAGGCCGGCAAAATCATGAAACTGGGACAGGTTCCCCTAACGTTGCCCGAGCCCGGCCCATCCCGAACCTACATTCCGCCGAGCCTGCAAAACCTTATCGCCTCTTCTGAAGCCTTGCTAAGATAATTTGCAATAAGCCCCACCTGCCCGGTGCCACCGGC
>JASURT010000177.1 GCA_030446435.1 Candidatus Ozemibacter sp.
TATCGCTGAAGAATTTACTTCAGGGGCGTCGACTTTGGCGATGAGAGTAACAGAATCATCTTCAGTCGGCCGGTCAGGACTCCCCGCGATACCGCAACCCGAAAGAGAAAACACCAGAAACAAAGCAAACGAAACCAGCAAATACCTGACGAAAGATTGCATTTTTCAATTCCTTTAAATAATTCATCAGGATTGTAGTACAAATTAAAAAAACATGGAACCCCTGATTTTTTATCGAAAATGAGGTTGTCGCTTCAGATTTGTCAGACTCGCAGGCCTGTGCTGGTTGCAGCTTTTGCGGTTGTGGTTTCGATATGGTTTATCTGCGAGTCTTCAGCGGCTTTTTTGCAGCAGGGAATGTATTCGCGCGAGAAACCATGCAGTTGTTCGCCGTCGAAGGTTTCCCACAAGATTTCAACTGGCCGGTTAACAAACTTCTGATAAAAATTACCGGCGCATTTTTTCCAGATTTCTTCGACACGATTTGAGCGGTCTGCTTTTACGGCATTGCTTAACTGATCGGGCATCGTTGCCGCCGGGGTGCCGTCACGGGGTGAAAATTTAAAAATGTGAATGCGTGAAAATTCAATTTCTTCAAGAAATGCGAGGGTTTGGGCAAAATGTTCTTCGCTTTCGCCGGGAAAACCCACGATTAAATCAGTGGTAATGGCTGCAAGAGGCATGCGATGCCGAATTTTATCGACAACTGCCCTGAAATCAGCAGTCAGATAGGGCCTTTTCATTGCTTTTAAAATGTCATCACAGCCGGATTGCAGCGGCAAATGAAAATGATGACAGGCTTTGGGTGAAGTGGCAACCCAGTCTATCAGTTCATCACCTACTTCTACCGACTCAATCGAGCTTAGCCTGATTCTTTCGAGGCCTTCAACCTTTTCGAGGATTTTTAGCAACTCTACCAGCGATGGTTCAAAATGCCCCAGATGAATTCCGGTTAAAACGATTTCTTTATGGCCTTCAGCCACAAGTTTTTCTGCTTCGACCCGGGCTTCGGCCATCGGCAAAGACCATTCTTTGCCACGAAGATAAGGAACGATGCAATAAGCGCAAAACTGCCTGCAACCGTCCTGAACCTTTAAGAAAGCACGGGTTTTCGCGGTCATCTGAATATCTTCAGGTCCGTGGGCATCAAAAGTGTAATCGGGGAACAAGCCCTGAACCATTGCCAGAACAGTTTCAAGGTCATCGTAAACAGGCAAGACCCAATCGGCCTCAGAAGATTCGAGGCTGCGCTGTTGCCGCAGACGAGCTTCGCAGCCGGCAAGAACCAGCTTAACCCCGGGCCATTTTCTAGATGCAGCTCTTAGGGTCTGACGAACTTTCTGTGAAGCTCTGCCGGTTACTGAGCAACCGTTAAGAATAAAGATATCGGGCTTATCTTCCGTCTGGTTCAGACCAAGACTTTTCAGCTTTTCTACCAGTCGCTCGCCGTCATACTGACTGACTTTGCAGCCCAGAGATTTAAGAGTAAAAGTTAAATTTCTTTTCATTAGCTGTGAATTCCCCAGGATTGGCTAAGCAAATTAGCCAGAGCAATCAACGGCGCGGTTTCAGCACGAAAAATCCGTTTGCCAAGCCAGACTGTCTGCCACCCCTTTTCGCGCAGCGCGTCTATCTCTTCAGGCGAAAAACCGCCTTCGGGACCGGTTAAAACCGAGATTTTTCCGGCCATGGCGAAATCGGCGAAACCGGTTTTTGAAGCCGCCAGTTTTTGTTCATAGAGTATCAGACCGGGAACATCAGAACCGTGCTGCGGCAATTTTTCGATCTTCACGGGCGCGGTTACTTCTGGCAAAACGCAGCCTCCACATTGCAACATTGCGCTTATCGCGATTTTCTGCCAGCGTTCGACTTTGTTTTCAGATGTTTTTTTTACCACACAATGTTGAGAAATCACCGGAACGATTGTTTTGACGCCCAGTTCAACAGCCTTTTCAACGAGCCAGTCAAACTTTTCGCCTTTGGTAAGGGCTGCGTAAAGGGTTAAGTCTATAGACGCTTCGCGACCGGGATTTTGCCATTCTTCGAGCTCATATGCGCCCTGGCCTTTTAAAACGGCCCTGGCCTCACGCCCTTTACCATCGGTAATAACAAAACTATCGCCTTCGCGCAGGCGCATTACGCGCTCCAGGCGATGGCGATTGTCTTTTGCAAGCGTTCCAGCGGGCTCTGGTTCAAAAACTCTGGCAAGAAAACCCAAAATCAGACCTCGATGACTTTTGCGTCTTCCCAGAGTTGCTCGAGCTTATAAAACTTTCTGGCATCGGGCTGAAAAAGATGCACGATAAAGTCGTCAGCATCGATAAGCACCCAACTTGAAACCGCGTCTTTTTCCATGCGAACTCCGCCGACGTGCGGAATCTTGATCAATTTGGCCACAGAATCAGCAAGGGCCTGAACATGAGGGCTGTTATTACCGGTGCCAATCACGAGAAAATCTGTATAGGTAACCAGTTTTCGTACATCGAGCACTTTAAGATCTTCGACTTTTTTATCGCGCAAAGATTCGACTATTATTTTCATCAATTCGGGAACATTATTCTTTTCCGGCAATTTTGACCTCCGAGACTCAAAACAGCGGGAGCGCATAAAGCGCCCCCGACCAGTATAGATTCATAATTTTCAGGAATTACTCAGATTCCTTTGAAGACAGAATATACATATCTTCCGAACATGTATTTCTTTTCCTGAACGTAGTTAAAGCCTTTTTCCAGGGCTGCCATGTTGATTTCAACCATATCTTTCTTATTGGCGGGCATAAGCTTCGGAAGCGTCTCACGCAGATCTTCATAAGTGAAAAGATTGCTGAATTTGGCGTAAGCCCCGGCCATAACCAGATTAGCCACACGCGGGTTTCCAAGCTCTTCAGCGATATCGCTGGCGGGAATCTCGACCAGTCTGATGTCATCGCGAAATTCCTGACGTTCGATCAGAGAAGAGTTGTACATCAACATTCCGCCTGCTTTAATTCGAAGATTGAATTTGGCAACCGAGGGGCGATTCATGGCAATTACCGTGTCAGGCACAGTCACCATGGGGGAAGCGATTTCATTTTCGGAAAGAATTACTGTGCAGTTTGCTGTGCCACCGCGCATTTCTGGCCCATAAGACGGAATCCAGGAAACGTTTTTTCCTGCCTGCATACCTGTTTCAGCCAGAACTTTCCCTAAAAAGAGAATGCCCTGACCTCCGAAACCCGCCAGAATAATTCTTTCAACTTTTGTCGACATACAATGCCTCCTCGGAATTTATTGCAAATAGCAGGGCCTTCACTTCGAAAGCCCTGCAGTAAATTTTAAGCTTTTTCTACGCCAGTCGTATCTTTGAAAGTTCCCAGCGGGAAAACCGGCAGCATGTTTTCTGTCAGCCACTTGTGTGAATCAGCAGGCTTTTTACCCCAGTTGGTCGGACAGATGGCCACAACTTCTACGAAAGAGAAGCCTTTGCCTTCTTTCTGGAGTTTGAAAGCATTATGAATGGCCTTTTTAGCCTTCATAAGATTGGCTGGATTATTAATGGTAACACGGGTTACATAAACCGGGCTTTCAAGGGTTGCGATCATTTCACACATTTTAATCGGATGACCGGCAGTAGCGGCATCTCGACCATAAGGTGAAGTCTGGGTTTTCATGCCAATAAGGCTTGTTGGCGCCATTTGCCCACCAGTCATACCGTAAATGGCATTGTTAACAAAGATAACGGTTATGTTCTCACCACGGTTTGCGGCGTGAATGATTTCGGCAGTACCAATAGCGGCCAGATCGCCGTCACCCTGATAGGTGAAAACGATGCCGTCGGGTCGGGTTCTTTTGATGCCGGTTGCTACGGCCGGAGCACGACCATGAGCAGCCTGATTGAAATCGAAATCGAAATAATCATATGCAAACACTGAACAGCCAACCGGTGCAACGCCAATGGCGCGATCTTTGACTTCGAGTTCGTCAATGGCTTCGGCAACCAGTCTGTGAATTACCCCATGATCACAGCCAGGGCAATAGTGGAACGGAGTTTTACTCAAGCTTTCGGGTCTTTTAAAAACCTGTTTCATTTTTTCCCAGGCTCCTTTCAGTCGGGTCTAACGATTTTATCAACTTCGTTGAGAATTTCAAAATCAGATGGAATTGTGCCGCCGGTTCTTCCGAAGAAGTATACGGGTTTTTTGCCGTTAACCGCGAGTTTAACGTCTTCAACCATCTGACCGCATGACATTTCGACAACGAGGAAGTTTGCAGTTTTTTCAGCCAGTCTCTGCATTACTGCAGTCGGGAAAGGCCAAAGAACTTTTGGTCGAACAAGTCCGGCTTTAATACCACGTTTGCGGCATTTTTCAACAACGGTCTTGAGAATTCTTGAAATGATACCATAACCGACGAGAATTATTTCGGCATCATCACAAAGATGCTCTTCAACTGCGAAATCTTTGAATTCGCCCTTGCTGAAAAGATCGCTGATGACCTGATATTTCTGATACAGGTGCCAGTTATGTTCTTCAAGTTCATCTACATCAAGAAAGATCGATGAGCACAGGTTTCTTTCGGCCTTATCCTTGCCGGTGTAACCGAGCGCCCATTTTTTGCTGTTCACATCGTAATCTTTGGGTTCGGGAAGGTCTACGGGTTCCATCATCTGGCCCAGAACGCCGTCGCTGAGAAGCAAAACCGGGTTTCTGAATTTGTCGGCCAGTTCAAAACCTTCGATGGTCATGTCGGCCATTTCCTGGACAGAATTCGGTGCAAGAACGATTGTTCTGTAATCGCCATGACCGCCACCGCGGGTTGCCTGCCAGTAGTCGGACTGTGCCGGTGCGATGTTACCAAGGCCCGGGCCGCCACGAACCACGTTTACGATCAGGCATGGCACTTCTGCGCCTGCGATATAAGAGATGCCTTCTTGTTTAAGGCTGATTCCGGGGCTTGAGCTCGAGGTCATAACCCTGGCACCGGCGCTGCCTGCGCCATAAACCATATTTATTGCTGAAACTTCGCTTTCAGCCTGCACGAAAATACCGTCAACCTGTGGAAGGCGCTTGGATAAATATGCAGGAAGTTCTGACTGCGGAGTGATCGGATAGCCAAAATAGTATCTGCAACCGGCCAGAACAGCTGCTTCGCCAATCGCTTCATTACCTTTCATCAGTACCTTTGCCATTTGTATCTCCTTACTTTTCTTCTTTGAAGATTTCAATCGCTACGTCTGGGCAACTTCTAGCACAGATTGCGCAGCTGGTACATTTTTCTTCATCTAAAATTGCTGCCGGGTGGATACCCTTGGGGGTAAGATGATCGGCAAAACCCAGAATTTTAAGAGGGCAACGGGCGATGCAGATTCCACAACCTTTGCAGAGATTTTCATTAATTACCCATTTGGACATTTTTTATTTCCTCCAGTGTAATATCCGGCTTAACCGGAAACCAACGGTCAATTCAGCTTTTCAGCATATTCATAGCCTTTTTTGAATGCGCTGATATTTATATCAAGCAATTCTTTTTTCGACGCAGGCATGAATTTTGGAAAAGCGTTAATCACGTCATCATAACTAAACAGCCCGGCCAGTTTTGCGTAGGCCCCGGCCATGATAACATTAGCCACTTTGTCGTTACCGAGCTCTATCGCCATTTCACTGGCAGGTACAGCATAGGTTTTGATGTCTTTGCGAAACTCGTTGATATCAATCAGTGATGAATTGTAGATCATGGTTCCGCCAGCTTTGAGCTTGGGCTCAAATTTCGTTACAGAAGGACGATTCATGGCTATCAGTGTATCAGGTTCCAGGACTATCGGGGAAGCAATTTCGTGTTGAGAAATTACTACTGAGCAGTTAGCGGTTCCACCGCGCATCTCAGGCCCGTAAGATGGAATCCATGAAACCTTCTGACCAATTGCCATTCCGACTTCAGCCAGTACTTTTCCGAGAAAAAGTATACCCTGACCGCCGAAGCCGGCCATGATAATTTCTTCGGTTTCCTTTCCCATTGACTTATCTCCTTATTCGCGACTTTTATAAATTAGCTTAAAAGCTTTAAAAAAGCCTGATCTTATCAATTAATACTACCGTAGCCGGAAAATTTCAATAAGTTGACAAATCACCAAATTGCCATGGGATATCCCAGTAGCGTTTAATAGCGAATATCAGGTCATCTTGCCAGCGAAAAAATTCTGGAACCTGCACCTGAGAATTTTTCAGTTCCGATGCAAGAACAGAATCTGCAACAGCAAATGCAATCTTCACCCCTGACTTTTTCGAAAATTCACGAACCGTCTGCATTCCTTCAAGAAATAATTCTTTTGAAGTTTCGCCTGAAAGATTGGGGTTCGCCACAATATAATCAGCTTTCATCGCACTTAGATTACTCATGTGATAAAAATTTTCTTCAATTTTATCAAGGGTCGAAAAATCCGGACGAAAAGGATTGATGACAAAGAAAACATTCGCGTCTCTCTGATCAGCCAGTTCTTTCATGCGGCCAAGCGGGCGCAGGCCGGGTTCTCCGCCGCCAATATCACAAACAACCGTAACTTCGGGATTTTCAACCGCACCCCAGGCTGCAGCAGGCAGCCCCGGGATATCGCCGTTAGCGACCCGACGATCAGGAAAAATGATCTTGACCCCAAGCTTTTCGATTTGCTCTTTAAGCTTTCTTACGCGAAAAAACGGGTTGACGATATCGAAATCGACAAGACTTACCTGGTCGAATCGCGACGATTTCCAGGCAGACAGATTAAGTGATAATTCGGTTTTTCCTGCGCCGGTTCCACCGATTAAAAACGTAACCGGAGCAGAAGAATCAAAGAACTGCGGCTTCATCAGATATCGTATTCCCGTCTCGCCAGATCGACGAATTTGTCATATTGCGGATCATCTACCCTACCGATGATTTCATGCATAAGCATTTCCATGGTGGTAATGACTGCTCCGGCTGAACGCATTTTTTCAATGGCCGCTTTCCAGTTCACTTTTTTTCTGGCGCTGGTGGCGTTAAGAACCACATGCACTTTGAAACCTCTGGTTAAAGCATCAAGGACAGTCTGACAAACAGAAATATGTGCTTCCATGCCTGCCACGATAAGGGTATTGGTATTCATCGCTTCGAAGCGCAGAGTAAGATCTTCGTTACCGAAAGCGCTGTATCTGCTGCGCTTTATCGGCTCGAGTCTCGGCACCAGCTTTTTGATTTCTTCGATGGTGCCGCCGAATTTGCCGGGGGCCAGTTCGGTCAGAATGACAG
>JASURT010000024.1 GCA_030446435.1 Candidatus Ozemibacter sp.
TTCCGGTTAAAATCATCGACTGGCTCGACCTTCAGGTTAAAGAAGCCGACCCGGTTACAGGCAAGCTTGTCAACATTGAAAGTCTTGAAGCCAAAGGCCTGAAGTATCAGAGACCAATTCAGGTCTGGTTGCCAGAAAGCTATTCTGAAACCTCGCAACCCCATGCGGTTATCTATATGCACGACGGGCAGAACCTTTTCGACCCGGCCGCAGCATTTGCCGGAGTGGACTGGAAGGTTGACGAAACCGTTACTGAGTTGATTAAAACAGGCCAGATGCGACCAAGTATTGTCGTGGGTATACCGAATTCTCCTGATCGTATGCAGGAACTGAATTTGTATACATCAGCCGGAAAGCATTATACCAGGTTTGTTGCTGAAGTCGTGAAACCCTACATTGACAAGAACTTCAATGTTCTTACCGACAAGAACAATACTGTCATAATGGGTTCATCGATGGGAGGACTAATGTCTTTTCAAATGGCGATGACTTTGCCGGAAATTTTCGGCGGAGCGGGCTGCCTTTCATCAGCTTTTGGCAAAACCGACGGAAAAATTTATGAATTTGTCGAAAAAGCCGCATTTCTACCCGAAGGGGTAAAGGTCTATCTGGATACCGGAGAATATGAACCACCGATAGTTAAAGCCTATTTTCACATGCTAAAACTGTTGAAGCAAAAAGGTTTTTTCGAAGGTTTCAATCTCATGGGATTTTTCGATGAAAAGGCAACCCACTGCGAAGCTGCCTGGGCCAGGCGACTGCACCTGCCATTAAAATTCCTTTTAAGACCGGAAATCTGACACCTGCAAAATTAGTTTGACATTAAACTACTTTTTAGTATGTTAGGAATAAGAAGTAAATAATGAAAATAAGGAGTCGTTATGAAAATTAAATTTATCGTTTTCCCGATTTTGTTGTTACTTGCGGTTTATGGCCCCGCCATGGCCAGCTGTGGCACATGTGAACCTGCTGCCCATAACTGCACCGATGGAAGCTGCAGCGTAACAGAAAGCAAAGATAGCTGCCCGGATGGCGTTTGTGGCATAACCGAAAGCAAACATGATCACGATGCCCACAAAGGTCATAAGCACGAAGAACACAAGAAAAGCCCTGAAAAAGAAGCCAAGCATTCTCCGGCGTCTATCAATACCCCTGGTCTCAAAACCCTTCTTGACAGCGGCGTTCCACTGGTACTGCTCGATGCCAGATCAGGCAAATATGATGACAAAATGCGCATACCTGGCGCAAAATCTCTTAACGACAAGTCTACTCCCGCAGAAATTGCCAAAATTGTTCCTAATAAAGAATCACTGGTTGTAACCTATTGTTCAAACCTGCAATGCCCAGCCAGCCACAAGCTTTTCAAGCATCTTAAGTCACTTGGTTATTCAAATGTAATCGAATATCCTGAAGGAATTCAGGGCTGGAAAGAAGCCGGTAATCAGGTAAAACCTGCAAAATAAGCTTATAGAAGTTTAAATTCCCGGCTTTGGGCCATTCGTGGTCGATAGTTTGTCGAAGCCCGTTCATTGTGGTTTTCTACCAGCAATGAACGGGCTTTTCTTCTGCTGAAAACTTTTTCAAGGTGAACAGACTCAATTTTTCTGACAACCCGATTCGAATTTTCCTGCAAAAAGAGCTTTAAAATTAAGCTGTTTATGCCTATAATGGCAAGATATTCAGTTCTCCCGGAGGTACACTTTGAAAAAGTATCCGCTAATAGTAGTAATGTGTTTCCTCTACTGCTTGTTTTTCTCAGTAGTTGCATATTCTGCCGTCATTACGTTATCTGATGGCTCAACAATCGATGTCAGTAATCTCGAATTTTCGGCCGCGAAATTAAAGGCCACCATCGGATCAGAAACAAAAGAATTCGACCGGTCTGATATCAAAGATATCAGTTTCACTGCCCAGAAGCAGAAGAAAATCGAACTGGCTTCAGACAGCGCTGATCTACCCGAGCTTTACCAGAAAGCTCTCGAAATTCTGAAGAAATACCCTGATTCGGAATCTCTGCTGGTAACAGAAGAAGAAAACTATATTCATCGACGCGACGGCACCAATCTTTCGCGCTATCGTGGCGTCACCTTCATTGCCAAAGAAGAAGCGTTGTGGAATGCCCAGATTTCGCTTTCGTTCGACCCGCATCGTGAGAAAGTCAGAATAATTCACGCCAGGTCATTTTCACCTGATGGCAAAGTGCATACACTTTCGCCAGATCAGATAAAAGTTTCAAAAGGTACTTCGGGTAGCGTTTTCTTCAATCAGCGACAACAGATGCGTTTTACCATACCAGAAGTCACCACCGGGTCGTTGGTTGATTACAGCTACGAGATCGATGAGTTCAACCCTTTCGACAGCAATCTTTTTCAGGGCAGAGCCTATTTTCAGGGCAGCAGGCCTACCGGTGAATCTGTTTTGCGTGTAAGCGTGCCCCATGACAAGGCATTGCATTACGTTACCTATAATTGTGAAGGCTATGCCTCGGCCCCTGAAATAATCGACGGAGTAGACTCGCTGATCTATAACTGGAAATTCACCGATGTTCCCCCGATCATATCCGAACCCTATATGCCTGCGTATCGAGACGTGGTTCCGGCGGTTTATTTCAGTCTTCACAAAGATTTCACCTATGTTCACAACAAACTTAAACCGATGTTCGAAAAGCGCTTCAAACTGACCGAAGAAGTTAAGAAAAAGGTCGACGAAATAGTTGAAGGCGCTAAAGATCTGAATGAGAAGATCGCCAGACTTTATTTGTTCTGTCAGAAAGAAATTCGCTATATTTCAATCAAAGGCAATCTCGCCAGCAATCAGGTTGGGCACCCGGCTGAAGAAACTTTGAAAAACAAGTATGGTGACTGCACCGACAAAGGTATGCTGCTGGCAACAATGCTAAAGCATATTGGCGTTGAAGCTTACCCGGTAGGAATTCTTACCAACGACGCCGGTAAATCGGTCAGAGATGTAGCCATCTTCGACGACAATCACTGCATAACCGAAGTTCATCTTGACGGCAGAATCTTTTATCTTGATTCAACCGCAACCGATTACCGGTTTCCCTACTTCAGAGCAGATGATCATGACACGATTGCCGACAATGCGATGCTTGGCACCCTGAATCCGGTGCCACTGCCACCGCCAGAAGACAACGCCGTTCATGTTACGAGAAACATAAGACTTTTACCAGACGGAACCACGAAAATTGAATTCGAAAGCACCCAGAATGGCTCATCAGAAGCCTATTTCAGAGAGTCAGCACGAAACCTGAAGCCCGAAGAATACGAAAAGCAGATAAGAGCTTCAGTAGCTGCTTTAACTGCTGATTACAGTCTTGAGCTTGCAACCCACACCAACCCGCTTGATTTCAGCGACAGTTTCAAGGCTAAATCGGTCTACACACTGAACAGATTCGCTCCCAAATCGGGCAAATACATGATCTTTTCGATTCCTTACTTCGAGTTGGGCTTTTCTGAAGTCAGTCTTGAAAAAAGAAATTATCCGATCGTATACACCACTACCAAACTCAGAACTGACCAGGTTACCATTCAGATACCTGAAGGCTATTCGGTCAAATATCTGCCGTCAGCTTTAAGAGTGCAAAGCCCCTATGTAGAATTTGAAGTCATCTACGATCAGCAGGACGACAAGATCAAAATTACGCGCAAACTGGCTTTGCCAAGAAGAATAGTGCCGGTAACCGATTACGACGCCTATAAAAAGGACCTCGAAAAAATTGCCTTTTCGACAAAAGAACGCATTTTTCTTGAAGAAATTCCTGATTACGAAAGTAATAAATCTAAAAATGAAACCGAATCAAAAACACAGGAAGGAGGCCAGGAATGAGACTGTCAGCTTTAATCACTCTTTTCTGTATCTTTCTAGCACCTTGTTACGCAGATGTTCTTTATCTAAACGAAGGCGAAGAAGTCATTGGACAGCTTGTTGAAATCAAGGATGACTCAGTTACGTTCAAAACCCTTCAGGGTGAAAGTAAAAAGTTTGCGGAAAATGAAGTCGCCCATGTGCTTATTTCAAAAATCCGTCAGGGCGACGAAATTTCTCGTATCTCAGAAATTACCGACCCGGTAGCAAAGAAAATTCTTGCGAATCTTCCGGACCCAGCCGAGTTTCCTGATGCCGATTACGTAACTTTGTTTCGCAGAAATGAATTCAAATTTACAGAAACCGGTGAAGTAATCGTGACCAGTCGCGATATCATTCAGATTTTAAAAGAGCCCGGGCTCGATGAAGCCAACAACTCAAGTTACTATTACAGTCAAAGAGAAGACTGCAAGCTGAAATTTGCCCACACCTATTCGCCTGAAGGCAGTGTTTATCATATAACTGACGATGCCATTTCCGACGAATCACTTCGTTCAGGAACCCCCGAATATGCAAGAATAAAAAAGCTGAAAATAGCTCTTAAAAAAGTGGATATCGGCAGCATAATCGACTATTCGCACGAAAGAACCATGAAATCGATAGACGAAATCAAGCCGTATGTCGTTTCTTACATTTTCGGAGAAAGAGAGCCGGTGCTTCTTGAAGAGTTTTTAATCGAGTTTCCCAAAACGGTTAAACTTGAAAAGAAGCTTCTTCAATGGTCTGAAGACAACAAAGTCACTTACAAAGAAGCCGAAGATGAAACCAGAACAATCTGGAAATGGTCGTATTCTGAACCCAAAGGCTTTATACCAGAACAAAACATGCTTTCGGCAAAGCGAATATTTCCGAGGGTTTTGATTTATCAGGCTTATCCCTGGTCAGAAACCGCCAAAAAGCTTGCCAGGGCCTACGATAAGGCAAGACCTGAAAAAGAATCTCTTGAAGCTTTAATAAAGAAAGCCGGCATCGATGAAAAAATGAGTTCATATCAAAAGGTTTGCGCCCTTTATGAAACCATAAACAAAGATATCAGAAATGTAGGCATGTCAATAAGCAACATGGGAAGCTTTGAACCGGTATCAACCCAGGTAACGCTCAACAAAAGATACGGTAACACGCAGAACTGCCTTGCCCTGTTCCATTTTGCTCTTGAATCCCTGGGAATTGAATCTTACCCGGGTTTCTGCTCTGACAAGCGCGAGAATGCCACGGTTAAAGACTACGCCAGTCTCGGATTTGCCGACTATGCCGTATTGAAAGTAGTTATCGACGGGCATGCATTTTATACCGACGGTGGCTCGATTTATCGACCGTTTGGCACAATCAGCACCGGGCTGCAGGGTGCTCAGGCATGTTTTCTCAATTTTGCCAGACAGGACTTCGATTTTGGTCAGCTGCCAAGAACAACCTTCGACTGGAACAGATACGACCGCAACATTCTCGTCGACATAAGACAGAATGGCGATATGGAAGTAAAAGAAATTCTTCAGTTCAGAGGTCCTTACGAATCGGGTATTCGCGAGCTTAAGTCAATCAAAGACAAAGAAAAGCGAAATTACGCAGAGAAGAGAGTTAAAAGGGTCCACCCGAACGCTATTCTTATCAGCTTTGGCTTTTCAGACATGGCAGACCTTAACAGCCCCGCCATACTGACATTGAACTATGTCATACCCGAAGCGGCTCAGAAAGCTTCTGAAAACATCATGACCTTCACAAATTTCTGGGTAAATTATGACTCGAGCTCAGCCAGCCTCGACAAGCGCAAATACCCGATGCAATACTGGTCAACCGAAGAAAACACGCAAACCATAGTTTTCAACCTTCCCGACGGTTTCGTCTGGGTCCCCTGGAACAAGCAATACCGGTTCGCTTCGGGCAACATAAAGTTTTCTTCGAATATGAACCAGCATGAAAGCCAGCTGATATATGCCGACCATTTCGTTGCCCGAGACGACGAATTTTTAAGCGATCAGGCTTATCAGAACTACAGAAACTGCATTCTGACAATGAGCGAGCTGGCTAACCAGTGGATAATAATCGAAAAAGAAGAAGAACCTTTACCGGTAGATACCACTTCAGCTCCTTCTGAAGCCTTACCCGAAGAAACGCCGGCCAACCCCGCGTCAGAAACGGCACCGAACCTTGAGTTAGCCCCTGAACCCCAGGGATGACCAGCTCTGGAGAAACTTTGAACAAACCGAACGAATACGTAAGCCAGGTAACAGGCATGCTTGTTACCTGGTTTATTTTTCTGTTTCTGCCGTTCGCCTACTTTATTTCAGAAATTCATTCGGTGATGATCTTTGAAGCATTTGTTGCGACCCTGGCAATCATTATTGCCTTTAAATCTATAAGCGACCAAAAAATTGCCGCGTTCACCATCTGGGTAAATGTCGCTCTAATTGTCTGGTTGGGGCTTCTGGGCAGATCAACATTTGTTTCGGTTGATTTCTCAACTTCTTATCCGGTCTTTATAAAGGCACTTGGCCTGGTTTTGCTTTTTTATATAGTTGCAAAATCAGCTGATAAAAAGGGGTTTGCCCGTCATAGTCTTGTTGCAGCGACATACACCGGGCTTATTCATGGCCTTATCGCCATTCAGGAATATATAGAAGCCCCGCCTATACCACCGACCTGGGTTGATCCGGCTCTTAAAGAGCATGTCAGAACCAGATGCGCAGGAATTTTCACTGACCCCAACGTTTTCGGGGCATTCCTTGCCGTAATGTTTTTGCTAACCTGTTGCGCCTTACTAAAAGCCGAAAATCGCAAACAAATCGGCATTTCTGCAGCAAGTCTCTTAATCATTGGCTTTGCGCTTCTTACGACACTTAGTCGCGGCTCATGGATAGCTTTGGGAGCTGGCCTTTTCTGTATGCTGTTTTTTGTATGCAAAGACAAAATTATTACAGGCAAACGAAGGGCAATACTTCTTTTAATTTTACTGATTCTAATCTCAATAACCCTGATCGGCCCCTTCAAATACAGACTTTTCAGCATTGTTAAAAGCAAAGACATGACTATTGCTCAAAGAACCCTGATTAACAATGCAGTTATCAAGAATCTAAGTAATTTTCCGCTAACTGGCTATGGGCTTCATACTTTCAATCAGGTTTATCCGCAATTTCGTATTGTTGGCGGCGATTACCCGATGAATGCCCATAACGAATTCATTCACAGCATGATAGAAACAGGTCATTTTTCTGCTCTGCTTTTGATGATGCTTGTTCTTATGATCACAGTTCATGCCTGGCGGCATCGAAATGAAGGTGCAACCATCACCGGCGCTTTTTTCGCAGCATTTTTCTGTTTAACAGTTCATAATTTATCGGGATTCTCTTCAAGAATTTTGCCAACCGCGGCTCTTTTAAGCTTTTTCGCTGCTGCAACACTTTTTCATGATCTGAAGAAAGAAAAGTGCTATTTGCTTTCAAAAAAAGCGGGTATTTTTCAATTTGTTATCATCACCTCTTTGTCAGTCTTGTGTATTTATGCTGGCTTTCTTTCTTATCGAATAAACCTTCAACTGACAAAAGCAAATGAACTGTTCGCGGCAAACAGGCTTTCAGAAGCGCTTTCCCTGTGCGAAAAAGTAATTGAATCAGAGCCAGAGAATGCAATCGCCCTTAGCAGGATTGCAGATATCTATTTATCTCTTAAAAATTTGAACCTGGCTGAAGAATTTGCGCGAAAAGCCGCAGAATCAAACCCATCAGAAGCACTTTACTGGCTGAAACTGGCAAGAATTTCGCAGTTAAAAGAATCTAACGAAACCGAAAGATTCTATTTGAAGGCCATCGGGTTCGACCCGGCTTCAGAGCTTTTTCGACTTGAATTTGCACGTTATCTGATGAAAATCGGAAAAGAAAACGAAGCTTTGCGTCAGCTAAATGAGGCGTTGAAGTATTCACCTGGTTTTCATCAGGTTTACAAAAATTACCTGCTGATAGAAAAACTGAAAAATCTTCTCGAAAAGCAAAATTCTGACCCGGCAGAAATAAAATAAGATTCATCATTAAAAAAGATAGTGCCGATATTATTTCTGAATCATGTATCAGAGAATAATAAAGGCAACAATCCTTCTCCTACTAATCCTGCCGGCTTCACTGCCTGCGGCGATGGATTTCATATTTGAAGAAAGCCTTTCTAAATCGCTAGAACGAATGGAAAAGCTTTATACCCAGAATCAGTGGGATGAAGCCATGAATATCGGGCGTGGCATCATCAAAGATGCCCCCAAAGACCACCCCACTGCGGCAAGAGCCCGTGATCTGATCATTCTGTCGCTTGACGGTAAAAACAAACAGCTTATTGCCGAGCAGAACCGCGAAAAAATCGCAAAAAACAAGGAACGCGCGCAGCAGCTAATGGCAGAAGGTTCAAAGTTGCTGACCGACAAAAATTACAAAACTGCTGCACAGCAGTTTTCACGCGCTTTAAAACTGCACCCCGGTGATTCTCAATGTTACTTTCTTCTTGGGTATGCAAGTTTAAAAGCCGGCAGCAAAACTTCAGCATACAAAGCTCTTAAACAGTGTCTGAAAATTGATGAAAAGCACACCAGAGCTCTTTTTCACATTGCCGGACTGAGTTATGAATTCAAAAAATACGATGAAGCAGAAAAATATTCATCGCTTCTGATTCAGCAGATCAACAAGAAAATGGCCGAACTGCGCGAAATTTTTCTGGCGCAGAAAGAGCAGCAGTTGAACGACAAAGCCATTGCCACTGCGAGAAAAATCACTTCATTAAAGCACAATCTCGGTCAGGCTTCTTACATGCACGGAATGCTGAGCGCCAAAAAAGGCAATCACAAAGCAGCGATAACTTCTTTCAATAGAGCGGCGAAAATCAACCCTTCGTCAGCCGACATCTGGCTGCAGCTTGGCAAAAGTTTCTTGATGCAGAAAGTCTATCATCAGGCCACCCTGGCGATTGAACAGTCTATTTTTATCAGAGAAGCCAGGCTGAAAGAGATTAAGACCAGAGCAAACAAGCTTCTCGATGAAGGTAAAAGCGATGAAGCCGTCGAAGCTGAACTGCAAACGCGAAAACTCAAAAAACAAATCGCCAATTCCCTTTACACTCTGGCAATTGCCAATGGGCGAAAAAAAGAAACAGATGTTGCTTTAGACAACATTCAAAAAGCGATCGAATACAGGCCCGATTTTATTCAGGCCCGTTATGCCAAAGCGATTCTTCTGGCCGACAACAATCATCTCGACGAAGCACTTGAAGAAATGCGCTTCGTTTTGAAAAACTCGCAACCCAAAAGTGCCCAGGCCAAAAAGGCCATCAAGACGATTACCTATTTGATGGATCTGGTCGCCAAACGAGACAACCCACAAATAGTGGCAAAGAGCAAAGAAAAAACAAAATCCGTAGAAGTTAACCAGTATGTCAAAGACATGCCGGGAATCGGTGGTAAGGCTCGAGAAGCCGATTGGGAAGAAATTATCGCGCGACTGAAAGAAGTAAAACAGCTTTTTGTCATGCGTAATTATCCTGAAGCGGTCAGAAGACTTTTATACCTGAGAACCAAGCACCCTGAAGTCGCAGAAATTCATGCAATTCTCGGGCAATGCTACATGGAGGAAGGTCGGCTCGATGATGCGGCTGATAGCTTTGCCAAAGCCATCGAAGTAGACCCCGGGCACCCAGAAGCGCTGGCTAATTATGCCTATGTTCTCGCAACAAAAGGTGAAAAGCTCCCTCACGCCCTTGAACTAGCCGAAAAAGCATTGAAAAAAGACGGCATGAAAGCAGAATTTCACCATACCCACGGTTGGGTTCTTTTCAAAACCGGCGAAGTAAAAAAATCGATCGCTTCTTTCCTGAAAGCTGTTCAGCTGAAACCAGACTATGTGGTTGCACGTTACAACCTGGGTTTGGCCTATTACATCGACCAGAATTTTACCGCCGCTCTGGATTCTTTTGAACAGGTGCTGGCGGTCAACCCATCTCATCACAAAGCCTGGCTGTTTAAAGCAATCAGTCTTGCCCGGCAGAAAAAAGCAGAAGAAGCCCTGGTCGCTCTTGAAGCTTTGCGCGAAAAACTTCCGGCAAAGGCTACGCTGTCAAGGGTCGTGGGCGACCTTCACGCGCGAATAAAACTGGCTAACGAAAGGCACACAGAATTGCCTGTTCCTGAAATCAAGTCACCGGCTCCGATTGAAAAGTTGCTCGCAGAGGCGGCTGAATACAGGCGCAAAGGGCTGGTCAATCATGCCAAAGAGAAATATCTCGAATGTCAGCGCCTTGCTCCTGAACGATTTGAACCGCATTATGAACTTGGTGAAATGTATGCTGCTGCCGGCTTGAACAAACCGGCCATGGCCGCCTGGGAAAGAGCGAGAAAGCTTAACCCTGAACATTATCAGCTTGAACTAAATATGGGCAAAATCTTTCATAAACTTGGCCAGAAAGATAAAGCCAAAGACAACTTCAGCAAGGCCATGACCCTGAATGAAAAAGATCCAGAGCCGCGCTATTATCTTGGCCTGATTTCTTACGAGGCAGGCAATTATGAATCGGCAGAAAGCCATGCTTTAAGCGCATTAAGATTGAAACAGAATTACTTCAAAGCCATGGCCTTGCTGGGGCTTTCAAGAATCAAGTTAAACCGTTTGAAACCAGCCAGAGATATTTACGAAACTCTTTATGCAAAAGCTCCTTCGGGTTCGTCAATAAAAAGACATGCCAGAAAGAAAATCTGGGAACTGACGCGAATGATGGCACCGTCAAGATATCCATCGGTTGAAGACGCCCTCGAAGTAAAAAATCAGCTGGTTAAAAAGGTTACAGATGCCGAAGCGAACAAAAAATTCAAACCGGCACCTGCAGATGAAAAAGCTTTCGCAGAATATGGCAAAAACACCATGACCGTAGACGATAAAATCTGGGTTTTGAAGCAGCTCGAAAAGTTCTCGTCAGTGGCCATGCCTGCGCCGGCAGCTCCTTTGCGCCCCACAGTCACGGCAAAAACTCTTACCAACAAAGAAAAGCAATGGCTGGTCAATCGACTGCAGAAATTCAGCTCGCAAGGCAACAAATATGCGCCACCACCCGAAATAAAGGTCGAAAAATATTCTTTGAAAGCAACCGCTAAAGAGAAAGAACGTGCCGTCGACGCTGCTGATCAATACCTGATTCAGGCTCTTGACTATGCAGAAAAAGGCTTTATCGATAATGCTATCAAAGAATTGAACCAGGCACGCGCTGTTTCACCCGAAAACCTTGAAGTGCTTGTCAACATCGGCTACATCAACACCATTCTCGGCAATTTCAAAGACGCATTCGACGCATTTGCCGAAGCCTCGATCGCCCATCCTGATGACCCATTGCCCAAACTGGCCCTTGGCAATCTTTACTGGCTGGGTGGTCAGGCTGATAAGGCTATCGATCACTGGAAAAACGCCAAGGGAGAAATCAGACTCAGCAAAGATTTCAATCTTATCGCCCGTTCCGAAAAGATCTGGAAAAGAATGCTTGAAATCAACCCGGTAGATATAGATGCGCATTCCAATCTCGGCCTTGTATATCTTTTTTCAGGACGCTTCAATGAGGCTTTGACCGAATTTCAAGCCGTAACCAACCTCGACAGAAAAAGAGTTGAACACGATTTTTATGCTGCGCAGACTTACACCATTCTTTATCTGCATAACAACAACAAAGCGATGAAAAAAGAAGCTCAGGAAATTCTCGCAAAACTTGGAAAAGGTCCAGAGCCTTTCCCACATTCAGAAAAGCTCTTCAGCTATCTTGGAAGTTTGTAATCATGAAATCATTAAAAATATGCGTCAGATTTTTGCTTTTAATTTTCGTTTTACTGCTTGCGCAAACGCCGGCAAGGTCACAGCAAAACTATGCAAGCTTAAGCGATTACGAGATCTATTCTATTGGCACACCGCCAGTAGAAAAAAAGGCACAGGCCGAAAAGAGTATTTTTACCCTTACGCCTCGTAATTCTCTGAACAACGATGGTCTTGGCGGATTTTTCGTCTCGAACACTGCCGACAAACTGAAACCTGGGCAAATGATCTTCAATTCGCGCTACAAATTCCATAAGCTGACCAGCAGAAAAGGCACAAGTTTCTATTCTACCGAAAATGGTGAAGTTTCAACGCTTGAAGCCTCAGTAAACTGGGTTGGTGACTGGGCCGAGTGGGCCTTTACAATTCCGGTTCATGACTGGAGCCTTTCTGCACCTAGAACATATGGCACATATTCAAGCTCAGACACTGGTCTGGGCAACATGAGAATCGGCTGGAAGGCGACTTATATGCCCGACAAAAGTTATTATCGATTTGCCTACGGAGCAATGGCAACCATTACAACCGGCAACCCTGACAGAATGCTGCCGGCAGGGTCAAAAAACACCGATGAGCTGAAGCTTTTTGGCTGCGTTACCACGAAAGAAACAGATCGGGCCACTGCGAATCTTGAGCTTGGTGCAATCATCGATTCCGAAACCGAAGATGATCGTTTCTTATATCGTGGCGCGATGAGTTATGAAGCAACCGAGCATGTTTCTTTAATAGGTGAGCTGGTTGGCGAGATTCAGGGCGGAGACGACAAAGATACCCTTGATCTCGTTCTGGGCATGCGTCTGGGAATCAACGAAACCTGGAATCTGGAATTTGCCTATTACAAAAATCTGCGAACTTACAGAGAATACGGCTGGGATGATCAATTTCAGGCGGGTTATTCACTGCGTTGGTGATCAGCGAATTCTTTTTTTTAGTTCCTTGATCATATCCTGGGCGACCGCCCACTCTCTTGAGTTTTCAGGGGCCCTGGAAAAGACTTTTTCAAACTGAAGCAAAGCCATTTTCCCAGCTTCCTGGTCGCCTTTCAGAATCAACAGGTCGGTATAAGCATTGGCTGATTTCATTAACAGATTAACATTGTCAGGTTCAGATTCAAGACCGACTTTAAGCACCGCAATCGCTTCATTTTGTCTGCCGGAACGACTTAACCTGTCAGCTTCGGCAAGAACCTGATCGACAGACATTCTTTTTACGACAAAATCGCTTGCCCGGGGTTCTTCAGGTTCTGAGGGCGTGGCCTGTCGGGCCAGCTCAGCTGCGGCAGCCTGTTCTTCGGCCTGCTGACGTTCAAGGGCTTCGCGTTCAGCGACAAGGGCATCGTGGCGGGCAATCATTTTTCTGGCTTCCTGAACGAACTGACCGTCATCTTTGTTGCGGGCTTCTGCCTGAGCCACAAATGCTTTCAAGTCTGGCACCGCCAGTTCAAGATTCCCTGAAACGGCGATAAGAAAACCACGAAAAAATAACCCGTCTTCCATGCGGTTGGGTCTTTCGGTGAGAAAGGCAAGTCCTGCTTTGATCAAACCGCCTTCGGGTTCGGCAAGCAGGTCTCTTTGCGCGATTATACTTCGGCTATAAAGCTCGATAGCCTTTTCCATCTTATCTTTTTCATAGGCTTCCATGGCCTGATTGAATATTGCGGCAGCGGGTCCTTTTCTCTGAGTCCTTACCTTTTTCGCGGCTGCGGCTTTTTTCTTTTCAAGCAGCTCGGAAATTTTTGGCGGTGCTTTCAAATCGCCTGAAGGTTTTGCTGCAGGTTTTTCGACAGGTTTCTGCGCCGGCTGGGGTGCCGGTTTGTTTGCATCATAAATCTTCGGCTGATTTGATTGGCCGTCAACCAGATAAACCATTGATTCTTCAAGACCGGGTAATGCAGGAACCACATCAGTGGACCCGGGATCAGACAGGTTGCGCAAACGCTGAAGCGCCTGCGTAAAGCCAGGGTTGAGCGACAAGGCTCTTCCATAGCTTTCGCGGGCTTCCTGCATTCTACCCATGGCTTCATAGCACAGGCCCATGTTGTAGGGTACCCAGTATGAATCAGGGTTGATCCTCTCAGCCTGCTTATAGCAATGCAGGCTGTCTCTGAATTGACCACTTTTTTTGTAAAGAATGCCAAGATTGTTGTAAGCATGGAAATTGTCGGGGTCGATCCTCAATAAAGCAAAATATGTTTCCACTGCCTTAACAAAATTATTCTGCAATCCGTATTCCATTGCAAGATGCAACATTGCTTCGGTGTCTCGGGGGCTGTTTATCAGTCGTTGCTGCAGCTGATAAATTTTACCTGAGTTTATGGCCGCAAAATTAACCTTACAATTAAAAGTGAGTAAGAAAACACACACCGCAATTACCATAAAACTGCGGGTGTTAACTGTCTGAAACAGTAGTTTCTTTAAGTCAGTCTCAGCGAGCCTCGACCAGAAATTTGATTGCTGTTTTTTCGTTTCCATCGATGTCAATTTTGGCAAATGCAATCAAAGTTACCAGTTCAATACCCTTGGGTGCGACATAACCTCTGGTTACTGCAATTGATTTAACTGCCTGATTTACAGCACCTGCACCGACCGCAAGCAATTCGACCTGTTTGTCCTGTTCAAGAACAGCAGCAATAGCGCCAGCAACTGATTTTGGGTTCGATGATGATGCGACTCTAAGTATTTCCATTTTGAGCCTCTCCTTTAGTCTGGTTTGACCCCTCCACTAGAATTATAATCAAATTTGCAATTTTTTTGCAATGCAATTTCTTTATTAATGAACGATTTTGCGAAGTTTTGCCTTAATTTTCCATAAAAATCTGTACCCTGAAATTGCTTTGTGCTAAGCAAATCCTTATCAGTAAAGAAAAAGAATAGACAATCAAACAAGACGTTTAAACCTGTTGTTTTGTTACAGGATTTTCTAACAGCTAACCAACCCGATCGATTTTTTTTGAAAATTTGAACAAAAAGGACGATTTTTTAAAACTTGGCTCTCATAAGGTTGTCAAGATATTGTTTGCCAGTTCTGAATATGATTTTTTTAAATTAGCTGTTTAAAACACAAAAAAAAGTCTCAACCGATAAATTTGTGCGGCTGAGACTTTTTTGCAAATCAGCAATTATACTTTGGCGAGAAGAACACTGGCGTTCTGGCCGCCAAAGCCAAATGAATTGACGATACCTGCTTCAATTTGACGATCTTTTGCTTTGAGTGGAACCAGGTCAAGATCAGCAATTTCATCACTAGGGTTATGCAGATTGATTGTTGGGTGAATAAAGCCGTTTTGAATCTGAACGACAGTGGCCACTACCCCAAGAGCACCGGCTGCGCCTAACAGGTGACCAACCATAGATTTGGTAGCATTGATTGAAACGTTGCTTATCTTATCTCCAAATACGGTTCGAACCGCTTTTATTTCAGCGAGATCACCGATTGGCGTGCTGGTACCATGAGCATTGACATAATTAATTTTTTCAATCGGGTAGTCATTGCACTTAATCGCCTTACTCATGGCAAGAAATCCACCTTTGCCTTCAGGGTGCGGGGCCGTGAGATGGTGAGCATCTGCGCTTGCTCCATAGCCAAGGAATTCTGCCAGTGGCTTGCTTCCTCTGCGTTTCATGCTTTCTTCGCTTTCAAGAACGATAACACCAGCTCCTTCACCCATTACAAAGCCATCCCGATCCTGGTCAAAAGGTCTTGAAGCTTTTTCGGGTTCATCGTTTCGGGTGGAAAGGGCTTTCATTTTGGCAAAACCGGCGACGGTAAGAGGAGTTATGGCAGCTTCGGCACCGCCACAAATCATAATGTCGCATTCGCCGGAAATAATTTTCATATAGGCTTCACCGATTCCGTGCAGACCTGATGCACAGGCAGAAACAACGCAAAAGTTCGGACCGTTGAAACCATATTCCATGGCAATGCAACCGGCTGCGATATTACAAATCATCATTGGCACAAGAAACGGACTGACTCTGGAAGGGCCACCGGCAAGAATGGTATCGTATTCTTTTTCAAAGGTATGAATGCCCCCGATACCGGTAGAAACTGTGACACCAACCTTTTCCGGGTCATAGTTTTTATCTTTCAAGCCGGCCTGTTCGACGGCCATTGCTGCTGCAGACATTGCAAACTGTGAGTAACGATTATGTCTGCGAACCTCTTTTTTATTCATGTAAAGTTCCGGGTTAAAGTCTTTAACCTCGGCCGCTATTCTTGCAGAATGTTGTGAGGCATCAAAACAGGCAATTGGACCGATGCCGCTTTTGCCCTGTTTAAGGCCGTCGGTAAATTCCTGCACACCAATTCCAATTGGAGTAACTGCTCCGAGCCCTGTGACAAAAACGCGTTTCATTTAAATGGGTCCTCCTGATTTCTATTAATAAAAAAGGGTTGTACCAAACTTATCAGATTCCGTCAACTGTTAATTTCAGCGACAGAAAATGAACTGTGTCGGCACAACCTTTTTAAGGCTTATCAATCTTTGTTTTCAAGCCCATCAAAGAAATTATGAAAAATATCTTTTACAGACAGAATTTCGTTTATTCGATAAACATGCTCTCCGGCGAAAACCAGACCCTTATCGAGATTGCCACTGCGGGCTTCAATAAGGGATTTAACAATGCAAAACCGTCTGGAACATTTTTTCAAACAGTTGATACAAGCAGGAACTTCTACGGTTCCGTCTTCAACTTTTTGGGTGAATACTGTCTCGAGGGCATTGCCCTGTAAACCTACGGGGCTGAGAATGCGAAAGACATCGCCTTTTTTGGCCTGCAGATAACGATCATGAAAAGCTTTGTCGACATTTGCCTCAAAGCTGGCGGCAAATCTTGTACCCACCTGCACACCGTCTGCGCCAAGTTCAAAAGCTTCAATTATATCATTTTTGTCGATGACGCCGCCGGCAAGAACAACCGGAATCTTTACCTTAGCCTTGACTTCGGGAAAAATATCCCGGGCCGGGCGATCAGTACCAAGATGGCCACCGGCTTCGCAACCTTCTACAACAACTGCGCTCGCGCCAAGCTTTTCAGACAAAGCAGCAACCCTGTCACTTGAAACGATCGGCACAATCGGAATGTCGTAATCTTTTGCAAGATCAAAAATGTCTCTGGAAAATCCTGCACCAGCGACGAGAAGATCAATACCTTCTTCAGCAGCTGTTTTCATGACATCCATGAATTCAGTTGCTGCAGCCATGGTATTGATTCCTACAATGCCGCCCTCAGCGATACTTCTGGCAATACGAATTTCATTACGAACTTCATCCATTTCCATACCGGAGCCGGCAATAAGACCAATTCCGCCTTCACGGGCAACGGCGCCTGCCAGTTTGCCGGTTGAAACGCGAATGGCCATACCCCCTTGAATGATGGGGTACTTTGGCTGCAATTTACCAATTCTAAGTTTGGGAAGTATTTTCACCAGGAGTCTCCAGACCACCTTCCAGCCTGATCAATCAGAATGGAAGGTGGGAAAATAATCAACCTTTTTTGTTGGTTACGTAGTCTACTGCGTCTTTTACGGTTCTGAGCTTTTCAGCATCTTCATCTGGAATTTCGATTTCGAAATGTTCTTCGAGATCCATTACCAGTTCTACAGTATCAAGACTGTCAGCACCGAGATCTTCGATAAAGCTGGCTTCGAGAGTAACCTGTTTTTCATCGACCTGCAGTTTGTCAACTACGATTCTTTTGATTTCTTCAAAATAATTGCTCATTAAAAAATTCCTCCTGAAATTTTGGACAATCAGGCCATAACCATGCCACCATCGACGGTTAGCACCTGACCAGTGATGTACGAAGCTTTATTGGAAGCAAGGAATGACACAGCATTAGCCACATCTCTTGGAGACCCGAAGGTATTCATCGGAATCTGAGCAAGCATCTGTTCGGTGACCTTTTCAGGAAGAACAGCTGTCATTTCAGATTGAATGAACCCAGGAGCGATGGCATTGGCTCTGATTCCCTTTCGCCCGAATTCTTTGGCAAAGCTTTTTGTGAAACCAATTATTCCGGCCTTACTGGCAGCATAATTAGCCTGGCCCGCATTGCCCATTAAACCAATGACCGAAGCAATATTGATAACCGAACCGGCTTTCTGTTTCAGCATTGGTCTAACCACGGCCTTAGACATGAGAAAGGTTCCCTTGAGATTAACCTTTAAAACCAGATCCCATGCGTTTTCATCCATGCGCATCAGCAAACCGTCTCTGGTAATACCTGCATTGTTCACCAGAACATCGATGCGCCCAAATTTTTCTATGGTGCCGGCAACAAGTTTGTCAGCATCTTCTGCCACCGAAACATCGGCTTTGATATAAGCACAGGCGATGTTGGCCGCTTCAAGTTCTTTTGCTGCCCCGGCAAGACCTTCTTCGTTTATGTCTGAAAGCATAACCGCATAACCATCTTCGCCGAGAACTCTGGCAATCTCAAACCCTATTCCTCGAGCAGAACCGGTAACCAGTGCTACGGGCTGTTCGGAATTTTTACTGTCAGTCATGTCTACCTCAAAAAAATAAATGGTGTTGCAAAAAAATAATATAGCTGAGCTGTTTTACTGCTTTTGTGACCGGATGTCAACCCCTAATTTGCTTAGCTGGCTTCAGAGACGTTAAGCAGCAGCTGAAGACTTTCGGGATCACTTGCAAATTTCGTAGGAATCGAGGCATTGATCTTTTTATTCAAACCGGCCAGAACTTTTCCCGGGCCTACTTCAATAAACTCATCAACGCCATCGGCGATCATTCTGTTTACTGAGTCTTCCCAGAGGACGGATCCGGTAAGCTGCTGCAAAAGTTTTTCTTTTATTTCATCCGGAGCTGTGCAGGGAGCTGCGTCATAATTGCCGTAAACAGGCACTTTGGCAATTTTGAATGGAACCTCGGCAATGGCCTTCGCCAGCTCTTCACGAGCTTTCTGCATCAACGGCGAATGAAATGGACCTGAAACCACCAGGGGGGTAACTTTTCGGGCACCCGCGGCCAAAGCGAGTTCTCCGGCCTTTTTCACCTGAGCGGCATCGCCGGAAATTACCAGTTGTCCTGGACAATTACAATTCGCAATTACGCAGATTCCTTCTTCTCCAGAGGCCTGTCGGCAAGCTTCTGTGAGTTTTTCGCGAGGCAGCATCATAACTGCGCTCATTGCCCCGACTCCGGCAGGACAAGCTTTTTCCATGGCCTCTGCGCGAACGTTCACAAGTTGCAAGAGGTCTTCATAAGAAGCAACTTCAGCGGCATAGAGCGCATTGTATTCGCCCAGACTGTGGCCAGCTGTCGCTGAGAATTTGATTCCGTTTCTCCTAACCCACTCTGTAAGCAAAGCAGAAGCGAAGAATATTGCCGGCTGGGTATTGATAGTTTTCTTAAGCTCTTCTTCAGGGCCTTCGAAACATATATTCGTCAAAGGTCTGCCGAGAATTTCGTCAGTTCTGGCGGCCATTTCAGCAGCCCAATCGAAATTATTAACCATGGCCTTAGCCATGCCAACTTTTTGTGATCCCTGACCAGGGAAAATTAATGCTTTCATGATTTCACCCGAAATTACTTATTAAAAGGTTTGAAGCTCTGCAGGCGATCGAAAGTCTTTTTATAATCAGCTTCAAGATCAAGAATTATTTCAGCCGCAGACTGTTCTTTAGAAAGCATGCCGCTGACCTGACCCGCCATAACCGAACCTTCTGAAGTATTGCCGTCGATGGCCGACAGTTTCAAACGTCCCTGCCCCATCTTTTCGAGCTCTTCTACTGAAGCACCGTTGAATTCTTTGTCGAGATATTCTTTGGTCAGTTTGTTACGAATTACTCTGACCGGGTGACCAGTTTTCAGACCTGTCATGACTGTATCACGATCGCGTGCCTTAAGAACTGATTCTTTATAGTTCTGGTGTGCATGGCATTCTTTGGCCAGAATGAATCTGGTGCCCATTTGCACCGCTTCTGCGCCAAGGGCGAAGGCTGCAGCAATTCCGCGGCCATCGGCGATTCCGCCTGCTGCGATAACAGGTATTTCAATTGCATCGACCACCTGTGGAATCAATACCATAGAGGTGATTTCACCCACATGACCACCTGATTCATGGCCTTCAGCAATAACGGCATCAACACCCGATCTTTCAAGGCGCTTAGCCAGAGCGACCGATGATACGACTGGAATCACTTTTATGCCTGCTTCTTTAAAGCGTTTTACAAATGGAGCAGGATTACCGGCACCAGTTGTTACCACCGGAACCTTTTCATCGATACAAACATCGACAACACCAGGCGCGGTTGGCATCATAAGCATTACGTTAACGCCAAAAGGTTTGTCGGTTAAAGACTTGATCGTCTGGATTTCCTTGCGAACCAATTCTGGCTCTAATGACCCGGACCCAAAAATTCCAAGCCCACCGGCATTGCTGACAGCAGCAACAAGGTTAGCAGAACTAACCCAGGCCATGCCGCCCTGAATTATTGGATATTTTATTCCTAACATTTTCGTTATTCTGGTCTCGATCATTTAAGAGGATCTCCCTAATCTTGTTTTTCAGAAGTATGCCATAGTCTTACCAAACTATGGCTCAAGGTGCAATCATGAATTTTGGCTTTTTTCACCGGTTCCTTCTTTTTCGACCTGCTTCTGAATCAGATCGATGACTCCCGTTGAAGCATAGCTGGCTGCCAGACGCAAGGCATTGGCAATAACCGGTGCTTTTGATTTTCCATGGCAGACAACAGATACTCCGTTGATGCCCAGAAGAGGTGCAGCACTGTATTCAGGTGCATCTGAACTGAACTTCTGCACGCCGTTTTTTAAACCCTTCATTTTTTCTGGTGCGATATCAAGAGTTTGGGCGGCTTTGAAAACCGCGCCCTGAATGAGCTCTGAGATGCTTTCACTTGCCTTGAGCAGAACGTTGCCAACAAAGCCATCGCAAACAACGACATTTGCTTTACCATAGTAAAGATGATCAGCTTCGACATTGCCGACGAAGTTCAAAGAACTGTTCTGCAACAGCTCATAAGCACTCTTGGTTAAATCGTTACCTTTTGAAGCTTCTTCGCCAATGCTAAGAAGTCCGATTGCAGGCTGACTGATTTTGCAGACCTTCTGGTAATAAGCAGAACCCATCAAAGCAAACTGGAGGAGATGATGAGGTTTGCAATCGACGTTAGCGCCCACGTCAAGAAGCAATACGCCATGTTCTTTGGCGCTTGGGAGCATAACCGAAATGGCAGGTCTGTCTACCCCTGGAATCCTTCCGAGTTCCATTAGCGAGGCAACCATCTGGGCACCGGTGCTTCCGGCTGAAAGCAGAGCATCAGCCTTCTTTTCCTGTACAAGACGAGCCGCCACCGCGATCGAAGCATTCTTCTTTTTTCGAAGCGCCTGCATCGGAGGTTCGCCCATTTCAACGAATTCTTCGGTGTCATAAATATGACAACCGGAGGGCAATTCCGGCATAATCTCGCGTATGGCGGACTCTTTTCCGACCAGAATCAGTTCTGCATCAGCATTGTTCTGCAGAAACTTCTGGGCACCCAAAACCAGTTCCTGGGGGGCGAAATCCCCACCCATGACATCAACAGCGATTTTCATTCGCATTGACTACCGACAATTATTCTTTTTCTACGTCGAGAACCTTGATTTTCTTGCCGTAATAACCGCAAGCAGGGCATACTCTGTGAGCTCTTTTGGTTTCAAAGCACTGTGGGCACTTTGCCAGAGTTACAGGAGCTGCTTTATAGTGGGTTCTTCTTTTTCTAGATCTGAGTTTTGAAACTCTATTTTTTGGACATGCACCCATGGTAACTTCCTCCAGGATTGAAATAAGTTCGCTGAGTATAGCAGATAATCCATAGCAAGTCAATCACTATAAAGTAAAAGCCGACTTATTATGTACCCCGCTCTAAAGCGGCCGAGATGATGGTAATCCGTTTTTGCGCGGGTATTTCGCGGGTACGGAATTTTTCTTCTCAACCAACAGATAACCACGACTAAAGGGAATCTCTGGTTCAGAAAGCTCATAAAAGCTCAATTGCCCTTCAGCAACACCTAATTCCCGCATTGCTGTTGCTGCATCTGCTATTTCCTGTTCGAGTCGGGGCCCTTTGAAATAAAGAGAAAAGCCACCGTCTCTGGTCAGCGGCAATGTATATTCAAGCAAGGTTCTTACTGCCGACAAAGCGCGACATATCACCAGATCATTCTTTTCTCGATGCTGCGAATCTCGACCTAATTCTTCAATTCGCGCATGCTTTACCCTTACATTCTCAAGTCCGGTAGCTTCAGCCATTCTTGCAACGAACTCAACAGACTTTTGTCGCGAGTCTACGCCAAGAAAACGGCATTCTGGCTTCATAATCGCCAACGGCAAAAGCGGAAAACCGCCGCCAGTGCCCAGGTCTACAACCTGCTCAGCTTTTTTCCAACAGACCAAATCAAACTTAAGGGGCGCAATGCTATCGAGAAAATGTTTCAAAGCTATATCTTCAGGCTCAAAAATTTTCGAAACACTTTTATAAATGGGGTCTGCCAGCATTGAATTGCCAAGCAAATTTATTTTTTCAATCTGCCAATTGGTCAATTTCAGGCCAAGATTCTGCAAATAAGGTTGCATTATTGCGACGAAATCATGTGTCATTTTTATCGCCCTTTTGTCTTTTCTTTAGATTCATTAAAATAACTGCCATGTCAGAAGCTCTGACTCCGGGGATTTTTTCAAGCTCACCTAATGTAGATGGTCTTACAGCAAGTATTTTCATGCGAGCCTCTTTTGAAACAGCTGCAGGTAAAGAATCCAAAAATTCTTGCGGAATTTTAACTCCGACCATGGCTTCCCTGAGCTCGTATTCCTTTTGTTGCTGAATCAGATAACCAGAATACTTTATTCTGGCTTCGAGCTCGATCCTTCCTAATAAATCGAGAGCTTCGATTTCGGGCACCAGGCTGACAAAGTTGTCAAGGCCGGCATTAGGCCGTTTCAACAATTGGGCAAAAGTAACACCCGAATGCATGGTTGGCTGCGAAAGTTCGGGCAGCTTTTCGGCAAGCTGCGAAGGAGTCAGAGAATTATCAGAAAAAATTCTTTCAATTGCCTCTATTTTTTGCTGCCTTTGCTTGATTTTTTCAAATTTTTCGTCATCGATCACCTTATACTGCCAGCCCAGCATTGAAAGACGTTCTTCAGCATTCGACATTCTCAATTGCAGTCTGAAAGGAGACCGCGAAGTAAATACCCGGTATGGCTCAGTAATGCCGGTTGTGGTGATTTCCTGTATCATCAGACCAAGATAAGAGGTCTGCGCCGATAACACCAAAGGCGATTCCTTGCGCAAAACAGCTGCAGCATTGATACCAGCGAGAAGACCCTGAGCAGCAGCCTCTTCGTAACCCGAAGTTCCGTTAATCTGGCCGGCAAGAAACAGATTCCGAACAGACTTTGACATCATTGTCGGATACAAATCGAGAGGATTTATCACATCATACTCGATACCGTAACCTGGGCGGGTAATGACAGCCTCTGAGTGCCCGGGCAGGGTTCTTACATATTTTTCCTGAATATCTTCGGGCAAACTCGTCGAAAGTCCCTGCAGATAAATTTCTGTTGAGTGAACCCCTTCTGGCTCCAAAAACAATTTATGAGAGGTTTTATCTGGAAATTTGCTTATCTTGTCTTCGATTGAAGGGCAGTATCTTGGCCCGGTTCCGGTAATATAACCTGCGACCAGAGCAGATTTATCAATATTTTCAACGATAACTTTGTGTGTTTCTTCGGTGGTTCGTGTAACGTAACATGGCTTCGAAGGCAGACGAACCGAAGGGTCGGACCAGAGAGAAAAAGGAGGGGTGAACGGCTCATCTTCCTGCATTTCCATGCCTGAGAAATCGATGGTAGAGCCATCTACTCTCGGTGGCGTTCCGGTTTTAAATCTCATCAGCGGAAGCCCGGCATTTTCGAGCGACTTGCCAAGTTCGTCTGCTGCCGGCTCTCCGGCCCTTCCCGCCGAATAATTTACAGAGCCAATATGAATCAGGCCTCTGAGAAAGGTGCCGGTAGTTAAAATTACCGCTTTTGCCCGAATCAGGTCACCGCTTATAACTTTGACACCGACAATCGTTCTGTTTTCTACAACAATTTCAGTGGCAAGCTGTTGCAAAATCGAAAGGCCAGGCTGCCTCAAAACAGACCTGAGCATTCTGCGACTATAAGCTTCTTTATCAGACTGAAAACGATTGGCTTGAACTGCGATGCCTTTGCGGGTATTCAAGCGGCGCATTTGAATACAGGTTTCATCGGCAACCAGTCCCATTTCACCACCGAGAGCATCGATTTCGCGAACCAACTGGCCCTTGCCCTGACCGCCAATAGAAGGATTACAGGGCATAGCCGCAACAGTGTCAAGGTTAATGGTTAACAAAAGGGTTTCTGCACCTGCCCTGGCACAGGCAAGTGCGGCTTCGCAACCGGCATGACCGGCACCGACAACTATAACTTCAAAATCTTTGCTGGTATTCACTTTGTTATAAGCAGCGTCTTTTCAACCAGAGATCTGACGATTTCATTCGGATCATTTGCCATCTGTTGCAGAATGGCTTTTGCTTCAGGGGTTCTCTTGCGAGAAAGTATTTTAGCGGCTGAAAGTCTGACGTTTTCATCTTTATGATTATAGGCCTTTTGCACCAGAATCATCTGATCATCGCCCATAACAAAGGCAATATCACGAGCGGCCGAGCGCCAGTCTTCAACATTCTCTGAACAAAGTTTTGCATAAATTTCTGCTGACCGGGGCCTGGCAAAAACAGGGGCACCATCAGCAGGAGGTGTCGG
>JASURT010000178.1 GCA_030446435.1 Candidatus Ozemibacter sp.
GGCGTAAGTCTGGTTTATAATCAGCGGTGCAACAACGTATCTTCGTCGAGCTTGGTGAAGTTTGGCGGTCTTTTGATCTTTATTCATAAATTTAAAAGAACCGATTCAGAATTCTGAATCGGTTCTTTTTCTTTTTAGTTAATTAAGAGTGATTCGCAACGCTGGCGTCTTCACTTCAAGCAAGTTTAGAGTTTATGGCACAATGGTTTAGGTAAGGTATTAGCGTTGTTCGCACCTTGATTTGGCGTTATGCTGAAAGGAGAGCTATGAGACAGCAGCATAATAAAGAAATTAAGCCGATTGCCGGCAAGTTTCATCGTGTTGAAGCCATTAACAAGCTTTCGGGAGGGTTCATCTGGTAAACTCTTGTTGCCTCAGGCATCAATCAATATTAAATGGAGTGACAATGAGAATAGTCATCAATAACGAGCTAAACAAATTTTATTCCTACGAAGAATTGAAAGGTTTTTTTCTCAGATTCTCAAAATTACCGGGTTTTTCACTTGAACAAATCGGCTTATCAGAGGAAGGTGAGCCAATTGAACTCTTATCGTATCGGCAACCAGCCCAGAGGGTATCGGGAAAACCCAAATGCAATAGTATTCTTCTTTATGGCGGCGAGGATGCTTCCGAACCGATTTTTTCACAAACCATTTTTTGGCTGCTATCAGAACTATCAAATGCTGATTCCCAAATTCACCGGTTTGCTACAAACTGGCACTTTGTATCCTGCATAAACCCGGATGGATACAAAAAAAATTCAGGTTGGCTTAATCATCCAGGTGATATGAATTGTTTTCTTGAGAACTCCTGGGAGGATATTCACTCAAGGATGATCTTCTGGAAATCAAAAGAAAGAATGGAACACAAGGCATTGAAACGGGCGATTGCTTTATCAAACCCTGATTTCATTTACAATATGCACGATGAGAGCCACTTTCCCGCCGAGGGTTACAAGTTTGCTTTTTCTTCTCCATTGAATCTCGAATTGCTAAATCCTCACCTGGAACGGGTTAAAGATTTTATGGATGTTTCTTCGGAAGAGTTGCTTATAACAGACTGTTATGGCCGTGACCCAAGATTCAGTGTTTACCCCGCCTTCGAGGCTAATAACGAGGTTTTTGCTTTCCTGAATGAATCTTGCGGATATAAGCTGAAAACTGATACCAGTCCAGGAATCTTCATAGACATAGGTAGCCCAATTTATGACGCAATTAAAAAATTTAAGAAACTCCAAATCGAGAACTTTTCAGAAGAGCTTCAAAGTTCACTTTTTCATACGGACCTACTGATTGATTCAATTGAGGGCAAAGAAGAGTTCAATTCAAAGATGCTTTCAATTACCGGATACGGTCTGAATCACCTTATTTCTAAGGGCGTTAAAGCGGCTTCGGAAATCAAGGAAATCTATCAAGAGCACATTAATACCCATTTTCAAAACACATACGACCCGATTCCCGTTTGGCAACAGGTCTTTACGCAAATAGACTTTCTTTTTACCATTCTTGAAATCAAAGGAATTTTGGTTAATTGAAATACAATACAAATGAATCAGGAACATTAACTATTTTTAAACCCGGAGGAAAATCTATGGATGTAAAAAGAGGTTCATGTCTTTGTGGCGAAATCAAGTTTGAGATAGAAGGTGATTTTGATAATTTCTACCTTTGTCATTGCAAGTGGTGTCGCAAAGATTCTGGTTCGGCTCATGCGGCCAATTTATTTTCTTCTTCTGCCAAACTTAAGTGGATTTCGAGTGAGGATAAGGTTTCAAAATTTACTCTGCCATCAACCCAACACTCAAAATCGTTTTGTTCCATCTGTGGCTCGGCACTACCGAATCTACAAATGGAAGGCCGTCTTTTAGTGGTTCCAGCCGGTAGCCTTGATAGTGATTTATCTATTAAACCAAATGCTCATCTGTTTGTTTCGAGAAAAGCAAATTGGGACAAAGATTTAGAAAAGATTCCTATGATCGATAAACTGCCAACATAAGTCTTGTCTGCCGAGTCGAAGCCAGAAGTTTTAAACCGGCCTATAGCCTGCGTTTAACTCTTATTTGCGCTCACGACAGTGTTTGACCACAAGGAGAAATCAGGTGAAACCAGTGGAAATTGGCAAAGCATACGATCAGATCACCCATATCTGGGAATCTGATGATTTTGACCTCGCAAATGGCATCGAACAGCATAAGAAGGCCATTGGTTTTGTCAAAAACAAAGGAAAAGCGCTGGATATCGGCTGTGGCTGTACCGGACGTTTTATAGATCTACTTATAAATGAAGGCTTCCGGCCAACGGGCCTGGATGTTTCTGAAAAAATGCTGACTTTAGCTGGAAACAGGCACCCCGATATTGAGTTTATACATGCAGACATTTGCCGGTATCAGTTTTCCGAACATTACGACTTTGTGACCGCCTGGGATAGCATTTGGCATGTTCCACTTGAAGAGCAAAAAAATGTCATTACCAAAGTCATTGATTGCTTGAATCCCGGAGGGGTGTTTATCTTTTCATTCGGTGGAATCGCTGATCCAGGCGCGCATTCAAACAATTTTATGGGGCCTGAAATCTACTATTCATCTTTAGGTACTGAAGAATTTTTAAAACTTTTTATTGAGCTGGGGTGTGCTATAAAGCATCTGGAATACGATCAATACCCGGAACTACATGCTTATCTTATCGTAGAAAAAAGTTGAAGAAAAAGCCGATAGACCGTGCGCAGGAAGTGATTCAAGGCCGATGCTGGCGTTCTTCGGGCAGCGAATTGTAATCAACTTAAAAAGACGATAAAATATTCATAGAAAATGAAATACGTATCTTTTGAGAATTCAATAATAAAACGTTCGATAGGATTTGTTTTGCTGCTGATCTTATTCTGTGGTTGTTCTGAAGGGCAGACTGAGATGGAAAAGTTTCGCGGGGCTCCGGTAAATTCTTTGATGCCTCTTCCTGCAGCCAGCTCGTCAGGAACTGTCTCGCTTGAAGAAACAATCGCCCATCGGCGATCCGTCAGAAATTTCTCAGCCGAACCTCTTTCATTAGCTGAAGTTTCGCAGCTGTTCTGGGCGGCACAGGGCATTACCAGTCCTCAGAATGGTTTCAGGGCTGCTCCTTCGGCCGGCGCAACTTATCCTTTGTTTCTTTTTTTTGTGGCCGGCAATGTCACAGATGTGGAGCCGGGAATTTATCTCTATCACCCCGACGAACACGCTCTTGAAAGGGTTTTGCAGGGTGATTGCCGCACACAGGTTTGTCAGGCAGCACTTTCGCAGAAATTTATCGAAGCTGCTCCGGCTTTAATTGTAATTGCCGGAGTATTTTCGCGAACGACCCTTCGCTACGGAAGTCGCGGTGAAAACTACGTCTACATGGAGGCAGGACACGTCGGGCAGAATATATACCTTCAGGCTACAGCTCTTGGCCTTGCAACCGTGGCTGTCGGTGCTTTCAAGACAGACCAGCTTGCAGATGCGCTCGGACTTTTTAACACTGAAACCCCTTTGTATATTTTCCCCGTGGGAAAACCCGGCGTGGGTTTCCCGGCAAAATGATGTTTTTTATTGCTAAGCCTTTGCCAGCAAGGTTTTGGTGCAATCTGTCGATCTGGTTTAAGAAGCCGAAATAACGGGTAAGTGCTGTTAAAAGGTTCATTTCGTTTCTTAGCCTGCAAATTTCAAGCGGACAGCACTTTCACGCTGCCCGCTTGAACAGTTGGAATTGATTAAACTAAACCGGCTTTTTGCAGTTCTTCGCGAAGAATGCCGTATTCTACCTTTGAGCGATGACGCAGATCCATCGGAATGTCGGGATGGAAAATCACCTGATCGACGGGAATCTGGTTCTTCTGCATGACCCGGCGAATCTCGGCTTCGCGTTCAGCGCAAAGCTTTTCGTTTTTGATTTCTGCGTTGTTTTTTGGAGCGATGACACAGACCGTTTTTTCGCCAAGCTTGTCGTCTGGCACGCCGAGATAGGCCGCCAGGCGGGTATAGGGCTGTCGCTTCAGTACAACTTCAGCCTGCACAGGGAAGAGGTAGTTTCCGTCGCGTTCGATGACGTTATGAATTCGTCCAACGATCCAGACGTTGCCGTTTTCGTCGAGACGGCCAAGGTCACCGGTTCGGTGCCATACGATATCATTATGGTCGCGAATTTTGGATTTCTTGAAAGCTTCAGGGTTGTTGTAGTAGGCGCGGCAAACATGCTCGCCGGCAACCAGCAATTCGCCGACACTTCCCTGGGGCACTTCCAGTTCTGACCATTGATTGTCAGAAGAAATCTCTATGGGACCACGCACAATTTTGATGAATTTGTATTGCAAGCCATCGGCGAAATGTCCGACGTTTACGCCTGCATCGACAAGTTCGGGATCATCTTCAGTGACGCTTCGCTGGGCAAGCATCTCTTTGCCTGTGATGTGGGCCATGGGCTCGGCTTCAGTAGAGCCATACATTACGACAAGCTCTGCGTTTGGCGCAATTTTTGTGAATTCTTCAACGACATCACGTGATACGGCGGCTCCGCCGGCAGCGACGCGACGTAAGCCGGGAAGGGTTTCGCCCTTTTCGAGACAATATTTGTTCAGTCCGTTGAGCAAAGATGGGTTAAGCGTCAGGGTGGTGATGCCTTCTCCCTTAATCTGCGTGAAAAGCACATATGGGTCATTGTCTGCCGGTTCTGCCACATTGATGGCGGGCAGTATCGTTGTGACCCCGGCTGCGAGATTATTCAAAGAGAAGATCGGAAAAACCGGAAGGTCTAGGTCGCTGTCTTCGTAAGGCAGGCAAGAGTCGATGGCGTAGTGCTGTGCGGCGAGAAATCGATGTGAGCGGTCAGCGCCTTTTGGGGTTCCTGATGAGCCGGTTGTGAAGGTGATAAGCGCGGTGTGTTCCTGTTCAACCGGAATCGGTTCGGCGGTTTCAGGGGTTTCGAGAAGTTCTTCAAAACGCGCTGTCCATTTTTTCGTGCAGGGACCCATGTTTATTTTTATCGGAATAGCTTCCAGGGCAGGTTGCCCTGAACCCATGGCAAAACCACGCTCGCCCGACAGCCATACTTTGGGTTTACAAAGATCAGCTACGTAACCAAGCTGGTCAGCCCTTGCGAAAGAATCGAGAAAAATGCAGTTTGCCCCAAGCATCTGAAACGCAAACATGCCGGCGTAGAGCCATGGAATCATCGGCACATAGACCAGGGCGCAGTCTCCCTTTTTGACCCCAAGCTTTTGATAGCCTGCGGCCACATGAACGACCATGTCGTAAATGTCTTTATAGGTAAATGTGTCGTGGGTCAGCTTACGGGCGAACGGGTTGTAGTCGAACCAAATCTTGTTTTTGGTATTGACCCATTTCATACAAACCCTGTCTGGATGTTTGTCGACGTGCTCCTGAAGGAAGCAGAAACAGTTGTTGCGCAAACTTTCGTTTCCGATGTCATAACCAATTTTTGGAAGTGCCATTGTGACTCCTTTGCGGCCGATGAACATCTTGATCAACCGACCGAAAATTTTGGTGTGGGTTCGCTGCAGGGCCTTGTTCCTGTCATCGATCCCCACGATGGTCCTGGGTTCGTGCTTTGTCTTTCAGTGTGTCTGTTCTCGATAGCGAGCCATCAAGGTTCAGGAATTCGCTATAAACAACAAGGATACCACTCTTCGTTTTTTGGTGCAAAAAATAACCATAGAATGATAAAGCTTGCAGTAAAAAAGATAAAAGCCTAACATTTACATTAGAATATAGAAAAACCAACTGAGGATTTTGAAGTTTCTTATAATGCGGCCAGCCACAATTATGTATGGTTCGCATCTATATAGAAGGAGGATTCTATGGATCGTTTGAGATTGCTGGTATTGTCATTTGTTCTTGTGATGGTTGCTTTTTCGGGCTCTGCAAAAACCGATAAAGAACACCCGCTGGTTCGGCCTTTTCCGGGCTCGGTTCTTGCCGAAAATATGTCAAACTACAGCAAATTCAACTCCTGTGACTTTTATTGTCTGAATGACAAAACCAGGAAAAGAGAAAAGAAAAACGTAAAAGGCGAATACTGGCGGTTGCTTTACGAAGTTAGAACTGCCTCAGGTGACAGGGTTAAAACCATATCAAAGCTGGAATTTTTCGAAAACTACAAAGCAGCTGCTAAAGAAAAGGGTGGAAAGGTTGTTTACGAAGATTCAGGGCAGATTGTGATTACCATTCCACGTGACGATAATGGAACGACATGGCTTAGAGTTGCCGGTAATGCGGGTCTGGGACAGCAAGATCTGATAATTGTCGATGAGCAGCCTTTTAAGAAAACCATGACTTTTGGCCCGGCAGAAATGAAAGCAGCTCTTGATTCAGAAGGAAGGGTTCAGCTTCATGACATTCTTTTTGATCTTGACAAAGCGACTTTAAAGCAAGAGTCTACCAGGCAGTTGCAGCATGTGGTGACTTTGCTCAAAAACAGTCCTGACCTCTCTCTTGAGATACAGGGGCATACCGACAATCAGGGAGCAGATGAATATAATCTCAGACTTTCTCAGCGTCGGGCTGAAACTGTCGTAGCCTATCTTGCTCTTTTTGATATCCCCCCAGACAGACTGGTGGCGAAAGGTTATGGCGAAACAAAACCTGTAGCCTCAAACGCGACCGATGAAGGTCGGGCTCAGAACAGACGAGTAGAACTGGTTAAGCGTTAGGAAGACTGAAAAAGAATGTCTGTGGCGCCAGCTTCCCCGGCAAAAGTAAAGGCGGCAGGCCCGGATTAATATAAGGGTACACTGAGCTGCGGGAATTTATTGAATCTACATTAGAAAATCAATTATTCTTAAGCCTTTAAACAAGGGAATACAAAGCGAATCAAGAGTTTTGAAAATTTCTGAAAAAAAACTTGGCAATTTTGTTGACACGAAAATCGAAAGGTGTTAATATGAACTTCCTCACGAGGTGAGGTGACGCCGAAAAGCGTCGTGATCTTTGAAAATAATATCCGATGAAACACATCCAAGTAATTAAAAAGGTCTTTTTAATTGGATGCTGATACCTGCTCTAATGAGCTGGTGTTAGTAGTACAGTTCGAAAGTAAAATGATCGAGTGCTTTATAGGAATAAGTTGTAAAGGGCGCAGGGCGGATGCCTTGGTGCTGGAGACCGAAGAAGGACGTGGCCAGCTGCGAA
>JASURT010000179.1 GCA_030446435.1 Candidatus Ozemibacter sp.
GCTGGCGGTGGTTTGCTTGCTTCTATTCTGGTCAAGTTCAATCGGCGACCAACGGTTCTTTTCATGACTTTCATTTCATGCGCCTTAAGTTTTTCTTTTCTCGAAAACATTCAGTATTATGCCATATTTGGCTCATCTGTGGTTGTGCCAAGATTGATCGTCAGTTCGACTGCCCATGTCTTTTTCAGTGCGTTATGCGCGGCTGTTTCGGCAACGGCGCTGACAAGGCCCAAATCAGACTCGATCATTTCGGTGCGAATTTTTGCCGGCATTGGTATAGCCGCGCTTTTACATGGCCTTTTTGATTTTATGGTTTTTGAATTTAATCTGCAGGCAGTCAGCGGCATGATTGTCACTTCATTGGCCGTCTTTTTCCTGGGAATTTACGAATCCTGGATCGCGGTATTGAAGATCGACACCCAGAACAACGAAGGTTTGATGATCTGTTCTGGTTGCGGCGCATTTTCTATTGGCCGGGCCAGGTTTTGTAATTTTTGTGGTTCAAGAGTGATTTTAAGTCGTAGAGACTTTACGATAAAAATAGATAACTGAGAGTTGAAAGGATTCAGCTGTGCTATTCGCAGTAAGAAAACCATTCTGGATCGTGGCGTTTCTGTTTTTCACTTCCGTTTGTGCTTTTGCCGAGCCGCAGTGGCAATTTTATCGAATAAACGCTCAATATCGGGGTGCCGTTAAAAAAAGCTTTACCGATATTGGTTGTGGCGTGGCCTGGTTCAATGATACTTCGCCCGGACAAACTCAGGTGATTGCACATGTTTGTGCATTAAATCCCGATAAAAAGAACGAAATTTTCTCTTTTCGCCTTAACCTTGTTTTAGGGCACAACCCTGATTCGGTCTGGGTTGTCGAAAAGGTTTATACAGAGTTTAAAGGTATTCGCGGCACGAGACAAAATGAGGTGGTTCAGCTTGTTTGTCGTTGGGACCACATTCGCAGAACCGGCGAAAACTCAAGGCAAATAAAGAGTTTCATAAATGTTTCCGGCCGGATCCTGAATCTCAGACCGCGAAATCTGCGCAATTCTCTTGAAATTAATTGCTCAACTCCGACACGCAGCGGTTTTTCGGGAAAGTTTTTTCTTGAAAAAGCTTCAGGCAGCGCCTGGGTTATCGACAAATTTCGTTTCAGAAGTGGAAAAGTCTCAGTTTCAATGGTCCAGGATACCAATGAGGCGATAACCAGAGATTTTCGCTTCAAACAGCCTTTTGCCAGGATTGTTTTCGATAATCAATAAGATTAACGACTTTTACCTGATTAGAAAGAAAGGTTGTCTTCTCGGGTCCAGCCTGATTTTTTTCCTTCATTGAACTGAATCTCAAACCACAGCCATTTACCTTCACGCTGAACCTTGTTGATTTTTACAACCACGCCTTTGGGTAGTTTGGTAATTCTGGCGTTGCCGACGCCCGGGCCGGAGCGAATGTTGGCAAAAGGGTCTGCTGCAATTTTTGCATGTTCCGGTAATTTGTCACCTTCTACGTAGGTCTTGACTGTGTTAGCGATTGGTGCGGGTTTGGCCACTGCCACAACCAGCTTGCTTTCTTTAAGAAGCTCTTTGGCGGTTGCTTTGTTTATCTGTTTTGCATCGATTTTCGCGACATCTCCGGTTTTTTGAACAAGAGTTGAAACAACTTCGGCAGGTCCCTGAACCAGCAGGTCATCTCTTACCCAGCCGTATTGCTGGTTGAAATCCCATTTAATTCTGGTCCAGCCATCTTTCTTTTCGACCACATCGCCCCTTGTGCCCTTGGCAACTTTGAAAAGCCTCTTATATTTTGTCGAAGGGCCATTTCTGACATTGATGCCGTTTCCAGAAGCGTAAGCGAACCATCTTGGTCCGTCTGGCGAGAAAACAGGTGCGGTTGGTTTGCTGGGTGGTGTTTTGGCCACAGCATTTTCAGAAGTGCCGGGTTCGGTTTTTTGAGTGTTTTCACTTTGAGCCGGAGTAATCTCTGGAGCTGCGACATAAGATTGGCTTGCAACTGTTCCGGAACTGTAGAGAATCTGAACCGAAGAGGTCGCTATCTGTTGCGAACCGGTTTTGTCGGTTGTTGAACCAGCTTCGATAAGCTTGAACATCTGCTTACCCATAAAAACGCCCAATGCCACAACTGAAAGCATTATTATAAAAATTGAAATCAATTTTGCCTTTTTCAAAACAAGCCCCCCAATTCGGTTGTGCTACAGAGTGTAGTACGACAAATATTTGCTGTCAATACCCCAATTTGTTTCAAATTAAACTGGAAGACTCGTATGTTTTTAGAATAGAATTCTGTCAGGAAAAAAATGAAAAAATTGTTTTGTGCAAAAAATCTTGTGATGGCCGGCCTTTTTGTCTTTTCGGCGGCGTTTCTTTTGTTCGTTGCTGATTTTGTCGACCCTCAGGCAACCATAGATGCAGCTTATTACCATATTTTGGCTGATCAACTTCAGGCCGGGAAAGGTTTTGAAGAACCCTTCATCTGGCTTCATTTAAATAAATACGATAATCTGACACATTCTATGGACTATTGGCTGCCTTTCGGGGTGGTATGTTATTATCTGGTCAGAGTAATATCGGGTGAAACCGGTGAAGTTTTGCTTAACGTAATGCTTTGGAGTTTTCTGGTAACTCTGGTTTTTTCTGAAATTTTCAGACGCTGTAAAAGTTTACCAATGGCTTTAACCGGTGCTTTATGTCTGCTTTTTGCCGGTAGAAATCTGTTTTATCTTCTGACTACCGATAATCTTGGCATATACGCAACGCTTGGATATTTTTTCATTACCATATTGTCTGATGACAAGCCAAACTTTTACATTGCCGGGTTTCTGGCCGGCTTGATTGCACTTACCCGCATTGAGGGCGTCATTTTCGCCTTTGCCGGCCTGGTCTGGCTGGTTTATCGACATAGAAACGCACGTCTGCTGTTACCTTTTCTTGCAGCCATGATTTTGACTCTTTCGCCCTGGATTATCAGAAACATCATCGTTCTTGGTCGTGCCTGGACAAGTAATGCCGGCGCACTTTTCGTTCACCGGTATTATGATCTTTATGATGATAAGTTCCCGGCCTCTTTCGCTTATTTTATGCAGCAGCCGCTTTCACAAATAATTTTCCAGAGAATTTCTGCGTTATGGAAGAGTTTTTTCACTCTTTACCTGGTTCCCGCACATTTTCTTCTGCTGCTGTTATGGATTCCAGGGCTGGTTTCTTCATGGAAAAAGGATGGCCGAATCTTTCTGTTCTTGAATATTTTGTTCTGGTTACAATGCGCGATACTTTACCCGCATCAATCAGAGAATGGAACTGCGGTACATATCAGCGCTTTTTTTGCCCCGCATTTTGCGGTTTTTGCCGGGTTAGGGCTTCATCACCTCAGTTCAAAACGAAATTACCATAAATGGTTTCAATTGGCCGTGGCTTTTGCTGTTGTGCTTTGGTCTGGGTTGTTTTCATACCTTAATGTTACAGCTTTGGCAAAAGTTCATGAAGAAAGAAATCGGCCCTATAGAAATTTCTGCAGACAAATATCTGCTGAAAAACACAGTAAGATTGTTTCTATTAACCCGGTTTATGTATATTTTGTCGGAAGATTTCCCGGAGTCGTATCTCTCGGGGAATCTTCGCAGCAGACAAAAGCTCTGGCAGACAGATATGGGTGTAATTACATTCTCTTCGACACCCAGGTAAGCAATTTTGATCAGCAAGATTACCCTGGCTGGAAAAAGGTTTTCGAAGAATCTTTTCTTGTGGCCATTAAAAAAAGGACCTGACAGTGAAAGAAGAAATTTTTAAACCCTGTAGTTCATTAAAGCAGAGATTTTTCAATCTCACCGGTGCCGGTCTTTTTTTATTTTCAATAGGCTTTTTATTGCTTGTTGCGAATCTGGTTGAGCCCAATGCAACCATGGATTCTGCCTATTATCACATTATGGCAGATAAACTCGAACAGGGCAGGGGATTTGAGGAGCCAGTGGTCTGGCATCATCTTAATGATTACAAGTCACTTTCTCATCCAATGGATTACTGGATGCCGTTGGGAATAGTGGCATACTGGCTTTCGCGGTTTTTCGCCGGAGCTGCGGGAGAGATTTACCTTAATATTTTGCTTTGGAGTTTGCTTGTTACTTTTGTCTATTACGAAATCCTTAATCATACCAGCAGGCCTGCCTATGCAGTTGCTGGCGCATTAACCCTGCTTTTTTGCGGTCGAAATCTTTTTTATGTTCTGACCACTGACAATATTGCCATTTATGGGTTTCTGGGCTATCTGTTCATAAGAAAAATCAGTGCTGAAAACCCTTCCGGTTTGACAACAGGGTTTATTGCCGGTCTTATAGCCCTGACCCGTATCGAAGGCATTATTTTCGCTGCTCTTGGCTTTTTCTGGCTGGTTATTCGAAAGGCTAGATTCAGAGTTCTTGCAATTTATTTGCTGGTGCTTCTGGTAACTATTTCTCCATGGCTTATCCGCAATTACCTGGTTCTGGGCAAGCTGTGGACTTCAAATACCAAAGCCCTGTTTTTGCAAAAATACGATGATCTTTTTGATGAACGTTTTCCGGGAAACTTTGCTTATTTTGTTGAGCCAGGGGTGAAGGCCGTTCTAATGCAGCGACTGGCGGGTCTTTGGAATAGTTTTCTGAACCTGTTTGCGGTGCCCGGAGCTTTTCTGCTTTATCCTTTATGGTTGCTGGGTCTGATGGTGATCTGGAAAAGCAGCGGAAAGCTGTTTTCTTTTCTGTTAACCGTTTTCTGGTTGCTTTGCGGTTTACTGTTTACACATCAGGCAATCAAGGGAACCTCTATGCATATCAGCGCGTTTTTTTACCCTGGATTCGCAGTTCTGAATGGTTTGGGTCTATGGAAGCTGGCTGAATTGAAAAGATACAAAGAAAGCTTTGTAAGATTTATTGGAATTGTGGTTCTGATCTGGTCCCTGGTTTTTTCTGGTTTAAGTATCAGGAAACTTAATCAGCAATATGAAAACGACAATCTTCCGTACAAAAAAATGCTCTCCAGGCAGGATATTGTTCTGAGTGGCGGTATTGTATCGGTTTATCCCATTTACATTTATTACTTATCTGGTTTACCGGGAGTCGTATCTTCTTTTGCAACCAGTGATCTGACGGTCGCCACCGCAGATCGGTTCAACTGTGACTACATTCTGCTTGATTCTAGAGCAAACCATACTGAAGCCAAGGCATACACAGGATGGGAATCTATTTATAAAGAATCCTGTCTGGAGTTGCTGAAAAGAAAAAAATGAAGAGATTGCAGATCTGGTCAAATTTCATGAATCAGTTGTTGTGGTAAAAATACCGCGAAATCAGGGTGAGCTTTGGATGTTTGTGTTGGCAGTATCGAGGTTGCTGCTGATATTGCTGAACAGGCCTTCATTAACTGTCTGGCCCATGCTGGTAAGAGCTGCGATCGAGACAAGAGCAATCAAAGCTGCTAAAAGAACATATTCAACCAAACCCTGTCCTAGTCTTGTTTTTTTGAATCTCTTCATATGATTGCACCTCTTCATTTTTATATTATATCTAAAATAACAGCATAAATTATGCCAGCAGTTAACCAGTATAAATAATTATCTGTTTTTTTCTTCAAGGTAGCAAGGTAATTTTTTTGATTTGCCTGAATTCTATCTTTTTGATAAGTTTTGACTATGGAATGCGTTGATATCATACGCGCTTTAAAAGAGTTCTGGATTCCAGGCAAAGGGTTTGTCTACCAGAAAGGCTTCAACCAACCCCAATCAGAGGCAACCGTATGGGCCTGTCTAGCTTCTTTGCTGATAGGTGAAAAGCCTGATTATATCGAAGCCGCTATTTCATGGCTGAAAAGCATGCAGAATGACGATGGCTCTGTAAACGTCAACAGCATCGGAACCGGTCAGACTGTCTGGGCTGCTGCCCAGTTCGCTATTTTAATGAATTTTATCGGCGAGTCAGATAGCCTGAAAAAAGCCCGCGATTTTTTAATGCAGGCTAAAGGCGAAACTTTCGAACAACACCCATTTGCCGAACAGGATAATTCTATCGTGGGCTGGGCCTGGACCAAAGATTCGTTCAGCTGGGTAGAACCGACTGCCTGGGCTTTGATCGGCCTGAAGAATTCTTCGTATCAAGCTTCTGACCGTTTTCGTGACGGTGTCCGCCTGCTTGTTGACAGAATGATTCCGGGTAACGGCTGGAATTGCGGAGTGAAAAACGTATATTCTACTGATTTGATACCTTTTGTCGACACAACTGCTCTGGCTTTGCTGGCACTGCATGATCAGGTCGAATTTACCTCCGTTGCCGAGGTTTTTGAAGTGATGGAAACCACTTCACTCACGGCTAATTCTGTATATGCCCTGGCAATGACCGTTCTGGTGATGAAAAAGTATAAAAGAGACTTTACCGAACAGCGGAATCGTTTGGTCGAATTTCTTGGCGATGGCACTGAAATTTACATGAATTCGCATCATCTTGCTTTTGCTTCGATTGCATTGGCAGAAAGAGAAATTTTCTAATGGATAGAAGAAAATTCTTGTTATGGGCGACATCAGCACTCGGAGCCGCGGCCTTGGGAAACATTATCGGTCGGCAGTTTTTTAAGGTTTGCCCGGTGAGAATTCTTGACGCTGACGGTTATGCAAAAGATTACAGCGACAATATTCTGAAGGCAATGCTTGAAGATGGCCTTGACCTTAAAGGTAAAAATATTCTTTTAAAGCCCAATTTTGTTGAGTATCATCAGGGTCGCCCGATTATTACTGATCCTAAACTTTTGCTTAACATCGTCGAAGCTTGCAAAAAAGGGGGAGCACGCCAGGTCACCATCGGTGAGGCCGCCGGACACAGGAGAGATTCTTATTTTTCGGTGCTTAACCCTCATCTTCGCAAAGAAATGCCAAATGATGTACGGCTTGTCGACTTGAATTATGGCGATGTGCAGCCAATACAAAACCAGGGCACTTTTACCGATCTTAAAGAGTTTTTTGTTTCGACCGAGCTGCTTCAGGCTGATCTGGTGATAAATGTTCCCAAGCTTAAAACACATCATTGGGTCGGGGTAACCTTGTCGATGAAAAATCTTTTCGGCACCCTGCCGGGAACTTTTTACGGCTGGCCCAAGAATCTTCTTCACATCAAGGGTAT
>JASURT010000180.1 GCA_030446435.1 Candidatus Ozemibacter sp.
GAAAAAAGTATAGGGTCATATCTCCAGACAATTTTATCTTTACCAATTTTATCAGCCAGGTCAGCTATGGTTTTGTTGATTTCATCAATCTCAGGCGTGTGGGGCTCAAGTTCTTCCGGGTACCCGGTAACTGTGATGAGAAACCCGTATTTGTAATTCATTGCGTCAAGCAGGCTCAGCGCCTGACCGAAAGGTGCCGGGTTTCGGGTCCAGAAAACAAAGGCTGCGACATCTTCCGGCAAAAGCGACACCTGGCTGACCTGATTCGGGTTAAAGGGGTTTTTTACATGGCAATAACCAGCCTTGAGTCTGTTGACAAACCATTCAGAAAAAAAAGCCGGAATATCGGTGCGCCTTGAAGCGCTGATTATGTATCTTCTGTTTTCTGACTGCTTTTTAAGTTTCATTTCGTTAAACTATCTATATCACAACCCTTGATTATAACCAAAGCTTCTTCAAAATCGGCAGCGCTATTTTCGAGCCGCAGATCATTGACAGGTTTAGCTGTGGTTCTTATAATTGAAGAAAGCTGTACGACTTGACAGTAAAAAAGCCTCTTTTAAAGAGTGCGGAGGGAATAAATTATGAAACTGTTTTCAACAGTCGCGGTAAAAAGAATCTCAATGATGACAGTCATTTTGTTCGTTCTTTCAACCTTTGGTGTCTATGCTCAGGTTGATCAGGTAACCATTCCGGTTAATGCGGGCCAGCCGATAGACGTTTCGGTCCTCAATACTGTATTACCTGAACTGAACAGTCTTCAGGCGAATCTTAGAACCGCTCAGAATACCATTTCTACGGTCGAAAAGATTTCTACGCCTTTATACAACAAGATTGCCCCAACCAATATGCAGACGATGAGCATTACCGAAAGAATTAAAGCTATTCTTGGCAATGCGAAAAATCTGCTGACCGGCACTCTGAAGACTTCGAGTATCGCTGCCAAACAGAATCTCCAGTCCGGAACCACTCCGGGTAGCTTGCCTCTTGATCAGCAGCTTGCTTACAGCGTTGAACAACTTGGAGTTCAGGCACAAAAGCTTCAGGCTAACCCGAACGCATCAGGCGCAATTGAGAAGCTAAAATCAATTCTGGCAATCGTTAAAGAGAAATTACAGACCATCGTCAATGTAATTCGTGCCAAAATTTTTGCCGTCGGCCAGAAAGTTGGCCTTATCAGCAAAGATAAAAGATTTGAAGACGGCAAGGTCGTTGAAAATAAAGGTACAATCAATGCTGCTGCTGATGTGCAGTATGCAGATACTTTCAAGGGTAAACTCTCAAAAGGCGTAAATGAGGGCGTTCAGAACGCCAAAACTTCTTTGAAAAACAGTTTTTCATTCTCGAATCTTGCTCTTACCACAACAGTCGCGGTCGGAACCAATCTCGCCATCGACATGATTCATGGTGAAAAGCCTTCTTTTAAAAAGGCGGTTAAAGCAGTTGCTTCTCTTGAATTTGCCGGTAGTGTGGCCGGTTCTGCACTTGGTGCAGCCGGCGGTCAGTTCGCTTCAACCCTGGTAAAAACCTTTATTCCGGGCCCAATCGGGGCAATGGTCGGTTCGGTTATTCCGGTCATGTTTTCTTCTTTCTCAGGCCAGATGGGTGCCAACCTTGTATCTGGGCTGAAAAACGGTGAATTCTCATTGTCAAAAGCATGGAAGCAGGTCGACAAGGTTGATCTGCTTGGCTCTTCAATCGGTTCAACAATTGGTATGGCCCTTGGAGCACCGATTCCGGTTATTGGGCCAATAGTCGGTGGTATTGTTGGTGGTCTGCTCGGCAGCAAGGTTGCAAAATGGGTTTCAGGCTTTACTAAAGGCCGCAAGGTTTCATTTTTCAATCGTGGTTCAGAAGTATTGCCTTCTCAGCAAACCCAGCGACAGAGCAGCAGCTTTCCGGTATCTATCGGTTCAGTTGCCGGTTCAGGCGGAACCAGAGGCCCGGTTGTAATGGGTTCTCAGGAAACGGTAGTTAACTCGGGAAATGTGGCTGGCGCAGCTGAACAGCTTAAGTCTGTCGAGAAAAAATACTATGACACCTACCTTCAGTATAACCGCATGGTTGAATCTGGAGATACCGCAGGTGCCAAACAGGTATTCGAACAGTTGAAAACGTACTCTGATCAATACAACAGTCTAAAAAAGCAGGTTAGATAAAATCGTATAAGTAAAAAGGGCTGCCTGAGGGCGGCCCTTTTTTTGTGTTTGAGAAGCGATACTGACTAACAGTGCCATGCCGACATCAGCATCGAGCTTTTTGCAGCAAGCATCATCGCTAGTTTTTGGGTTTTGGGTGCGGGTTGACGAAATTGGCGCTTAATAGTATCATTTCGCGGCAAAGCTTGTCTGATAATAAAACGGAGAAACCCAAGGTGAATATACTTGTTCTTGGTTCGGGTGCCAGAGAGCATTCGCTTGTTCATTCTCTCTCACGTTCTCCTTCTGTACATAAAATCATCGCCTGCCCCGGAAACCCTGGAATGGCGGAAATCGCTGTTTGTAAGAGAATTCCATTTCGCGATAACATCGAGCTGGTTAAACAGTGTCGTGATAAGATTGCTTTAGCAGTAGTTGGCTCTTCGAAGTTTGTCGAAGATGGTACCGTCGACGCTCTTGCCCTCGCGGGAATTCCGGTTATCGGGCCGGCGGAAGATGCCGGAAGAATTGAAACCAGCAAAGCTTTTGCGTCTCAGTTCATGACCCGGCACAAGATTCCTTCGCCCTGGACAGAAATTGTTGTTAATGAAAGCGAAATTCTGGATGCTTTTGCCCGCAACAACCAGATCAGAGTCGTTAAATGCGACGGATTTTCTCATGGTTCAGGAGTGCATGTCTGTGACGATGAAAAACAGGCTCAGAATGCTGCAATCGACATGCTGCACAAAAATGGCGCGCCACTTATTCTTCAGGAAAAGCTTGAGGGTATCGAGTGTTCTTATTCAATTCTGACCGATGGGCAGCAATGGGTTTCGTTCAGCTCAAGTCGTGATTATAAAAGGGTCGGAGAAAATGAAACCGGGCCCACCACCGGCGGCATGGGGTCGGTAAGTCCTTCGCCTGACTTGAACCCTGAGCTTGAAAAGCGCATTATTCATGAAATAGTGCAGCCCGTAGTCGATGGTATGCGACAAGATAGCCTGCTTTATCGAGGCTTTCTTTCTATTCAGCTCATGCTTACTTCTAATGGCCCGAAAGTTCTGGAATTCAATGCAAGACTTGGAGACCCTGAAACCCAGAGCATTTTAACCCGCTTCAGAGGTGATCTGGCATGCCTTCTAAAGGATTGCTCGATGGGTTGCTTGAACGCAGTGGGCTCAGAGGTTGCATTCGGAAAGCACTCTGCGGTTTCAGTGGTAATTGCGCGTGAAGGTTACCCTGAATCTGAGGCGGCGCAACCGATTATAGACAACCTCGATAAAGTTAAAGATTCTTATGTTTATTTTTCAAATTGCCGCAAGGCAGATGATTCAGCAAGAATGAAATTCAAAAGTGGGCGTTTAATAAGCGTTACAGCCATAGGCGAAACGATTGATGACGCCCGGGAGAAGTGCTATCAGGATATTTCACGACTTCATCTCGAAAAAGTGCGTTTTCGCAAAGATATCGGAAGCTGAAAAAAAGGGGCTGTCTCAAATGAGACAGCCCCTTTGCTTTATCTGATAATCAGATAAGTTTTTTGAAAATCGTAAATTTTGAGAGAGTCTTTAACAACCAGAAGTTTTTACCCTGAACATCGTCGGGTCCGAACACTGATTCAATTTTACCTTCGTCATCTACGTTAACTTTGTATTCTTTTGAATTGTTGATATCAGAAATGATTTCATTGCGTAATTGAGATGCGAACTCGACAGATTTAATGGCCGCAACCACTTCAGAGTTGATCTGCTCGCTCATGTAATCGAGATTGTAGGTGCCGACAATACCGATTTTTCCGTCAAATACCCAGTTTTTTGCATGCAGTTTGCGTTTGCCGTAGTAGACGAAAATGTGGGCATTGGGAATTTCTGCCAGAACCTTTTTCCAGTCTGCGTAAAACATGGCCTGGGTTGCAAGACTGTCAGTCGAATAAGGGCTGTTAGTGTGAATCTTGATTGTGACTCCCTTACGACCGGCTCTTTGAAGTGCTGCGAAAATGCGTTCGGTCAATACCACGTATGGGTTTTGAATCAATACTTCTTTTCGGCAACCGTCGATATACTTGACCATCTGGTCGGTGATATCGTTTCTTGGGCCGCCCAGCGAATGTTTATCAATGATTTTTGTCGGCGCATAAACTGAATTGTCGAAAGGGTCAAACCCAGTGTAATCGCGCATGTGTGAATACTGTGACAATTCTGTCAGATATTCTTTTGCAGCATTGAGATATTTTTTGTCAACATCAGGAGTCACGGTGAAGCGTTCATTAAGAATGTGACTGTACATTGTGTCATTGGCCGCTAACAGTTGAGGGGTCATGACATCGATATTGCCCCAGAGCTCATCGCTGATGCTGAATGATTTGAGTTTGGCGAATTCTTCATCAAAGGCAAAATCAAGCTGGGCAGCGACTTCGCGGCTGCGAATTATTACATCACAATCCCGATAGCATTCTGGATGATCTATCTGGTCAACAAAATAATCTTTTGAAATGTTTCTGCCGCCAACAATCGCGTATTCATTATCTACCACGAGAATCTTGTCGTGATTAGACGCCATTACTTTTCTTACATCCATAAATGCGGTAAGAAGGTTTGAATGAACCGGATTGAATACCTTTACTTCACAATTGGGCATTTCGGTCAGTTCCTGTAAAAGATCCTGGCCGAGAAGTTTGCGAGTCAGCTTTTTGGTGCCGCGAGAATCGAGCATCAGTCTGATTTTCAGACCTTCTTTAGCTTTCTTGTAAAGCAAGCCAAGCATAGACATGCCGAAGATGTCTTTGTCTACGATAAAATACTGAATATCGATGCTGTGCTTCGCTTCGTTCAAAAGCTTCCAGCGAGAATACCAGGCTTCTGAGTTGGTATATCTGAGACTGACTTCGGCGCTGTCATCATTGGTGCCAGTGGCAGTTTTGAATTTTTCAAAAGTTACTTCTACCGGTGGAGCAAATCTTGCGCCCAGATTTTCATACCAGATCTGAAATTTTTCGAATTTATCCTGGTTGCTGTTGAAAGTGGTAAGTTTTTTTACGTAACCGACCCATCTGGTTGCCTTAACCGGAAAAGCCAGCCAGGATGTGTCACGATACTTTGAATAGCTTTGCTGCGAATCGTTATAGGAATTGGTTAAAACCTGTTTCCATTTTGCGTAGTTGCTGGATGCCGCATAATAGGCAAGCCTTTGCTGGGCAAAATTGGCAAGTCTCGATTCAGGCTTGTTTTTTACAATCTGTTCGAGGATTTTTGCTGAGGTTTTCTGGTCATCTTTAAGCAGTTCATAGGCCTTGGCCAGTTCGTATCTTGCTGTGTCCACGAACTTTGAACCCGGGTTGTTTTCGATATAGGCTTCAAGCAGCTTCATCATTGCATCGGGGTTTTTGCGGCCTTTTTCTGACCACAGCTGCTCAAGAATTCTTCTTAAACCTTGAGGAAACTGGGCGACCTGGGCAGCTGAACCTTCATCTGCTTCTATACCGGTAAAACCGGCTTGAGAATTTGATTCGTTCGCTCCCGGAGTTGTACCGTCAAGAACTTCGTCTGATGTTCGATTTAAGTTGCCTTCGTATGCGCCTTTTGCATCAAGATATGCCCCGAGAAGCGATTGAATTTCGTTTACGGGCTTTTTCTCGATAACGGCATTTCGGTATGCGTTATACGCAGAAATGTATCTTTCGTAGTCTGCTCGTGCATCTGCATAGGCTGATGGGAGTGCTGTGGCAAGAAACAGCATCAACAGCAGAATTCCAGTTAAATACCTTTTCATTTTACTCCTCCGACTTTGACCTTAACATTACTAGTATAATAAATTCCCGGCCAATACGGAAGGGTACCAAAAAATCCGATAAAATTTGCTTTGCCTTTAGCAGCAAAATTTATGCAGTTTCTGCTTCGGGTGTTTTTGCCGCTTCATTTTTAGATGGAGAAAGGGTCAGAACTATCACCAGAAGGAAAAAAGCCGCGATCAAGGGCAGCATCAGCATTCTTACCACAAATGGCCCCTGATAGAAGAAAACTCTGGCTTTGCCAGGGTTTTGTTGCGTCAGGCGCAGAAGATATTCGCCTTTTCCTGTTGTTGGTGAATAAAAAGTCTGCCATTTTGACGGATTGGGTAAAAAACTTTTAGGGTGATGGCGCAGAGCAAATTTATCACTGAAGATAATGCTGCCTGATGGGTCGATTACTTCCAGTTCACCGCTGAAATCACCTTCTACCGAGGTAAGGTCTACCTGAAGAGGGTCTACGCCGTCGGCCACCACTGAAATTTCGGTGGTGGCCGGCATGCTGTAGCCGTCTTTGGCGAGTAGACCTATTTCGCCTTCTCCAAGAGGGTTTTGAAAGTAAGCCGGATCCACGAGGTATCCGCCGACAGCCATTGCAATGGTCAGTACAATCAGAGATATGAACCTGCCGGTCCAGCTGGTCAGTAATGCTTTCATCTTCTTCCCTCCGGAGTTAGTTGATTTCAGGCGCTAATATAAGGTTTATCGTTTTTCAGCGAAAGGGTTATTTTTGCGCCATCAGTTATTTCGCCCGAGATTATACCCTTTGCAAGCAAAGTTTCAATTTCTTTTTGCAGCAGTCTTTTCAAAGGTCTTGCGCCGTAAACAGGACTGTAGCCTCTTTCAATAAGCCATTCTTTCAGGGCGTCATCGAGATCGATACTTATACGTCGTTCTTCAAGCCTTTTTTGAATACTTTCAAGCTGCAGTTCGATTATCTGTTCAAGCTCTGATTTTTGCAATGGAGCAAAAAGAACTATGTCATCGACGCGGTTAAAGAACTCAGGTTTGAAGAAAGCTTTCACTTCGTGAAGCACTGTTTTGCGCGTTTCTTCAGAAATTTCACCACTTTCGCCAATGTTGTTGATAAGAATCTGCGCGGCAAGGTTGCTGGTCATAATGACCACGACGTTGCGAAAATCAACGGTTCTGCCTCTTGAATCAGTTAATCTGCCATCATCAAGAATTTGCAGCAGAACGTTGAAAACTTC
>JASURT010000181.1 GCA_030446435.1 Candidatus Ozemibacter sp.
AGGAATGGTAAAATTATCAAAGCTTAAAACTTGAGGAATAATAATGATTGTAGAGAAAAAGAAGTTTTCACTCGACTCTTTTTACTTCGAAAAAGCAGATAGAAAACTGCCTGTAACCATAGGCTACGAAACCTACGGCACTTTGAATGAAGCGAAAGACAACGTCGTTCTCATCTGTCATTTTTTCACCGGAACCAGCCATGCTGCCGGCAAATACAACGAGTCCGACGCCCTGCCCGGGTGGTGGGACAGTCTTATCGGCCCGGACAAAGTAATCGACACGAAGAGATATTTTGTCATCTGCTGCGACAGCTTAAGTAACATTAACTTCAACAATCCATTCGTTCACACAACCGGCCCGGCAACCATAAATCCGGAAACCGGCAAACCCTACGCGATGGATTTTCCGATTTTCACACTCAAAGACGTGATCAGAACCCAGAAAGCCCTTATCGACTCGATGGGTATCGAGCGGCTTAAATATGTGATCGGGCCATCCATGGGCGGTTTACAGGCTTTTATGTGGGCAAAATATTTTCCTGAGATGGTGGGAAAATTGATCTCGGTTGTCGCTACCCCGATGGTGCGCCCGTCATGTCTCATGGTTCCGAATCAGCTGGGCATAGAAGCGATAATGCTTGATAAAAACTGGAATCAGGGAGATTATTACGACAAAGAGCCACCCAACGCCGGTCTGTTGCTGGCTTTCAAAATTCTTCTGACTGCTACCAGAACCGACAACTGGTCACACAGCAATTTTGGCCGTAGGTTGCTCGAACCTGAAGGCGGAGCTTCTACCAACCCATTTACCAGCTTTACCGGCAAATTCCTGGTAGAAAATGAGATAGAAAAGACGGTAATAGCCCGAATGCAGTTTTTCGATGCAAACTCGTACATTTATATAGCCAAGGCCAACACTCTTTTCGATCTTTGTGAAGAGAATGAAACCCTTGATCAAGCGCTGAGCCAGATCAAGCAACCGGTGCAGATGATTATCGATGAATCTGATCTCATGTTCACTTCTGAGCAGGCCGAAGAAGCCAGAAAGAGTCTGGCAAACTGTGAACTCGTTTACTACAACAGCAAAAACGGGCATCTTTCATGCCTTTATGAAACCGATTATTTTGCAAAAAGCATGCAAAACTTCATGAACAGAAACTGAAGCGGGAGGAATAATTTTGAAGTCAAAGCTTATCAGCGTAGAACAGGCAGTTTCATTGATAAAAGACGGTGATAAAATAGCAGTTGGCGGCTTTGTTGGCAGCGGACATCCCGAAGCGCTTACCTCGGCACTTGAACAAAGATTTCTAGCCGAGCAGCACCCCAAAGATCTTGAGCTTTATTTCGTTGCCGGCCAGGGCGACGGTAAAGTAAGAGGGTTGAACCATTTTGGCAATGAAGGAATGGTTAAAAAGGCTGTTGGCGGTCACTGGGGACTTGCCCCCAAACTTGGCAAGCTTGCTCTCGACAACAAAATAGAAGCTTACAACCTGCCTCAAGGCGTTATTTCGCATATGTTTCGCGATATTGCCGCCGGCAAGCCCGGAACTATAACCCACGTAGGGCTGGAAACCTATGTAGACCCAAGATTAGAGGGTGGAAAGGTTAATGAAATCACAAAAGACGAAATTGTCGAAGTGGTGAATTTCGATGATCGTGAATATCTGAGATACAAGCACTTCGACATCGATGTCTGCCTGATCAGAGGCACCACCGCCGACGAATTTGGCAATATAAGCATGGAGCAGGAGGTTGCACCTCTCGATGCGCTTTCGCAGGCGATGGCCACCAAAAAGCGAGGTGGAATCGTAATCTGCCAGGTTATGCGTCTGGCTCGCGGCGGAGGCATAAACCAGCTTTTCGTGCAGATTCCCGGAATTCTTGTAGACTACGTGGTTCTTATCGACATGGTTAAATCACCAGAACAGCATATGCAAACTTTTCTCGAACAGTATTGCCCTTATTATTCCGGTCAGGTGCAGTTTCCAGAAGATTCTCTTTTCAGGCCCATGCCCATGAGCATCAGAAAAATTATCGCACGGCGCAGTCTTTTTGAATTATTGCCCCTTGGTGAATGCGTGGTTAATCTTGGTATTGGTATGCCCGAAGGTATTGCCAACGTTGCCAAGGAAGAAAATGTTCGCGATCGTATGACACTGACGGTTGAGTCCGGGCCTATCGGCGGGCTTCCGGCATCAAGCCTCTCTTTTGGAGCTTCTTACAGCCCTGCCTGCGTCATACCGCAGCCTTCACAGTTTGACTTTTATGATGGCGGAGGCCTTGATATAGCATTTCTTGGTGCAGGTGAAATAGATGAAGAAGGCAACGTCAATGTAAGCAAATTCGGCCCCAAGTTCGCGGGCTGCGGCGGCTTCATCAACATCACCCAGAATGCGCGAAGAGTAGTATTCTGCACAACCTTTACCGCAGGCGGAATTCAGACTGAATCTGCCGATGGCCGGCTGAAAATTGTTCAGGAAGGCAAAGCAAAAAAATTCGTAAAAAAAGTAGAGCAAATTACATTTAGCGGCAAATACGCGTTGAAAAAAGGCACCGAAGTTACCTACGTAACCGAAAGGGGCGTTTTCAGACTAACTGAAAAAGGGCTCGAACTAATCGAAATAGCGCCTGGCATAGACATACAGAAAGACATTCTTGACCAGATGGATTTCAAACCCATAATTGAAACACAGCCCAGGTTGATGAATCCGAGAATTTTTATGGAAAAATCCATGGAAGTCAAAGAATGAGCATTGTTTGACAAACTTGCCGCAAGGAGTCAGATTTAGAATAAACAAGGAGGCAAAATGAGAGTATCTGAAAAAATATGGGTTTTCGTTCTTTTGGTTTGTTTGTTTTCCTCGACAGCAGCAGTCGCAGCCACAGACCCGGCGACCTGTCTGGTAATAGGTGTAGAGGGTGATCCGGTGAAGGGCCGGGCCTACTTTAAATCCGCAATGGAGCAATGGCTTAAAGGCCAAAGAAGTGAAGCCGTCGAAAGCTACGAAAGAGCGATAATAGCAGATCACAGTATTCTAAAACATGAAGATCACGGCATGGCAAATGCGCTGCTTGAGAAATACCGCGATGTTAATGCCAGTCAGACTCCGGCACTTCTTTGTAAAAGAGCCTTTCTGGAAAACATTCTCATCGGTAACCTCGATGAATCAATTGAATTTTACGAAAAAGCCTCTGAAGTTGCAGAAAAAGAGCAAATTGCCGAAATGGCAAAAGCAGAAGCGGAAAGACTGAGTGAAGAACTGCAATACCTGCGTGAGTGGCAGGCTTCGGTTAGAGAAGCCAATGCCAGACTGAGACGCAAGGACCTCGAAGAATATCTGGCCAGAGAAAAACGCGAAGATCTCCAGGAAGAAGTAGAAGACAACTCACTCGAACTTGAAGAACTTCAGGAAAGGCTTGCATATTTGCAGAAGCAGGAAAAAGAAGTGGCTGAAGAGATGTATACCTCAGTCAGACATGCAGCCAGATACAGAAGAAGATATTATTATCCTGGTTCTTACCAGGCAACCGGTCCTGATCCTGATGCCCAAAATGTACCACCGGGCAATTGGGGAAGCGATAACGCCTCCAACAATCAACAGGTGCCAAACCCCTATTCTCAGCAAACCGGCTCAGGGGTTTCGGGCAAAACAGCTTTATATAGATATTATGCTCACAGAGGCTCAGCGCGGCGACACCAGGAAAAACTTGCCCAGATCAGGGCAGAAATTTCGGGTGTTTACCGTAGAATTGCTCAAATAAAGAAAGCAAGCAAAGAAATAAGAGAAGAACTCAATAACAATGCTGTGAAAACCGATTACTGAGATTCATTCGTCAAAATTTATCAATTCCGGGCTGACCTCTTCTGGTTCATCCTTTAAATACTTCTCCGGATCACCAGGCAATAGCCAGTTCACAACAATTGCCGTAATACCACCGGCTATAATGCCTGAGCTAATCATGCCCTGAAGCCATAACGGCAATGCTTTTACTATAGTCGGCTCAAAGGAAACAGCTAGACCGACACCCAGAGAAATGGCCAGAACAAGCAACCCGCGCCGGTCCAGATGTTGAGAAGCAATGATTCTGATACCTGAAGATGCGACTGTGCCGAACATAAGCAAAGTTGCCCCACCCAGAACCGGGGCCGGCATAATTGCTGCCAATCCGGCAAGAACAGGCGAAATGCCGAGTATTACCAGAATTCCGGCAACGAAATAGCCGACATAGCGGCTGGCAACACCGGTTAACTGAATGATTCCATTGTTCTGGCTGAAAGTAGTATTGGGAAAAGTATTGAAGATAGCCGCAAGCATTGAGTTGAAGCCATCACCCAGCACGCCCCCCGAAATTCTTTCAAGATATTTATCGCCCTCGATCGGTTCACCGGAAACCATCGAAGTCGCAGTGATATCGCCGATCGTTTCCACCAGCGTGACCAGATAAAGAATCGCTATACCGAAAAAAGCGCTGAAACTGAAATCAAACCCATATTTGAATGGAACTGGAATCGCTAGAAAATCAAGATCGTTGACCCGACTGAAATCTATCTGCCCGGTAAATACAGAGTAAAGATAGCCAACAACCAGACCGACAAAAATTGAGCTCATTCTCAACCACTTGTTGCGTGATATGTTAAGCGCCATTATTACTACAATTACGGCAATAGCAAGCAATAAATTGGTCTGAATGACTTCTGCGCCTATCTGACCGCTGTTAAACGCCTTGATCACATCGTTACCCCCAGCCGCACTTTGAATGGCAGTGCCAATAAGGGTTGTTCCAATCAGAGTAACTACAACTCCACTGACCAGAGGGGTAATCAGCAATCTTAGGGGTTTGATGAATCGACTACAAATCATTTCAATAAACGAGCCTACAAAACAAAGGCCGAACAATAAGGCAAGCGCGCCAGATATTGAATTACCGGCAGATATCTGATTTTTACCAACCGCGATAAGAACACCAATGAATGCGAAGCTTGTTCCCTGGATGCTTAAAAGGCCAGAGCCGACGGGACCAAGACGACGAACCTGAATGAAAGTGGCAATACCAGAAACAAGCAAAGACATGCTGACAACGTAGGCCGTATCTTTAACACTGGCGCCCAAAGCTGTGCAGACTATCAATGCGGGGGTCATGATCGATACCACAATAGCCATCAGATGCTGCAAGGCAGCAAAAAAGGCCTCGCCGATGGGAGGACGATCATCGAGCTGGTATATCAAATCGGGCTTACGAACTTCTCTGGAATTATTAGTGTTGTTCAAGTCATTCCCCTTGTTTTCTTTTGATTATAAACCAAAGGGAAAATTTCTGCCCGGATTAATTGCCAAACTGGTCCTGATAATCGAGCATTGCCGCAGAAATGACTTTCTCTGCGTGTTCTCGGCCATAGGGCGAATCGATGTGAATTTCCACTTCCTGTCCGGGAACCAGCTTGTAAGTGCTGAAATAATGATAGATTCTTTCAACAAGAACCGGAGGGAGTTCGGAAATATCATTTACTCCCTGCCACATATTATCTGTGTCAAGAACTGCAATAATCTTATCATCGGCTTCGCCGTGATCGATCATTGGTAAACCACCAAGAATTCTGGTATTCAAAATAACCTCAGCCCGGGCAATCGGTCTTTCGCTGATAACACAAATATCAAGAGGATCTCCGTCACCCTTTTTAGCGCCTTTGGAGAGTGCACAAACGCGAGGCCCGCAATATGTTCTCGGTATGAATCCATACATTGCCGGAGGTTGGGAAGAAGTTCGCTGGGGGCGATCAACTCTCATGTATCCGGTCTCTTTATCGATTTCATATTTTACCAGATCAAATGGAGTAATTTCGATATAAGCCTGAACATAAACAGGAGGGTTAACCCCGACTTCAAGGCCGTGCCATGGATGTGGGCGCCATCGATAAAAAGGTTTAGGAAATGTCATTTGCTTTGTCCTATGATGTTTTTGCTGCAAAGCAATATATCACTAATTCGACTTTAAAGCAATGTTTTAAAGTGGCAAACTAATGTTTCTCAAAACCTTATCTTGAATGGTAAAAGACAGAGTATAAGACCAACGACAAAAGAAACGAAAGCACTGGGGATAAAATATGGAAAAACACAAAGCCCGATGCCGCATAGCAAGAAGACAGCGCGTGACTGTTTTTTTCCAAAAATAAAATATCCGGCGCCAAAAGCACCCCAAATCATTGAAAGAATCAAGCCTGTCGAGCCATCATCCTGTGATTTGGGTTCAGTTTCGCTCTCCATCTCTTCGATAAGAGAGCGAGCCTTTTGCACCTGTCCCTCATAGGAAAGCTCTTTGCCTTTTTCAAACATCTGTTTTTCAGACATCGGTTGAGCATCAAGAGAAGAAAACAAGGTCAGAACCAAAATTATTCCTGCGAGGAGATGAGAAAATCGGATTGTCTTCAAGCTTTAACTCTTTTCAAATCTTTTACTAAATTTTCCCCTGAACAAATTCTTTCTTTTTCTCAAGCCACAAAGAACGAAAATCTGCTGAAGAAAGAATTCTATCTTCAAGATCATCTATTGATGCGATGCCTTTATCACTGGCATATTTCACCAATGCCTCAAACTCTGAATTAGACGGAGAATTTCTTTCATCCAGATAGACTTCAATTTCCTTATGACCGGCAGCCCTGACCAAGAAGCATTGTTCATGACCCTCGACGATGCATAGCCGGCCAGAAAGAAGCCTTACCGGGATGGGCCTGACTATAAAACCGGTATGTCTGGAAATATTTTTCAATCTTGGGCCGCTCAAATAAATCTGAGAAGGCTGTAATTGATCGATCCTTACTTTAAAGGTGTCTTTTTTAATCACAACTCACACCTCACAACTCTAATTTTTATCTACACTTTCAGGATATTCTCATTTTAACAAAATGACAATAAAAATATGTTCATGGTACATACGCAGTAGGGGCGATTCATGAATCGCCCCTACGTTTGTGGTAAAGACCGGCCTAAAAGGGTGAGAGCCCCGTAACAAAAGCTACGAGGCTCTCATAGACCTGGCGGCGACCGACTCTCCCACGGAGCTGCCCCCGCAGTACCATTGGCGTCTTTGAGCTTAACTGCTGAGTTCGGAATGGGATCAGGTGTTT
>JASURT010000182.1 GCA_030446435.1 Candidatus Ozemibacter sp.
AGTTATGGCCATGCAGGTCAAATTATTGCTGGGAAGACCCGAGCGTTTGTTTATGGTTATCCAGGTTTGCCCGGCCTGCGTTGCCGCCGCAAAGCACAACAGCAAAAGCAAAGCTGAAACAAGTCTTAAAATAGGGTATACAGTCCTCATCAGTAACACCTCTTAGAAAAACAGCACCTACTGACCTGCATCAATCAACAGACATGGCTAAAGACTGAAAAATCCGGTCATCATATTCCAGATTAACACAAATTTTTCAGTCTACAAATCTTTGAAAAGATTCAGGATTTTCTGCCGATTTTTGTTTCGCCTTTTTTGCGAATGCGTATCGCTGCGGGGGTCACTTCGACCCATTCATCTTCGGCAACATATTCAAGCGCCTGATCAAGAGTCATTCTTCTTGGAGCCTGAATTTTTTCGAGTTCTTCTGAGGTGGCCGAGCGATGGTTGGTTACGTGGCGTTTTTTTACGATGTTAACCTTTAAGTCACCGCTCATTGGGCGCTCGCCCACAACCAGCCCTTCATAAACCTCTTCGCCCGGACCATAAAACAATGTGCCGCGCTCAGAAAGGTTCTTAATCGCATAGGCTGTAGTGGAACCGGTTTCGGTAGCAACCATCACCCCGTTACGGCTTTCAGGAATATCGCCACGATATGGCTCATAGCATCTGAAACACTGATTCATGATTCCGGTGCCGTTGGTCAGAGTCAGCAACATCGATCTGAAACCAAGAAGCCCTCGGGCCGGCACTGAAAAAATCAACCTGAGATAGCCATCGAGAAGTCTTCTTGTAGACTCGAGTGTGGCTCTTCTGGGGCCAAGAACTTCCATTACTGCACCCATGTAATTGTCAGGAATATCAAGCGACAGTTCTTCGATTGGTTCGACCAGATTGCCGTTTTCGTCTCGTTTAAGAATAGCTTCGGGTTTACTGACCTGAATCTCATAGCCTTCGCGGCGCATGGTTTCGATTAGAATGCCAAGGTGAAGCTCGCCTCTTCCCGAAACCAGAAAGGTATCGCGCTCTTCGGTTTCTTCTACGCGCATGGCCACGTTGGTTTCAAGTTCGCGGTCAAGTCTTGCCCTGATCTGGCGAGAGGTCAGAAATTTGCCCGAACGCCCTGAAAACGGGCTGGTGTTCGCGGCAAAAGTCATTGAAATTACCGGCTGATCAACATTTATTATTTCTTCGGGGTCGCACAGTTCGGTCGAAATTGTATCGCCAATCGAAATGTTGTCGATACCACAAATCGCTACGATATCGCCGGCTCCGGCTTCTTCGACTTCGATTCTCTGAATTCCACGATAAGAATAAAGCCTGAGAATTCGATGCTTTTCTGCAACTTCCTCGGGGTTGATTCTGAAAACGTCTGACTTTCCGGTCATGACACCCTGAAGGATGCGGCCAATACCGATTCTGCCAACATAGTCATTGTAATCAAGACTTGTGACAAGCATTTTGGCTGGCGCGTCGATTTCGCCTGATGGTGGTGGCACCTGCTTAACGATTTCTTCAAGCAACGGTCTGATGTCTTTTTTCTCGTCATCCATGCTGCGGGCGGCATAACCTTCGCGACCGGAAGCATAAAGCACCGGGTATTCAAGCAGACTTTCGTCGGCGCCAACGTCGATGAACAGATCGAGAATTTCATCTTCGACTTCAGACACACGCGCGTCTGGTCGGTCAATTTTGTTGATAACGACAACAGGTCTTAAGCCCGCTGCCAAAGCTTTTTTCAATACAAATCTGGTTTGTGGCATCGGCCCTTCGAAAGCATCTACCAACAGCAAGCAGCCGTTGGCCATCTGCAAAACTCTTTCGACCTCGCCACCAAAGTCGACGTGGCCAGGGGTGTCGACCAGATTGATGCGGTTTTCCATGAATTCGAGAGAGAGGTTTTTCGAAAGAATTGTAATGCCTCTTTCGCGCTCGAGATCGTTGTTGTCCATAAAGCGTTCTTCGATGCGCTGATTGTCACGAAAAAGGCCAGACTGCTTTATCATGGCATCTACGAGCGTGGTTTTACCATGGTCGACATGTGCTATGATTGCTACGTTACGTATTTTTTCAGGTTCAATGATGTGTCTATGTGCTTTCACTTCAGGTGCTCCGACTAATTAATTCAGGCCATAAGCAGGCCTGCAGTGTACTCCCTGACGTGCTGCAATGCAAGAACAAAATTTTTTACGTTGACAGCTTTCTCTTACGTAAGTATTCTTATGTAAGAAGGAGCTGATATATGGATAAAATTTTCTCAGCACGCATCGACGATTCAATTATTAGAAAAATTGGCGACCTTTCCGACAAATTACATACTTCAAAAAAGGCCATTATCGAAAAGGCTGTACAGCTGTTATGGAAAGACATTGAAGAGAAACAAAAGCAAGATATTTTTGCAGAAACCTGCGGCATCTGGCAAAAAATCGAAACCCCAGCTGAAACCGTAAAAAACATAAAAGATGAATTCAGAAAGTCTTTCAGAAAGCATCAAGAATGAAAGCATATTTAGATTCAGATGTTATAATCTGGCATCTCAGAGGAAAAAGGAAGGCCACAGATTTTCTACGCGAAATCTATCAAAACGGTGAATACGAACTTTGCATCGGTGCCATTCAAAGGGCAGAAATAGTTTTTTTCATGCGCCCGGAAGAAGAAGAGAAAACAAAATTACTTCTTTCTTTGTTCAAAACAGAGCCTGTAACCCAATCAACGGTAGATTGTGCAGCCCAATTATATCGGCAATTCAACCCTTCTCACGGAGTTGACATCAACGACTGCCTTCTAGCTGCCAGTGCCATTGAAAGCGGAGGCATAATTTTCACATTGAATGTTAAGCATTATCCAATGAGCGAAGTTGTCGTAAAGCAAGCCTGGAAATAAAAAAAGGGGGGGGGCAGCAACTTTGCCCCCCCCCCTTTTTTAATGATTTCGTTTACAAGCTTAAATTAAAATACGTGGTTCCTGAAAATCCTGATCCTTCAGCATAGGTCATGATTCCCATACCATATTTGCTTATAGTAAAATTCGCAAGTAGACCAATGTTGTCATCAGCAGTTTTCTGGGTTAGATAAAAACGACCTGTTATTTCTCCGAGCGCGTCGCGGCTGAAGAACATCGAATAAGTGGCATGATTTACTACCATATCAATCTTGACCGTTATTGCGCCTTCATTTGTCTTGTTAGTTGAATAATTGAGATTTACTGTAACATCGTCAGTTCCTGTTACTGCTACCCCACCTTCAATAGTTGTAGTGGTGCCGTCAGAAGAAATTGTTTCAGAACCACCGGTGAAGTTCTGGGTTACCGGTTGCAACACGGCTTTGCCGTTTATGATTTTATAGGTAAGCACATTGTTGGTGTTATCGGTGCTGGTTTTAGTTACCACAAACTGTGTTCCATCCGAAACAGGATATTCAAGTGCAGAATTGAAATTCATATTCGAGATTGCTACCTGAAGCATATAGATGTAACCATAAAGCTCGGGTTGATTTCCTGTATATTTCAGGCTTACATTGCCGCTTGCGCCAGAAAAAGTATAGTCAACAAGATGATAAGCTTCAGTGTTGCTTGTTCTGGCAATATTCGGCAACGTAAGTTGCAAACTCTGCAGCTCGAATCCTTCTGAAACATAATTACCACCTGCTTTTATCGTCAACTGATTGTTAACGAAGGTTGGCACTTCAAGAAGGTTTTCAGAGTTTACATCAATATAATTCTTACCTTCAACAGGGTCTAAATACGCCATAAATCCATTGCCCCAACCTTGTTTCCCCAGATACAAGGTTTGATTACTTGTGAAATGCCCATTTAATCCTTCTAATGACAACCAGAAATTGCTGTTGCTTTTTCCCGGCTCTTCAAGTAACACATTGAATTTTTCGTTACCCTGAAAACTGACATCGATCGTTTGGGTTGAAACTGCGTAATAATCAATAAAAGTTCCCCATAAAGACGTGGTATAAGTGCCGATTTCATATTCTCTGGTTTGTGAAATATCGAATTGAAAACCATTTTCGGGGGCAACGGTAAATTTTCTCTGCAAAACTTCAGTTTCAGGGTCAAGTTCTTCAAGGGTCATCTGCCAACCTGTATCGCCGGTAACTCGTGAGATATACTTGCCGTCGATCTCGCCTTCCCGATTATAAGATGTTGCTGCTTCAACATTTATACCGGTAAATGTCACCAACGAAATAGCGCTTGTGGCTATTGTAACAATATAAGGATAACTGGTGAAATCGTAGAAAGTCTTAACATTAATCTTTTTATATTTAATAGAACTTGGCGTGTATTCGATAATAAAAGTCTGAGTTCCATTCTCGGCAAGTTTATTTGTACCAGGCATGTCGGTCGCGCTTGAACCGCCAGGTAAAATTTCCGGTAGAATTTGCAACATGGCACCGATATTTATTTGATTGCCTTCACCCAACAAAGGCACGCTGGAAGGAACAGGGTTAACCGAACTTGCTCTGAGAGAAGTTCTAAAACCATCCAAAGCCGTTGTTAAAGACTCTTTTACGGCTACTTTCACCTGTGAAACATGGGTGTTCAAAGGTTCGGCGACAGTTCGCTGAACCGGCACTTCTACAGGTTCAGGGTTAGGATTCGTAAAAGCCATCATTGCCATATCATCTGTTACATCAGTACCAACAAGATTAGTGATTACCGCCTCAATTTTAGCGATGACATCCTCAGATATTTTCGCAAATTCTGTAAGGTTAGTGGTAAGAGCCTCAAGAACACCGGCCAGAAGATCTTCTTTCATTTTTGAACCTTCTGGTACCACATCTACCTCGTTTTGGCCCGCAACCAACTGTAATGCGCCCCTGAACGTTGAATATCCGCCTTTATTTCCACCAAGAATCTCAACTTTACAAAAAGCTGGTTTTAACGGCAGAGATGAAAAGTTTACTGATGCAGAACCATTTTCAACCGAGACGGATTTACGCAATGGCATAACAGGGGTAGTAAGATTTCCCGGCTGCACAAGTCCAATCTCGAAATTAACCTGAGGCACTACAGCAGCTCTAAGAGAGGAAATAGGAGCATTAGTGCCATCAGGCAATTTAAAATTAACGGTCAAATTTGCTTCACCCTGATTGGTTAAAGCGCTTGCAACGGGATTTGCGCCGGAGCCTCCACCACCGCAACCGGCCAATAAAAGACAAAAAGAAAGAATAAACAAAACGAACAAATCTCTGGTTCGGTACACTCAAACTCCTCCACGGACTTTATTTGAAAAAATAATAGCATTTAACTAATTTTTAAGCTAATAATTTTAAATATCTGAAAGAGGAATCGATTTATCTTGCGAATCCAATCTGTCCGCCAGGTCTTTTACATTTCAGGAATGTTTTGTTTGTTCATTTTTCTGACAAGTAAAACAGTAAAAGCGTTTGATCTATATAAAGCTCTTTCTTTGCCGAATCAGCCACTTGCCTTAAAAAAAGACCGACTTGAAGAAAAAAATTCTAAGCTCGCGATGGCTACGTCACGGGAGGAAGTATACCGAAAATGGGTTGATGGAGAAGAAGTTTCACGCCTTGATGCAAGTCGTTCGGCCATATCTTTGGACCTGAATGTTTTCAGCTCTCTTTATCTTTACGGACACCAGCTGTTCCAGGCGAGACAAACGTTGATGAACAAAGACATTGACAAGGCTACGGGCCTAAGCATGAAAAACATGGAGGAGCGTAAAGACATTGGCATAAGCTACCGAGGCAGACAAAACTTTTGTGAAGCTGCATATCGCTTTTATGGCGACTACTTATCAGGCAATTTGCAACTTGAAGATTCCGCCAGAGATGCCATTGGCGGTAATCCTGATGTAAGCATACGATCGAAGCATTTTGCACGTCAATTTAAATGGATTCATCGATCGGAAGATTTTGTCGCCAAAGTGGGCATAAGTTGGTCAGAATCTGGGCAAAAAGCCATTGCCAGGCCAACAGGAATGACGCTTGATATTCCCCTTGATATGGCAGAGAAAGAGCAGGATTTTGAACTAAATATCTTGACCTCAAAGCCTGTTTTCCCATTTTTCAGATATTCTTCAAGTAAAATTCATGGATATGGTGAAAGTTATCGTGATAAAAAATTCAGATTTGGATTTACAAGGGTTTATTTTGGGCAAACGGTTAAAGCTGCGGGACTCATTTTTCAGGGCCAACATCCTTGGTTCATCGAGTTTCAAAAATTTTCGCTTACCTCTGATGCAAGTTTTAGAAACAATCTGATCACCCTTAACCCAATAATGCTTTTCAGCACAAATGAAATTCTTCAATCAGAAAGACTTTTAAATACTAATCCCAATGGTTATAGAATAGGTGGCATACGAAATTTTCGGAATGTGTCTCTTTATCTACAATATGGTCTAATGGATATTAGAGCCGAAAGGGTCACTGCGCAAAACAAGATTTCTAACTTTCGCAAAGATGAAAAAGATACACTAAATTTTTCCAGTGAAAAAATCAGGTTTCATCGCCTTAACTCAGAACTTGAAAAAAAAGACAAAGCAGGAAGCTGGAAGTTAATTGCCAATTTCATGGTTCCTGAAACCATTTCACAAAAAGAAGAAGATGGGGCTTACTCAAGCACTGGACCTTCTCCAGCGCCAGCTGCATTAAAAAAATCATCAAAAGTTAGAGGTGGATGGCAAATCTCTCTGATAAGAGAACTACATTTCTGATAGCTCCATACAATAACTTCTTCACTGAAACTTTTTGTTGCATTTTCCGCTTTGTTCGAAAAACAAATCAGTAACCAAACGATTCTATCGCCAAAAGACTTATATTACGAATTTTGGGCAGATCAAACCAGCGCTTAAAAAAAAATGATTTTTAAAATTGAACCGGGGGAGATTTTTTCTGTATTAGTATTTGAAAGCACATGAAAAGATCAGACGAACAACTGTTGCAAGATGTTGCCAGAGGTGACAGAAAAGCTTTCAGAGAGCTTTATCAGATCTATTCGCCGGCAATTTACCGACTGGTAAAAAGAATGCTTGCCGGCAAAAGAGCAGATTGTGATGAAGTCTTTCAGGAAGCGATGCTGCGCATCTGGAAGAATGCCGCATTGTTCGATGCAAAAAAAGGCCGGGCAAAAAGCTGGATTTATCTTGT
>JASURT010000183.1 GCA_030446435.1 Candidatus Ozemibacter sp.
GTCTGAATCGTCGCCTGCATCCACAGCGATTTCTTCATCAACACCAAGGTCCATGTCATCACCCATTTCATCCTGGGCGAAAATTGCTACGGCAGAACTCAGCAAAACACAAACGATCAAAAACATTTTAAAAAACTTATTCATTGTTTCCTCCATTAATTATCGCTTAAGTCGCGAATAATGGACGGATTATAGCGCCGGCGAACAAAATAACTTAGCCGTTAAAATGACAAGTTTAGACGAATTAGGGAGAAATTTGAGGTATGAAAAGCCCCTATGCTTACGAATTGCATCAAATTGCGTTTTTTTGCGAATTTAAAGCAGTTTTTACAATTCAACTTCGGTATCATTCAGCAGGCTCTGAAAAACTTCGAGAAATCTGGCCACATGCAGCCCATCGACCAGGCCATGATGCACCTGCATAGCCAGGGGTAAGCGCCAGGTCTCTTTATTCAACCTTCCGAAAGTCATCTTGGGAACAGAATCCTGGGGCTTCAAACTTCTGGCGAAAGTTAGAGAAGAAAAATTAAACCAGGGAATACTCGAATAATGTATCTGATTCAACAAATAATCATTATCGAGGCACATGCCCGAACCGGCGCGGGTTTGTTTTATCTTTTCTTTGGCATTTGTGGCAAAATCGCTGAAAGATTCGAAAAATTCAATGAAACAACAGCCGAAGGTTTCATCATCGCGCAAAACCGTTGCTGAAGCGTGAATTTCTTCATAACAGACGACCTGATCATCTTTAATTCTCATACGTAGTTCTTCTACCTTTTGTACAGCCAGCAAAGACTTGTGCAGGTAACGCAGAAAAAAAGATTCACCATTTTTTTTGGCAGCCTGATAGGTTTGGTAGCAGTCCAACTCGGTTGTAAAGCTCCAATATGGGTCATCAAGACCCGAAAAATGTCGAAAATGCTCTTTTCTCTTCCAGCTGTTCAGATCGATCGTTTTCATCGTTTAAGCTTACCTCATTGCGGGCAACCTCAGCAACCGACTTTTTCGGGCCGGGCTTTTGGTTGACCACATGAAGAAAAGCTGATATTCTGACCCTATCTGGACTGTGACGGGGAGAGAGTATGAGCGACTCAAGAGAGAAGATTCGCAATGCTTTGCTTGAGCTTGTAGCAAGAAGAGATGCGACGGTATTTCAGAATGCAGACGTTTTCGAAGAAAAGTTGAAAAGTATCGGCAATTGGCGCGAATTACCCGAAATATCCGCATTAAAAGCCGGTCTGCTTGAAAGGTTTCCCTGGGAATTACAAAAAGACGCCGGTGGCATGGTTACGCCAAGAACTGCAGAAAACCTTGCCCACAACCTTGTAAAAAAACATTCTCTCACAGAAGATGTGGCGTTTTGGGCGGTTGAAACCTGGGCCCTGTCGCTGGGCCTTAAAGTTGATTTGCCGTCGCGCCCTGCCGAAAGCAAACAGGCAGAAACGCCGCAGGCAATCGAAAAGCCTGTTGCTGAAGAAACAAAAACAGCGCAGTTCGTTGCGCCAAAAGTAGAGCCACAAAAGGCTCAGCCCAATATTGCAGAGCCAGACACCTCTTCTGCCAGACTTGGGGTAATCTTTGGCACTGATGAGTCAGGCCTTATAAGAGTCTACAAGTCATGGTTCGGTGAAGCATCACGCGAAGAGTCAGATAAAATCGTTGCCACCACCATCAAAATTGAGCCAAAGACTTCACAACCTCTTTTTACTGCGGCGCCCAAAGCCAGAACCAAAACACCTCCAGCAAAAACCATCGCAAAAAGTCCGGCGAAAGGCGACAACTGGCAATCGACCGCTAAAAATTCCCCGGAAATGATAAAAACCGAAAAAAATAAGGCAACCGACCCTTCTGTAGCACCCACCCAAATTAAAAAGGCCCCTGTGCCTGAACCCACCCCCGCGCCAAAATCTGTAACACCACCAGAACCTGGTGCTGATCTGTTGGCAAGAGCCATAAATCATTTGCCCGGCGGAAAAGCCCGGACCGACGTGCGCGAAGCATTGAATCTTCTGCAACAGGCAGTAAAAAAAGGCTCTCTGGCAGCCAGAAGAAAATTCGGAGAAATCTATCTCAAAGGCATCGGTGTAAAAACAAACCTGCCCAATGCCGCAAGTTGGTATAAAACTGCTGCTGAACGTGGCGATGCCGAATCTCAGTTTCAGCTTGGCAGCCTCTATCAATGTGGCGTGGGTGTTGAATGCAACCTCGAAATTGCTCAAGCCTGGTTGCAAAGAGCGGCAGAACAAGGACACCCAGGCGCAAAAGAGCTTCTTAACCAAATTCTACAGGCTTAATTAATCGGAGGACTGTTATGACACAACCAGAAACCTGCATCAACCAGACCCTGCTTATCTGGTGCGCTGTCGTTGTGGTTGAAATCTTTATCATTGCTCACCTGATGGCTTTTCCCTGGCTGATTTTTACCGCAGCCATAATGTTCTGGCCCGCAAAAGCCGCCATGAACTGGCCACTTGAAGAAGCTTTGAATAAAGCTGCAACAAAAGATGAAAAGCAGTCAATCGCAAATGAAAGCTAAAGGAAACTGAATCATGGAAAAATTAGAATTTCTGGTATCAACCGGCGTTTCCTTCTACGCCCCCGATTACGAATATCGACTTTCTGATCTGCTTATGCAGAAAGTCTGGAATTATCGCGTTCTTCAATCAGCCAACGGGCCAATAAGTCTTCAGCTTGGCTCTGAACCCATCGACAACGCCACTGCCGCAAAAGCCGGCGACATGGTCGATATCGGCGGCTTAAAGGTTAGATTTCAAGACGCTCTCGACGCCTGCATGGGAAAATGGCTGCCCGTTCCTTATTCGCGCAAGCAGGACAACAGCGCAAATGATTCGCGAAGCGTCGACTGGGCCAGAATTTATTTGCATCGCTCACCCCTGCAGGTAGATGAAAATGTTTTTCGCATGGTTCTTTCGGTCGATACGACTCTTGCCCCAGACAATCAACCCGGGGGCAAAAACGAAATCCATGGTCTCTTCGCCGAAGACATAGGAGTAGCGTTAACTTCAAACCCGGGTCCACTGGCGTTCTGGCAAGCGCCATCCATGATCACCTGGATAAAAAATGCTCTCAAAGCGGTTCCCGCAGAAGGCGGAGAACAGATCCCCCCATATGCCGCGGCATTGGCGGCCTTCATGACTCTTTGCGACGGTCTTAAACAGGCTGAAGTGCTGCCGGAAATAACTCTGCTTCATCCTGAAGGCGAAGAAATCGGGGTAAGCCTGATTCTGGATCTTGGCAACAGTCGCGCCTGCGGCATTCTGGTCGAGCAAACTCCCGGTGAACGGGTAAATCTTGATGAATGCTGCAAGCTCGAGATAAGAGATCTACAGGCACCCAGTGAAGTCTATACCGAACCTTTCGATACAAGCTTCAAGTTTCAACCTCCCTTGTTTTTTGATCCAGACAACGCCATCGCAAAATCAGACAGTAATTTTCGCTGGCCAAGCCTGGTAAGAATTGGTCAGGAAGCAGCAAAACTCGAGCCCTCAGACGTCGGCGACACCGGCATGTCAAGCCCGAAACGCTATCTTTGGGATGAAAATCAAAGGCATTTTCCCTGGTATTTCAATCTTATCGATGAAGGGCTGGGCAAAAAAATCAGCGCAGATTTTTTGAAATATCTCGATGAGAATGGGGTATTTCAAGGCGACGATGCCCACCCACCATTTGAACCATGCTACCCTACCAGCAGTCTGATGACCTTTCTGATGCTCGAAATTCTCTGTCATGCTTATTCACAAATAAATTCATTTGCATATCGAAAGTCACGTGGCCACCGGCTGGCCGTAAGAACTCTGAAGAATATCGTTATAACGACTCCGTGCGGCATGTCGTTGCCAGAACGAAAACTTTACCAGAAACGGGTTCAATCTGCCATCGATACATTTTTTCACGTCAATCGCATGCCCGAAGAAAAGAAGCCTGCACTGCATCTCGAATTCGACGAAGCCACAGCGGTTCAGCTGACTTATCTTTTCGGCGAAGTTAAACACCGGTTTCTTGGCGACGCACATGAGGCGATTGCTTCGCTTGGAAGAGAAAGAACCGATATTAATGGCTTTAAGCAGCCTACTTTCCGCCTGGCCAGCATAGATATCGGTGGTGGCACCAGCGACCTTATGATCGCAGAATATGCGTCAGTTCAAACTGAACAAACCGGGGTGCAGCAAAGAATGCTTTTCTCAGAGGGCTTTTCTGTGGCCGGTGACGAAATCGCCAAACGTATAATTGAAAAATTGATCCTGAGGCGCATTTTTAACTGGGCACAGCAGAAAAACCCGAACATTTCATGGGAAGACTTTCAATTATTCTTTGGGCCGGGCCGAGGCGGCAGAGACAAATACTTCAATGATATGAAAGCAGAGCTTTGCCGACAAATCTGGATACCCATGGCGCATCGACATCTTGAGTTTGCCGAAATCGATTCAGAAGACCCTGACATGGAACTGAGTTTCGACCGGTTCTTCCCCTATCGCCTGCCCAGCGCTAATGTTCTCGACTTCTTCGCCGAGCATATGCGAAAAGAATTTGACTGCGACATAACCCTGCCTGAAATCCCCTGGGAAATATCACGCCCACGAGTGAACGCGGTCATTTCGAACGTCATAGAAAACATTCTTCGCCTTTTCTCAGAGGTAATCGCCCAATTCGACTGCGATGCCCTGATTCTCGGTGGAAAACCCTCTTCGTTACCGGTAATTCGTGATATTCTCGTAAAGCTTATGCCGGTACCATCTTCAAGAATTATCGGCCTTAAAGGCTACTCAGTCGGCAGCTGGTATCCTTTTTCGCAAAAGGGCGGCGGCATATCTGACCCCAAAACGACCTGTGTAATGGGCGCAGTTGTCTGGCTGTTCGCAGAAAAGCTGAACAATCTCGACGGCCTTAGCCTAACGACCGACGGCAGCCAGATTCGTCAGCGTGAATGCTTTATCGGTACCTTCTCGCCTGAAGTTATGACTCTGACTCAGAGCCTTTTTCCAACCCCCGGAAACGAACCGGCAGTGCTTGAAACATCGAGGTCGACGATGCTCGGCATTCGCCGAATCGATTCAGAGGTCTGCCTGGTAAACCCGATCTGGGAAATATCCCTTGACCGTGAACAGCTCATGGGCAACGGCCCGTTTCAGATAAAACTTGAACAAGACCAGAATAATCGTGAGTGCCTTAAAGTAGTCGAGCTGAAAAACGAAGCAGGCAACAAATGCCACGCAAACCTGGCGAAACTTAGCCTTAAAACCATGGTTGAAGACCAATACTGGCTTGATACCGGCTGTTTCGATCTTTAATCAGAGAAGCTTAAAGGAGAAGTAAAATGAGCAACAACGAACTTTTTCCGTTTCCCGGACAGGAGAACGAAAAAGATGATGAGTCGCTGACCATTAAGCCTGATCTGCCAAGCTTTCCGACCGCCACCACAGAAAGCGAACAGCTTACTGCAACCGAGATTCAGCAGGTTCGCCAACTTTTAAAAGTCTTTAATGAGAAAAATCTTGCCGAACTTCTACAAAAGCAGGCTGAACGGGTTCAGCCGGTTATAGAGCCTGACAGCGACCATAAATTGCCGGAATCCAACAGAATCACGCCCCAGCCCGAATCAGCGAACTTTCGCGAAACGATGTTTGCTTTTTTCGATTCACTGGAAATCAGCGAGACATGGGAATCAGAAACGAGAAACACTCTGAAAGCACTCTTAAATGAAATCTCTGAAGAAAAACTTTTCATCAAAGTCTGGGGCTGTATCATTGGTGTGTTTCCTGCCAAAAGTTGCCTTCGGCACGGCACCCCCGAACAAAAGCTGTTTGCCCTGATTGCTCTGGGCGACCGATTTCTTCAGGCTATTTCCAAAGTAGTTTTTGCCGGCAGGAAAAGAGTTTTAAAAACAATTGCCGCCTACCTTTCGGCAGTGTCTGAACAGTATAATTTCATTCAAATGGAAAACGAAAACTTCTCTCCGCAGTATCATGAAAGAATTCCCGGATCGTCAGCAACCGGTCGCACCATAAAAGAAATGCACGGTTTTCTGGTAGTGGGCAGACAAAACAATCAGGTGGTCAGAACAGGGCGGGTTCTGACATGAAAACGATTATCAGCCGCCATGGAGGTCACATATGGGTTTGATAGCAAAAACTTTGACCAGAGGTTTTAGAACCTGCTATTTTCGAAATCAGCCTGTACACCAATTCTACGGCCATCTTCAGGCAGTATTGAAAGATATCGACCCCACAGGCGAAATGAACCAGCTGTTTGCCAAACCGGAATTTGCGGGTAGTTCTTCACCGGCTGAAGTAGAATGGAGCACCGAACTTTCGGGTGAACCTGTCAGTTTTAAAGACCTTGCCCCTGAAAAGCAACAAGAGGTAGCAACCCTGTTATCGGTTTATATCGACAAGATTCGCAAATATGCCGAAAGCAAACAGGGGAAAACTGGCATCGAAAAAGATTATGCAGATTATCTAAAAGCTGTGGCCATGTCACCGGATCTGAATCAGGTGTTTGTCGTAGACAATCGCCCGGTTCTGGTGCATTGGGGCTACATATGCGACAGCGATAATCATCCGGGGCAAGGCATTTATGCCGGCTGGGATGAGTTCATTACCCAGATTCAACGAAAAGCAGAACAAAAGCCTGAACCTGCCATCGAGCCGGTTCCACTTCCAGACGAGCAGATTCCGGTTCCTGGACTTGAACAGGCTGCTGCTGCCGCAGAAGTTTTTTCAGAAAAACCTGCGGAGCAGGATAAAGTTGAAAAAATAAGCGAAAAAGCCGAGTCTAAAGTCATTGAAAAACAGGTAGAAAAAGAAAGCAAAAAAGCAGCAGAAGAAAAGCCATTGGCTGCAAAGCCTGAATCCGTGCCAGAAAAAAAATCTGAAAAGAAAGTCTTGCCCTGCGGCCTCGGTGATTACCGTTGGGTAAAATGGCTGGCAATTCTTCTCGCCATAATAATTCTTCTGTTGCTTCTACTTAGATTGTTGCCACCCAAAAACCCGATGTCAGGCATGCCAGGGATGTCTGGCATGCCTGGAATGGGTATGCCGGCAGGTTCTGG
>JASURT010000184.1 GCA_030446435.1 Candidatus Ozemibacter sp.
TATATGGTATTTTCTCGGTTTTCAAGATTCCGTTGAAAGTATTCGCGCCAATCATCGTTTTTTCACTTTTTACCTTTGCTTTGATTGTCGGCTGGCCAAGCTCGGCGGTTCGTGCCGCACTGATGAACAGCTTGTTCATTTTGTCGCGGGCGTATTTAAAAGAGCGGGGCTTTAAGCTGTCGGTGGTTTTTTCCCTTTGTGTGGCCGCTGATTTTATTTTGATCAACAATCCGCTTCAGCTTACCGAACCAAGTTTTGTACTTTCGGTAATGGCTATCTATGCTTTAGCTATGTTTTCTGAACCGGCCGGAGAAATGCTGCGCAAAATTCTGCGCGGCCCGGGTCTGTTTTTTGCCTTTCTGGCGACAATGGGCTTTTTTCTTGCGGTAATCATCAAAAAAGACCTGGTATTGATGCCCTGGTTTTTTCCGGCAACCTTTTTTTATATCATCGCCGGTGCGTTAATTTCGGCAAAACTTGCAGATTCTTCTTCTTACCAGAGTTTTGCTTTTGAAATGCTGCCGAACTGGTTACAGGGATTTCTCGGCGCTCAGATTGCGATTTTTGTCGCGATGATGGGACCCCTTTCGGCATTCTACTTTGGCCAGCTTTCACTTGCTGCGCCGGTAGCCAATATTATCGCTATTCCACTCATTGGCTTGATCGTGCAAATCGGTCTTATAGCCGGTTTATGCGGAGCTTTCATCCCGGTAATCGGCATATATCTGGCTTTGATTCTGAATGCGGCAAACTGGCTGGCGGTTAAATTTTTTCTGGCCATGGCGACCTTTTTCTCTTTGCTGATACCTTTTCCAAGAGTCTCTCAGCCTGGTTTTGCAGAATTGGCTGTTTATTATGTGCTTTTGCACCTTTTCTTTTTCAGAAAAGAAATTGCTGTCTGGGGTAAAGCCATTTCTCATGCAGTATTGGATATATGGGAAGACCCCGATTATCGAACCTCGTTGAAGATGGTCTCAGTGCTTATCTTGATTGTGGTAACTGCCTCAGGAGTTCTTGCGCTTACCTCGATCGAAACCCGCCCGGATTTCAGGGCAACGATGCTCGACGTGGGATACGGCTCTTCTGTGCTGATTGAAGATGGCGGCAAAGTGATTCTTGTCGACGCCGGGCTTAACGACACGCTTGCTGAAATCGACCGCGGCGAACGGGTAGTTCAACCGGCTCTGTCTGAAAAGAAGATTGCCCAGATCGATGCGGTAATTCTTACATCGATGTTGCCCGAAAGAATTTCGGGGCTTTCATCGGTGATGCGAAGCTATAAGGTCAACAAGGTATATGCGCCTTTTCCGATACCACAAGACCGCAGACGCATCAGTTTCGAAGATTTTGCCCGAAGTTTTTCTCTTGCTGATATCAAAATGCAGAGAAAGTTGAAAAAAGGCCTGAACGCCGGGCTTCCATCAGACTTCTACTGGGAAATCGCCTACGAATCATATAATCGTCTAATCGAAGATCTGGCTCAATTCGATGTGCCATTTGAACAAATTAAAGCCGGAGACAGCATAAAAGAAGGGAATGAACCGATTGAAGTGCTTTTTCCCGATAAAATTTCCGACCGATATGCTGCCTATTACGATGGACTGATTTTGAAAATTTCATCAAAAGGGCGAAATATTCTCTTTTGCTCGGGCAATGTTCATCCGCTTGAAAATCTGGTGAACTTCAGCCCCGATTACATTTTTCTCGCCGACCTGCCATATCCTTATAACAAATTCGAGCGGTTTGTAAAAAGCAGAAACCCCGAAGGCATTGCGGTCAGTTTCAGGTTCCCGGCTTCATGGCTTGTTGATGGTTACCATCTTGCGGGCACCATAAGCGCAAGAAACAAAAGTTACATACCGAGATTTCGCGAATGGCGAACCCCGGTTTACATAACATCTGCCAACGGCGCGATTGAAGTTAGCCGAAAGCGAAGCACTTTCAGTTTTAAGCCATATTTGAAGGAATGATTCAATGGTTCTGACTAGACTCGAAAAAGTCGCCTTTTTGTTTCTGGTATCTCTGCTGGGTGCCGGGATTTTTCTATTGATAGGCAAAGTTGGTCTGGCTCGCCAGAAAAACAACGATCTTAAAGTAGCCATCGCCAAAATTGCTGCCCTGACCGATCAGACTGTTTTGATCAAAGACGAAAAAGCGTTTTCAAGTCAGGATAACGACAGAAAACTAAACCTTAATCGTGCGAACGAACTGAGCATCAGCACTTTGCCCGGCATGAACTCTGCTTTGGCCAAAAGAGTCTATGAATTCATTCAGAAGCGCGGCAGTATCAAATCACTTGGCGAACTGAGTCAGGTAAAAGGCATGAGCAAAAACAAACTTCGAAATCTCGAACTTTATGCAACTACCTGGGGTGGACACGCAGGTCAGGCTGCCTGGGGCGAAAAGTTGAACCTTAACTTTGCTTCAGAAGATGAAATAGAGGCTCTACCGGGAATCGGCAAGAAAACTGCTAGAGATATAGTTGATTTTCGCAACCGTAATGGCGGATTTTTCTCGCTTGAAGATCTGAAAGAGATTCCGGGGCTCACTGACAGCAAAATCAAAAAGTTCATCGATCAGGTCGAGGTGAGATAAATGGCAAAATACGGTTTTGAACAGAAATCATTTCAATCGAGAAAAACTAATTTTGTCTTTTTCTTCCTGCTGATTGCCGTTTTATATGTCTGGGCCGTTTTGCTCAGCGATGACCTTGGTGGGCTGGTTCAAACCAATCTTCACCCTGAACTTAGAATTGATTTTGTCGATGTGGGCCAGGGCGATGCCATGGTCGTAAGAACCCCTGCCGGCAAAACCTATCTGATCGATGGTGGCACAAACGTCACCATGGCCGATGCCAGACGAGAAAATCGCGAGCTGATACAGAATTATCTTCGCAATCTTGGTATAACCCGACTGGATGGAGTTGTGATAACCCACTGGCACAACGATCATCTTGGCGGCATCATTCCCGTGCTGAGATTATACGATGTTCCACAAATCTGGGAATGCCCGACAAATTTTGAAACCGATACTTTCAAGAAATACGAAGATATCTGTGCCAAAAAAAGAATCAGAAGAATCTCGGCCCGAGCCGGAGACGTGCTTGAATGGGGCAATGAACTGTTCGTTCAGGTGCTGCATCCCGACAAAAAGACGAGAACCCACGAATATTCCGATATGAACAACATGTCAATCGTTCTTATGATTCGCTATGGAAAAGTGCAGACCCTGCTTGCAGGCGACATCGAAGAAGAAGGCGAGCGCGAAGTTTTAAAGTATGGTGAAGGTATCAAAAGTCAGATATTGAAGATTCCGCATCATGGCTCTGATACGAGTGATTATTCAAGATTTCTCAAAACCGTATCACCGGAAATCGGAGTTCTGATGGTCGGTAGAAACAATTCTTTCAGGCACCCTTCAGACAAAGCTCTGCTGGCCTATGGTGCCCTTGGCACGAAAATTTTCCGAACTGACCGTCACGGCAACATAAGGCTTTCAGTTGGCGGAAAAGACGAAAAAGACTATAGATTTGTGGTTGACCGAAGACTTTAAAGGCAACTATACTTTTCTGTGAATTTAAAAACCGAAAGGATAGATTATGGAAGAAGCGGTAATTTTGCAGACTGATTTTAACAATGTTGAAGACCATGCCACACAATGGCAGAATTTGAAAAACAATTTTCCCGGACTTAACAAGATTCTCGAGGTAATCGAAAAACCTCAAGGCACAGCGCTGATTTTCAGTCATGATGACCCTGATGGAATCACGAGCGGACTGATTTTTAAAAGACTTCTTCAGAAAAAGGGCTGGAAAGTAGAAGCCAGATTCCCTGAAGGATTTCTTCTGCAGCCATCGCAGTTGCAGGATGCCATCGATGCCACACCCGGCGCCAGCACCATTTTCCTTCTCGATAAAGGAACTCTGGCTCCTTACAATGATTTTGCCGCTAAACTTCCGGTTTACATAATCGATCATCATCCGGCACCGGCAGCTCCTGAAAAATGTGTCTATTTCAATCCGAGTCTTCCGGCTTATACCTGGTGTTCAACTTCTATTCTTGCGCATGGAATCGCAACTCTCGCCGGCACCAGAGACGAATTCGATGATTTCCTCTGTCTGGTTGGCTTGAAAGGCGATTGGGCCATTGAACCGGTTAAAGGCATACTCGCAGATTTTGCCCGCCCATTTTTCGTGAAATACGGACAAAATTTCAAGAATCTGCTGAAACTCGTTAAAGAAAGACCAACTCAGTTCGACGCCGAACAAAGAGATCATACCTGCCTTCTCTCAAGAGTTACAGAATACGTTCATGCCACCGGTGGCGGCGGGTTCTCTTACTTTTATCACGACCGTGATGCCGCGCTGAAAAATGTAGATCATGCTCAATGCATTGCTACGGCGCTTGAGGGGCTTGCCGATAAGGTTAAGCAAATTTCTGAAATCACTTCCTTGAATGATTTTGTTAAACTTATTGCCGAGCCGCAAAAAGGCCTTCTTGAAAAGATTTTTGCCTACTTCCTCGAAGATTGGGACAACGCAAACCGAATTCTCGATTCTTCGGTTAAAGCGCTCAAACTTGGCGATACCAGTATTTATCTGTTTGTCGGTCCAAAGGTGCCTTTGCTTCCGATGATCGGCTCGATCAAGCTTTTCGAAATGAAAGAAAAAGCCGGCGATAAACTCGCTCAGATAATAATGGTAAGCTCGGTTTCGCCTGATTATACACATGTATCAGTCAGAGGAACCGGTGACAGAGTTCATTCAGGCAAAATATGCGGTGAACTGCAGGATTCTATGCAGAACATCTATGCCCCTTACAAAGATAAAATCAGCGGTGGCGGACATCCAAAAGCCGCTGAATGCACGGTAAAAACCGCTGAAGTTCCATTCATGAATGTTCTCAGCCGTGTGACCGAAGTGCTTAGCGAAATGCAGGCCATTGACCTTGCTGCAGCAAAATCTGATCTTAACGATACTCAAAAAGCAAGAGCCGACAAACTTGGTCTTGAATACCTCAAGAAGTAAAGGAAAAATTGATGTCATTCAAAGAAACTGATTTCCCGGGGCTGATCGGCTATCTTAAGCGCATCGTCGCCGAAGAAAAAGACCCACTTCTCTTTAAAGAGATGGTATCTGAACTGGTCAAAATGTACGATAAAATTCCGGTTTACCCCGGAATCGTTAATATGTGTCTTGGTGGTTTGGCCAGGTCTGTGCGGCCCGAAGAGGTCGAAGTCGGGCAGAAGATTTTCATCAAAAACCGTGAAGATTGCTTCTGCGGCACTGTATCAGAAAAGAACGCCGATGGCGTTGTGATTAAGGCAGTTAAATCTGTGGCAAGCGAAGATGATCTCGAAATCGGCTTCAGAGAAATGGAAAAAGTTACTCTGATCAATGGCGACGTTCTTGAAGAAATGTGGCCTTCTCTTGTGTTCGACAAGGAGCAGTCATAATGCAGTTGACATTGAAAAAAGATGAATTTTTCCTGTTGAATGGCCCTGCCACGCTCAGGGTTGAATCCGGCAGCGTTGAAATCATCGCCGCCCGTAAAATATCGGGGGAGAGCGTAGAAGTTCCCCTCGGTAAAAAAATACCTCTTCTGGGCGTCGAAGATGCCGATCTGGCTATTGAAGCCCCTGAAGACGCCCTGACCAGAATGGAAAAAACTTCTATTCCGACAGAATGGGACGAACTGGCTGCCAGAATAGTTGCCGAAAGAAAAGACGGAGAATTGTATAAAATTCTTGTTCTGGGCGAAGTAGACACCGGAAAAACCTTTTTCAGCACCTATCTCGCCAACCGTCTCAATCAGCAGCTTGGCAAAGTTGCCATTCTCGACTGCGACTCAGGACAATCAGACATCGGCGCACCGGGCACTTTCGGTATGCTTGTGCTGGCAGAACCCGCTATATTCCTGTCAGAACTCGACCCGACACATATGTATTTTCTCGGGGCTCATTCCCCTGGGCTTCACTTCGCCCCGGCTCTGGCAGGTGTCAGCGAAATGTTGCGTAAAGCAGAAAAAGATGCAGATGCGTTGATTATCGACACAACCGGCTGGGTTCAGGGCGACGGTGGCAGAGCCATCAAGAAAGCCAAGCTCGATATTGTTCAGCCTGATCTGGTTGTTCTGATGCAGAGAGGTACCGAACTTGAACATCTGGTAAAACACCTTTCTTCTGAAAAAGTTGTAAGGCTGCCGGTTTCAAAAAGGGCCTCATCCACAAGTCAGATGGACAGAAAAGCACTGCGGGAAATGGTCAGTAAAAGGTATTTCAAGGATGCCAAAGTGTTTGAAATTCCTTTCAAACAGGTCTTCACAGATCGATGCTATTTTCTCTCCGGAACCAAATTCGACCTGGAGGGTACCTTGCACGCAGAAAGGCTTTCCGCCTGGGAAGGAACCCTCGTCGTCACCTCTGGCCCTCTGATGCCTGAACAGACCAGAGACTGGCCAAAGGACCTCGGCATGCTAAGAAACGTAATTGCCGGATCAGAAAAGGGTTTGATGATCGCATTGCTCGATAAGAATCAGAATATGCTTGCCGTAGCAAGACTTGAAGAACTTGATTTTCTTAATAACACTTTTAGAATTCGTTCGAATTTTAAAGGTGCCCTCGAGCAGATTAAAGGAATTCAATTCGGTTCTTTGAAGCTGAATGAAGCCGGAGAAGAAGCAGGATTCATTGAACCTGGTGCGTTGTAAAAAATAATTCAACCAACAAAACCCGGTTGCAGAGCTTGTCTCAGCGGCCGGGTTTCTTTTTTGCTTGCAATTTAAAATTTTTCCCGGCAAACCCCGAATTCTAAAATTCGCAGCTTCAGGTTCAGGTTGCTTGGGTCAATCCTCAATCAACTTCGCAGTAACTACCATAACGATTTCGTTATCTGTCTTCGAGCTGTCTTTGCCCTTTGCCAGCCCTCCAAACAAAGGAATGTTGCCTATCACCGGTATCTTTGTTCTGGTCTCGCGTTCTTCTTTATTTATCAGGCCACCCATGATTATCGAATCGCCGTCCTGCACTCTTAAA
>JASURT010000185.1 GCA_030446435.1 Candidatus Ozemibacter sp.
ATCACACTCGAAATTCGATGAATTCTTCTTGGAGTAGGCATTAAGCTTTGACTAACCTTTCTTTTTATCTATTCTGGCAATGGTTTCAACATAACCATCCAGAATTTTTATATCTTCTATATTCAGATTCAACCAGGTTTTAGTTGAATCAAAAACAGGATTGATGCGACTGAGCATCGATCTTGCCGTATGTTTCGGAAGCGGTATGCGATTCAGGGTGAATCTGCTGCAATCAAAATTTACGACTTTCGGGTTAACCAGTTCTACGTTACCCAGAACCCTGAACGAAATCGTCAAAAAACCGGCGCGGTACCAGCCGCCTAGTCTGGCCCGGTTTTTTTCAAGCTGAAGCCTGAGGTCTCTTAAAGACTTTGCCCGGGCAAACAACTCGAAAACCTTCAAAATATCAGACTCTGATACTTCTGTTTTCAATTTAATTCCGTTCGAACGGGTAAACCTGATACGATCCTGCTTCAGACTCTGCATATCGACTTTGCATTCGGGAAACTCGAAAGTCGCGGTAGCAATGGTAAGATTGTAATACCTGACCTGACTGCAGGTTACCTTGATATTGGCAAATTCATCAGAAGCTTCTGCCCGGTCTATTTCGACTTTCAGGCTTACTGGTCTGGGCGTAATCTTGCCGATGGCCGCGATTTCTGCTTCTGTATAGCCAAGCAGATGAAAAATTTTCGTGCTTTTGAATTCTTCAGGGCAGGCAAAAGCACTGGTAAATGCCTTTTCGAGTTGTTCAACCGTATTATGGCCACTTGCATGCAAATCTGACGAGAAAATCGGGCAAGCCGCCAGACAAAAGAAAGCCAACCAGAAAACACTGAAAATTTCAAACGGTTTAGACATTTTCATTCTTTAAAGCCTCGACGATAATCTGTGCGGTTTTCATGGGAATACCCGTCAATTTCTGCACTTCCTCGGCACCGGCCCGGGCAACTTTTTCGGTTGACCCGAACGCCCATAGAACCTTTCGCAAAACCGCCGGCCCCACCCCCGGAAGATTCAGCAAAGACGATCTGACCAGTCTGCGGGTATGTGTTTTCTTCTGAAAATTATTGGCAAAGCGGTGCGCTTCATTTCTCAGCTTGATTATTATTTTCATTCCGGGGCTGGAAAAAGGTAACTTTCTTTCACTTCCATCTGAACTTACCAGCAATTCTTCTCTTTTGGCAAGACCAAGAAGCTCTATTTTCGCATCGAGCTTTTCAAGCTCTTTCTCTGCCGCTCTGACCTGAGTTATACCACCATCGACAATCAGCAGATCAGGCAATTCTTTGCCTTCATTCAAGAGTCGTGACACCCTTCTTCTGACGACCTCACCGATAGAAGCAGGATCGTCTCCACCCATGGCACTTTTTATGTGAAAAAGCCGATAATCTCCTTTTTTCGGAGCACCATTGACAGAAACCACAAGAGAAGCTACCGGGTCCACACCTTGAATATGAGAAATATCGATACATTCAATTCTTACCGGCGCTTTTTTGAGCTGCAACCGGTTCTGCAGATCAAGAACTCCTTCGCTGATGCGATCGAGGCCATCGGTTTTGATATTTTTCAAGACTTCTAATGCGTTTGTATCTGCCATTTTCGCGAGATGCCTGAACTGTCCGCGCGCAGGCACCGAAATGGCCACTTTTCGACCTGACCGGCGTGACAGAAGCTCTTTTAAAGAGGCTGCCCCTTCTGGCTGCTTTGAGCTGTATATCAAAGCCGGTATCAGGTTGCGGTCATAAAATCTGGTCATCATCGAAGCCAGCACCTGATCTGAATCGGCACCGGGTTCTTTTTCAACATCGATAATGCGGTTTCCGAGAAGTTTTCCTGATCGTATGAAGAAAACAGAGAAAACCACCCGATCAGGAGTCTCACTCAGGCCCCATATATCTGAGTTCACAGGTTTGACGAACTCAACCTTCTGGTTTTCGAAGAATCGGTGAAGCGCAACAATGGTGTCTCGAAGTTCCGCGGCTTCTTCATATCGATAAGCGTCGGTAAGCTCTTTCAGCTGACGTTCAAGCTCTGAAAAATCCGGCGGAGATTTTCCCGAAAGAACATCGATGGCTTTGTTGATCGATTCGCGATAAACTTCGGGCGCGACCTCGCCCTGGCAAACGCCCTGACAAAGGCCCAGGTGATACTTCAAACAAGGCCGGGGCCTGCGATTCTCGGGCAGTTTTTTGGCCGAAGTGCATAATCGGTAGGTTCGCGACAATAAATCGAGAATACGATTGAGATCGTAAGCATTCGGAAACGGGCCAAAATAAAGGTTGCCATCTTTGAACACAACCCGGCGCACTTTTTCAAGACGAGGATACTTCTCCTTCAGGGTAACTCTTACGTAAGGGTGCGTTTTGCTGTCTTTTAAAAGAATGTTGTAACGGGGCCGGTGCTTTTTTATCAGGTTGTTTTCGAGAATCAGTGCTTCGACTTCGTTTGCAGTGACTATGAATTCAATGTTCTCAATCGCCGAAACCATGACCGCGGTTTTAAGATTGTCGTGATTGCGGGTAAAATAAGACTTTACTCTTTTTTTCAATGCCCGCGATTTACCGATATAAATGATTTCATCGACCCGATTTTTCATCAGGTAAACACCGGGGCTTTGCGGCATCAGAGCCAGTATTTTTTCAAGCTTTTCTTTATTCATCAAAGCAGGCGACCTGGCTATCGTTCAGCGTTTTTTCGTCGCTTTATCTGTTTTTTTGGTGTCGGTTTTACTTTCACCTGCGGGGGTGGCGTTTTCGACCACAAAGAACTTCAGATTTTCATTCAGAGCTGACTTGAGATAATAACCGGTCAGCATTACCGGACCATCGAGCAACTCTTCTTTTCTTACAAGGGTTAACAGTTTCAGATTCGATTTTAACGGAATCCTGCTGCCGGATTCGGTTTCAAGCACCCAGCGAAACAGGTATCTGCGACGCTTTACCGGATGCTTCTCGGGAATTATAAGACCTTTGATTTTTTCTTTTCTGGCCGATTCGGCGGCTTCTTCAATTGGCTCGACTCTTATTATCAATGAAGGTTCAAGCGCCGGTGATTTTTCGTATGTTTTTTCTTTGTCTGCCGGCGTTACGCTTTGAGATGCGACCTCTGACAATATTTCATCGGTATCTTCAAACCCGATTTCTTCGGGTGCTGCGACTTCGTCAATCACATCTGGACTGACGAAAGTTTCCTGATCTTCTTCTATGAACTCTTGTGCAACATCTTGGGCGACAACTTCTTCCTGTCTGGCCGCTTCATTCATGATTTCTTCCTGGGTAACAGGAGTTTCGGGTGGTATCAAACTTCTGGCCTGTTCTTCAAGAACGTCCTTATTTTGTTCTTCTGGTTCAGTTACTTTTTGCGAGGCCTTTTCAATTGATTTTTCAGTTTCTTCAAGAACCGCCCGGTTAATATCGGTTTGCCCTTCAAGATGATTTGGCAAAAACAGCAAAGCGAAAATCAGAAAAATAAAAAATGTATTTTGAACAATGCCCGAAAAGAAACGCATTGGCTCAGCTCCTTGTTAAATTACGTTTTTCATAATATCATCATTCTGCTGATGGTGCCAGTAATAGCAACTCAAGCGAAAAGACCAGTAAACCGGAGTCATGATGCTTAATTTAAACAACATTGCCGAACAAGCCGCAGAAGTAGCCAAATTGGCAGGAACTTTGCTCAAAAACAACCAGATCAACAATCACCAGATCAACCACAAAGGCGCAGTGGACCTTGTAACCGAAATGGATCTGGCTTCTGAAAAACTAATAAAAAACGAACTTGGCAAAAGGTTTCCGCATATCGAATTTTTTGGCGAGGAAGATGGCGGCAGGTCCTGGTCACAAGGATTGGTCTGGGTTGTAGACCCTCTTGACGGCACAACCAACTACGCCCACAACCTTGATCATTACTGTGTTTCTATTGCCCTGTGCGAGAATGGTGTACCCCTGGTCGGAGCTATTGCCCACCCGGCCGCTGATAATGTTTACAGCTGCGCCAGAAATGGCGGGGCTTTTCTGAATCAAAAACCCATAAAAGTTAATGAAGAAGCTGAGATAAATTCTGCCCTTGCTGTAACAGGCTTTCCGTATAACCGGCGCGAATGTCTTGGCGAAATTCTCAAAAGGCTTGAAATCATGCTGCTTAATGTTCAGGGGGTCAGACGCTTTGGTTCTGCAGCTCTCGATCTTTGTTTCGTTGCCTCGGGTCGTTTCGCCATTTTCTGGGAAAACAATCTAAAACCCTGGGACCTGGCTGCAGGAAGCCTTCTCGTAGAAGAAGCCGGCGGCAAAATTTCGCGTTTTGATGGTAATAAAATGCAGCTCGACAGCTTCGAGTTATTAGCGACCAACGGGTTGCTTCATGAAAAAACTGTCGAACTGCTTAAAGAAACTTCGCAATATTATAAGGGCTAGACCCTCGGTTTATTCAGCATCCATCTTGGTTGACCGGTGGTTTCAAGCACATTCAGCCAGAACATGCTTTCAGGATCAACGAACTTGCGATTTTTCACCGACATTTCAATCGGAACATAAGTGAACCGATTTGCCCAGATTCCCACCATCATCCCGGTTTTTCCGGCCATTCCGGCATGAACTGCATGCTGCGCAAGCTGATTACAGTAGATACTGTCAGCTGGGATGGCGCAGGAACTTCTGATCATGTAACTTGGGTCGATATACTTGATGGTGACTGGTGTGCCGTTTTTCTTGAAATATTCAGCAATTCCCGATTTCAGAAATGGCCCGATATCGCCCATTTTTTGATTGCCTGAAGCATCTTTTTCATTCATCGAACAGAATTTCTCGCCCACCCCTTCGGCGACGACAACCACAGCATGGTCTTTGCGTTTGATTCGTTCGAGAAGATGCTTATAAAAACCATTTTCGCCTTCGAGATCGAACGGCAGTTCAGGTATAAGACAAAAGTTAACATCCTGGGCGGCAATAGAAGCATTAGCGGCGATAAAACCAGACTGGCGCCCCATCAGTTTAACCAGGCCAATACAGTTCTGATAGCCTTTTGCCTCAACGTGAGCAGTTTTAATTGAACTGACCGCATGGGTAAAAGCGGTTTCGAAACCGAAGGTTTTTTCGACGAAACCAATATCGTTATCTATGGTCTTGGGTATACCGACAACGGCTATTTCGAGGCCTCGGCGCGTTATTTCCTCGGCGATTTCATTTGCGCCTTTCAGAGTGCCGTCACCACCGATACAGAAAAGAATATTGATCTTGTAGTCCATCAAATAATCGACCATTTTCCCGACATCTTGCGGACCACGGGACGAGCCGAGAATTGAACCGCCCTTTTCATGAATTTCTGCCACATAAGATGGGTCAAGAACCACAGGTTGAATTCCTGATTCTTTTATCAGACCAAGATAGCCATAGCGAAATCCGTATATGGCCTTAACTTTGTACCAGAAAGTCAATTGCATTACCAGGCCACGAATAACATCGTTTATACCAGGGCAAAGGCCGCCGCAGGTAACGATGCCGGCTCGGGTTTGTTCAGGATTGAAAAATATGTTTTCGCGCGGGCCGGCTTTTTCAAAAGAAAGGACCTCGCTTTTCTTTTTGAACTCTTCACGAACCTTGCTAAGACTGGTATTGTAAAGAATTCTTTCATCATCTTGAATATAATTTGTCAGGTAATCACCATCAACCTTGGATAGCTTGAGTGGAGAGACAATTTTGGCTTCACCGAGGGTTTGAACCTGAAAATCTTTCTGTTTTAACTTCATTTAAATCCTTCCTGCCAAGAGTCTTTAAATTTTATAACAATATGATATTATAATGATTAACAGCAAACTTTTAAACAGTTAATAATTATTCTCGGCTCAGGCAGGAGAAAAACCCTTTGAACATTTATTTCGGCATTCCTTCCGGCTCTCAGGTCAACATCGAAGAAAAAGAAACCTCGCGCAGACTCATTTCAGCCATGTCTGCCCTTCCCTGTCATACAAGAGATTTTACCACTGATGACCCCTACCCTTTCGAAGCGGTAAAAGGAACCCCGTCACTGATACATGCTTTCAATGTGGCAAAGGCTGGTATTCAATGCCTTAAACTCGCAGAAAAATCCAGATTACCTCTGGTCATTTCATGCTCAGGCCTGGATGTGTATGCTGATATATTCATACCCGGGTTGAAGGCACAGTTGCAGGAAACCTTTGCCGGTGCAGCACGAATAATAGTGCCTTACCCTTCGATGGCAAGATTCATAAAAGCGCGAATTCAGGCGAATCTTAACTTTGAAGTTATTTCACCCGGGGTTTTACCGGTCAGCAATGATTTCGATTTTCCCAGAGAAAATTTTGGCCTTGAAGAGCAAGACAGGATAATTTTGCTCGAAGGCGGTATGCTACCTGCAAAAAACCTTCTTTTCGCCATACATTCACTCGACAAAATAGCTGCAGATTACCCCAACCTCAAGCTGGTAATGTTTGATCAACCATTTGACACGAACTATCGTAAAAAGGTCGAAATTGAAGCATCGACACGGCCCTGGGTCAAAATTCTGCCGCGCCCTGAAAGCGAAATTCTGCCCTTCGTTTATAAAATGGCTGAGATTGCAATAAATGTTTCACACGCCGAAGGCTACAACCCATTTTTACTGAATATGATGGCCACCGGGCGCCCGGTTCTCGCATCAGACATACACGGAAACAACGCTTATATCAGAAACGAAGCTATTTTTGCCGAAAATGGCAACGGCTATCTATATTCGACATCACCTGGGCCTTCGACCTATGAAAAAATTCATGATGCCGAAGATTTTAGCGAAAAGCTGAAATATCTGCTCGACAACCCCGACAAAGCCAGAGAAATCGGCGACAGGGCCAAAGCAACGGTAACCAAAGGGTACAGCACCCAAAAAGAGATTTATCTGCATCTTCAGCTTTATAAAAGCATTATAAGCTGAGTCAACC
>JASURT010000186.1 GCA_030446435.1 Candidatus Ozemibacter sp.
CCCGGAAGAGGGAATTCTTTTACAGAGTTGCCAATTTTCAAATGTGCCGGTAAGTGGCCGGCAGAAAAAATACTCAATTTGCTATTCTGACGATCGATAATTCCTGCAACCGCAGACATCATGATACGCCGGTCAGACATTTTTCGAATCGCCAGATTTATATCGCTGAATACATTTTCAACCGAAAAATCATCGCGTTCTATATGCAGTGAAACGATAGATTTTGCAGCTGTTGTGATCATTGCTGCCGAAATGCCGTGCCCGGAAACATCGCCAAGAATGAAGAAAATATCGCCATTTTTCAGCTCGTGAAAATCGTAATAATCGCCACCGGCATTTTGATATGGCAGACAATTTCCATCGATCTGAATCCCTTGTGATTCAAGACCAGACGCGGGAAAAAACTTTTGCTGAATGTTGCCGCAAATTTCGGCTTCGTGCAGACTGTCTCTAATTTTGCTGATTTCAATGAAGCGAAGAAGAAGCAGATTCATGATCGAAAAAAGCAGAAAAGAAACATAGGCAGCACCAACCGGGGGGTGAATCTGCGGCACGAAAGAAAAGACAAAAAGCCCGACAAAAAAAACAATACCCGTTACCACAACAGTTCTTGCCGGCTTTTTAAAAATATCAACAAAGCAAAACAGGCCAAACAGAATGCCAAGAAAAACATAAAGCAAATTGTCCGAAAAGCTTTCCAGGCGAATCTGAAATTCTCCATTCTCAAGAGTCTGTATAGAATTGGAAACAAGTTCCGGGCCGGTTAGAACACCCACCGGAGTCTGATGATAATCATGAAGGATGGGAGCATTTGGACCGATCAATAAAAGCTTACCACGCAACTGTTCAACCGGAATACGACCATTTATTGCCTCTGCCAGCGATAAAATCCGGGCTGAATTTTCGCGCGCCTTAAAGCGAAATATAGCCGCTGCCTTCTTGAATTGATTTAGCCAGGCATACTTAGTCTCGATTCGAGAAAATTTATTCAGATACTCGAACGCAATATGCCTGTTGTTTATTCTATAGTCGCTGAGCACAAAGGTTCTAACCTTACCGTCAGAATCGATGGGTTGCTGTGAAATGCCCCAGAAAGCGGCATTCTTTCTCAGTGATTTGATCGGCGGAAAAACCTTTAACTCTGTGCCTATTTCACTTAAACTTTCTTCAAATATTCCTACCAGACCAGTTTTCTGATTACGTGCCAGTTCAGCTGAAAAACCTGAAACTTCATGGTTTTCTTCGGTGTTCTGCTGAAAGTAAATATCGAGCAGAAACGCTTTGGGCATGTATTTTTTGTCTATTCCGTGCAGAATTTCGGCCCAGTATTTACCGGGCCAGGGCCATTTAACCGGCGCGCCTGTAAGAGTTTTACTGTCAATACCAAGAATTACCGTATTTTCGACCTTTTTTCGGTTTAAAAACCTCATGTCGAAATTAACCTTGATATCAAGAACAGCCTGATTAACCGGTTGAATAAATGAGGGAAAAGCAATGAGAATAAAAAAGGGTGCAACCGCGAAAGCAACCCAGAAAACCAGATCTTTTTTCGGTAGCAGAGTTGCAAAATGTTTGTAACTTAACCAGAGTTTGCTGAAAAGATTCATATTTTATCTTAAACCTGAATATCTGAAATTTAAGTTTTATTCTACCAGACCACAAATGAAAAAGTTTTAAATTTAGCGACTGAAAGGCTTTTTCTGTACAATTAAATTGAAAGATAGTTCAATCAGGGGGGATTTATATGACGCATGAAGCTCACAACAAACCGAAAAAGCGGGTTCGCGGAGTTGTTGATCGCATCGAAAACGGTATTGTGGTGGTGGTAATCGAACACCCCGATGACCCTGATGCAACGGTCGAAATATATGTTCCGCGCGAAAAATTCAAAAAGCATGACCTTAAAGAAGGTGACCGGGTAACAGTTCTGGTCGATGCCTGAAAATATTCAAAGCTTTTCGGCGAAACTTCCTAAAAGGAAGAATCCCCGGTAAACCGGGGATTCTTATTGAGCTAATCAATCTTTAAAATCGGCTTTCCTTCTTGAAGACATTTCGATTTGCGGTCAACCAAAACCGTTACCAGTCTTGATTTCCCCTTCTTGTCGTTACATATCTTTTAGAGTTTTACCATGATTGCACTATGACGCGCATTGGTTACGTCAAGCCTCAGGCGTTCGTCGCCCTCGAGGCCCTCGATACAATCACCAAACTTCAATGTTAAATCGAAGTTTACCATCCTCTTTTAGACTTCTGCCGACTTCAAGGTTCAACACATCTCTTCATTGGCTGGATTAACACCAACGCCTTCTCAGGTTTTTTCCCTCTCAGCGCCATCATCGTTCGACGTGACAAACAGGGCTTCCCTCCCTGTCGCACTCCGCTCCCAGGTTTTCTCAACCTCTCAGCAGAGACTACGTCCGCAACAACTTGTGAGTTTGTTCCACCTCACAGGCACTCGCAGGGTCCTGGTCTTCAAAGCGTTACCCTGAACCGATCGACAACCGTTTCCAGCCGTCATGCTTCTTCGTCGTTACCTCCTCTACATGGATTTCTTCCGAAAATTACTGGCAGTTCCCACTGCCTGACCGCCCTGACTTACATCAGACCCGATCCTGGCTCTTTTCGGCCCCTTGCTGCGAACAGCTGGTTCCCATCTTGAGTTTTGGCCAAACCTTGAAGCTTTGTTCCCGTTTCAGAGCGTTTCTTACAACTTCGGGTTTCACCCCTCCGCTGCGATAACAGCTCTCTTGACCTTTATATCCTTCGAGGTATCTGGCTTAGCTGCCCTGGATTTCTCCTTCCTCTTTCAGGGTTTGTTGCCCTCTTAGAGTTTTTCTGCAGCTGAAGTTGGTATCTCCGTCGATGCGGAGCCCGCCCTCCATGGATTTTTTGCCTTTTGATCTCAGCTTCTAATTAGGTTTCACGTTGTTCTAGATTATTTGTTCTCTTCAGAGCAGTTTTGCCTGTCACCAGACATCGTCACTCTTCTTCGAACAACTGTCTGAAACTTACCGGAGTTTAGAAGTTGCTACCTTGCGGCTACCGATTTTATTATCAAAGATCTTTCGCTCAACTTTTCCAGTTTATAATTTTACAAAACCAAAGTCAACACTTTTTTTATTTATTTTTTCACAAGCGAAAAAGACCCTTTAAAGCGCGATTTTCAGCCCAATTTTCTCATTATAAATGAAAAATCGGCAAAAATGGTCTGCGCCAGTTTTTCGACAGAGCGGTAATACTTTTCGATCAAATCGGGGTTCAAGCTGTAATTTCTATCCAGAATAGCAATCCATTTCAGTTGATTGGTTGGGCTGAGATCGAAAATATTCATACAATCTTCATGTACTACGAGAATTCTTCCTTTTACCGACTCTTCGAGAACAAGCAAGGGATAGTCTTTTTGTGCCGTTGTGAGTGAAGATCTGAAATTAAAACCAACAGTCGGACCCAGTTCGCGAAGTACTTCGAGATGGGTTGTAGGACGAGATATCGTTTCGGGATCAGTTTTCGGGCCAATTATTATCAGAGGCACCTGATACTGTAAGTGATGAGCGCCGGTACCATGCCCGAGACAGCCATTTTCCCGCAAAGACTGCCCATGATCGCCAAAGATCACGAAGGTGGTTTTTTTATGCAATTCGCAGGCATAAATATCGGCAAAAAAGTCAGCCAGACACTTGTCAGCCCAGAGAACTGAATTTATATAGCGATTTCGTATTTTTGCGACGTTTTCAGGGGTTGGCGGCATGACGAAAATGTTGGTGTCGGCCGGGCAAACCGGTTTGAATCTTTCAAACTCGTCAGGGTAAAAATAATTGAAATGAGTGTTGAAAAGATAGGTAAGGAAAACTGCTTTACCGGGTTTCTGCAATAATTCGAAGGTTTTTTGCAAAGCTGCCGGGGTCGACTTCCAGGGCTCTTCAATCTTTTCTACGTATTTTTTCTCGCCCCATGGAGTAAGATCGACAACCAGATTTGGTCTGACAAGATAAGTTTCATAGCCGTTTTTCAATGCGGTTTGTTCAAAAACAGATTGCTGACGAACTTTCTCAGAGAAAAGAAGATTAACCGGAAAATTTGCGTGAAAAAGGCTGTAAAAACTGCTTAAACTGATATTCGCGGTTGAATAATGATTGGAAAAAACCCGACCTTGCCTGGCCAGATTTTTTAATCCCGACATCAGGTTTTTAAAAGCATCGAATCTAAGACTTTCAATACCGATAAAAACAATTTTTTCACAGGAATCTGGCAACCACTCTATTTCTGCAGGCTCATAGCATTTATTCATATCGATCTGATATTTTTGCGCCAAAACCTTTTTGAATTCAGATGATTGTGCTAGTTCAGGGTGCAGCGGTAAAGGCAAAATGCCCGCGCTAACCCTTAAATTTATGTATTGAGCCAAAGGAACTTTCTGACAAACAAGGTCGAATCTATTGTAATGAACCGTAAAAAGAAGTGTGGCAACAATTAGAAAAACCACTCCACGTGGCTTTTCTGTAAATCTGTCTACTCGATTTTTAAAAAAGATTCCGAACAAAACCGGTACCAAGACCAGAACCAGAAGCTCACCGATCAACTGTTGCTCTTTTACCCCAAAATAGCTGGCAGCACGGGCCAACAAAGCCTGTTCCTGAAAAACTACCTTTAGAATCTTGTAATTTAAATGGGCACGGGTTACGAAAAACACCTGCCAGTCAATAAATGCCAGCGATGTTAAAAGAGCATTCAATGCAACGAATATGATTCGCATTTTGTTACTCAGGTTAGCCAGAAAAACTTCAAAACATAACAATAAAAAGCCGGCATGAAAAAGCAAAACCAGCATCCAGGCAAATAGACCTGCTGTGCCTGGATGAGAGATTACCAACCCTGAAACATAAATTATCGCCGAAGAGATCGCAAGCCCCCGAGTCGCCGCCAGTCGAAGCCTTAAGCTTAAAAATCCGAAAACAAAGCAGGCAAGCAACAGCAGCAATATGGGTGAAAGCGAAAAATCTGACAGAAAATTCGGATTCGTTACAAAAACTTCCTGTAAAATACGTGTTGAAACCAGGAGAATAGCGAAAATCTGCAGACCGGCAACGAGAAAAAACTTTTCAAACCTCATCATTAAAAGGTTACAACCATTTTTGCATTGAATACAACCGCATCGTAGCCGCTACCGGTCAAACCAGGCGAAGAATGAACCTTCTTGAATTCACCATCGATAATGGTGTCAGTACCGATGAATTGCGAAAAGTTCAGCCCGCCTTCATAATGAGTGCCGCTTTGGGCAGAAGTGATGTCTTTGTGATTGATGAAGAACTTGTAACGCTGGCTGCGTGAGAAAGGCGTCAAAATTACCGCCAGTCTTTTTTCCCATTCCCGGCTAGGATCTTTGGCATCGATAATATTGTGTTGCAAACCAAGCTCTAGACTGGCCCAACGATTGAACTTTCTCTGAAATCCAAGAATTTTGCTTTTCGTATGCGTATCATTTACATCATTGTATTTCTCGTCCTCATCGCGCTCTTCATAGGTCGCATCAAGAAAACAGCCTTCGTAGAACTCATGCCGAAGCTGAATGGCCTTCAGATAATCACGCAATTCGGTTGCAGGAGTAAGGTTACGGTTAACCCCTTCTTCGTATTCTGTCGTAACCAGCATTTTTTCGAGGGGGGTGTAACGCAACTCATAGGTTTTTCGATCATTGGTAGAAACGGTTGTGTCTGTGGCCTGGTCGATAAGTTCGCGGCGGCGCCAGTCGAAGTAAGCCTGCAAATAGCGATTGATTCGATAATCAGTTAAAAAGTTCGCGGTGGTTTTCTGCACCGGATTTTCGAAAGTGGTCACGATGTCTTTGCTGTCATCTTCTGAATTGGGAAGACTCGGCGGCGTGATATATTTTTCGGGGTCAAGAGTTGGGTCACGCAATATTTTCGAAGTATTCTCGACCTTGTATTTAAGCTGGGTTCTAAAATCTCGAGTCGGTTCATAGCGGAATTGCGAATCGGCGATTTCGGTATCCATACGAGAGTTTGCATAAAAATCATCTTCTCGGCGCCACTGAAAAAGGCCCCGGGCGTTGAAAACCCGGTTCGGTTCGTAGTTCAGATCAAGACTGTAGTTTCTTGTTTCTGATCTGAGATCATCAGGCGACATTTCGTCTTCGACGGCGATTCTCGAAGCACCAATGTTCCAGGCAAAGGTTCGATCGGCTTCTGCGCCCATATTCAAGCTCATTTCCAGAACGGAAGAATCCGAAGCCAGGTTGATAGAGTCTTTATAGGCGGTATTTTGCACTTTGGCCTGGGTATTGAGTTTGCCGAATTTTTTGTCCCAGACTGCGGCGGCGGTATCTCTGAGAACGTCAGAACGCATCATTGGGCCTGATTCCTGATCTTGTTGCCGGCCGCCACGCACTTCTATTCTCGTGCCGGAATCACTGTGCCAGACAAAGCCGGCATTTTTGTCTTCAAAATCGATTCTTTGCAAGGTTGGGTCATCGGCCAGATTGGTTTCAGACTTTTCGGCGTCAGCAAAGAACTTGAAGTTGTTAACGAATCGGTATTCAAATCTGGCTCGCCCGCTGAGAATATCGTTCACCAGGCCACGTTCGCCAAGCTCGGTTACACCGCCTTCACGTCCAACCACTTTAAAATCTTTATCGATTCTTTTAAAAGTCAGACTACCGGTCGAATTATCGGTTTTCGCATTCAGCGCAAGCTTGCTTGCGTGTCCGGTAAGACAGCGGTCTTCTGGAGCCTGTTCGCTGTTCTTGTTCGGGTCAAGAAATGAAACGGCGGTTTCACCGGTAACAGAAAAACGTGGATCTATCTGCCAGTTGATGTCCGCCCCGACTATATCATGCTGCATAGGGGTTGCGGTACCCGAAGCGTTGTTTTC
>JASURT010000025.1 GCA_030446435.1 Candidatus Ozemibacter sp.
TTCATAGTCTCGGGCGAAAGCGGCGCGGTCACACTAGGCGCACTTGTTTCAATTTTACGCGAACCCGGACTTTTCGAACTGCGCGACTATCTAAAAATCAACCAGGATTCTGAAATTCTTTTCATCAACACCGAGGGCAACACCGACCCCATTCATTTCCGCCAGATTATCTGGGAAGGCGCCAACCCCGTCCCCCGTCAATACTGGACCGACGTATAACAAAAAAGAGGCAGTCTCTTGTGAGACTGCCTCTTTTTATTTACCCAATAGCAAGGGTCGCTATCTAACAACTCAATATTCAAGAGGCTTTTAAGACGATGCCTGCAAATCAAGTCTCTATTTTGTCTCCACGACAACCGGTTTTCTAACATTTGCGGCCGCCACAACTCTTTATTGATCAGTATTCTACCATATTATACCATAACCGGTCATCTAAGATGGTCAATTCGGCAAATTCTGGTCGCCGGTTAAATTCCGCCGAACGCTATTTAACCGGATCAGAGTCTGTGGAATGGTCAAATAGATTCTTCAGCGATGTGGTGCGTATTTTTTGCATCCTGAGTCGAACTGTATTAGATTGAAGATATGATGTCGAACAGCGAAAAAATACTGCAGCTGATCAAGCAGGGCGAAGGCCTGGAGCTGGAATTCAAAGAAGCCAGAAACAGGCTGAACCGTGACGTCTTCGAAACCGCCTGCGCCTTTATGAACAGAATCGGCGGCACAATACTGGTCGGCGTCAGCGATAAAGGCGAAATAAAGGGTATCGATGCGCAGCATGCTGCCCAGATGAAGAAAGACTTCGTTACCGCCATCAACAACCCTCAAAAAATCAGCCCGCCTGCCTATCTTTCAGTCGATGAAATAGTGCTCGAAGACAAGCTGATTCTGCGCATCTATGTGCCGGAAAGCTCGCAGGTTCACCGCTGCAATGGGCGTATCTATGACCGCAACGAAGACAGCGATCTCGACATCACCGACCACACCAACCGGGTAGCGACGCTTTATCAGCGCAAGCAGGCGATATTCAGTGAAAATAAAGTCTATCCTTTCGCCGGGCTCAAAGACCTTCGCGCCGATCTGATCGAGAAATGCCGAAAAATAGCTGGTCTCTGGATACCTGGTCACCCGTGGCCGCAGATGAGCGACATGGAACTGCTGCAAAGCGCCCAGCTCTACCAAACCGACCATGAAACCGGCAAAAGCGGCGTAACTCTGGCCGGTATACTGCTGCTCGGCCAGGACAATCTGATTCTTTCGGTTCTGCCATTCCACAAAACCGATCTGATTCTGCGTCGCATCGATCTCGACCGCTATGATGACCGTGATATCGTTTCTACCAATCTGATCGACAGTTATGACCGCATACTGGCCTTTGTCGGCAAGCATCTGTCAGACCCGTTTTATCTCGAAGGCACCAACCGCATGAGCCTTCGCGATACCATTTTCAGAGAAGTCGCCTCGAATATTCTGATTCACCGCGAATATATGAACGCATTCCCGGCGAAACTGATTATCGAACGCGGCCAGGTTAAAACCGAAAATGCCAGTAAGCCGCATGGCTTCGGCGTTCTGCAACCTGAGACTTTCACGCCTTTTCCCAAGAATCCGGTAATTGCCAAGTTTTTCAGACAGATCGGCCGGGCCGATGAACTCGGTTCAGGCATGCGCAAAATGATGCGCTACGGCAAGGCCTACGGCGGCGCCGATCCCGAACTGATCGAAGACGACATCTTCAAAATCATCGTCAGATACCCCGACACAATGACTTACCCAGAACGCCCCGCCATTGTAAAAATCACCGACCAGGCACAAGTCGAGGCACAAGATGAAGCACAAGTCGAGGCACAAGTTGATATTGATATTCTGCGTGCCTGTGCCGACGGCCCAAAATCATCTGCTGAAATAGCTGAATTTCTTGGTCATAAGCAGCTCAGCGGCAATATACGCAGGGCACTGCCCAAACTTCGCCAGGCCGGACTGATTGAATACACTATTCCAGAAAAGCCAAAAAGTCGGCTGCAAAAATACCGCCTGACCGCAAAAGGCCGTCTGACTGAACTTTGATTTTTTCTGGCCTTTGGCTTATAATTTGGTCAGCTCATCAGCCACGTGTAGAAAGAGTAACGGCACCGTCATCTACCGGGTGGCGGTGCCTGCAATTTTATAATTGTTCTACCATGCCTACCAATAAGTGATCCAGAAGGTTTATGAATGACAGCAACGGCTGATAATTTTGATTCAATCCCCCAATTGCCGCCAGAACTAATTGATGCGGCCAATACCGGGGCTCTGGTCATTTTTGTTGGAGCTGGTATTTCCAGACTGGTTGGGTTACCCGGCTGGGATGGATTTGCTGCCAGTGTTTTGCAGCAGCTTGTTACTTCGGGAATAATTGACTACTATCAAGAAAGCCAGATCAAGTCTATTTCCGATGCAAGAAAATGGTTATCGATAGCAAATATCATCGCACAAAAAGCTGAGCACAAAATAGACTACAACCAGCTATTCACTATTAAGACCCCTCAAAACCCAATTTACGAGCACTTAAATCAATATAAATGCACATTTGTAACCACTAATTACGATAAGTTCATAGCCCCAGCTCATTGGAAGGGCGTGCCTGAAGAAAACTGGCGATACTATGAACGCAAAGATATTCTTCCCGACAAGCTTGATAAGGATTTTGTAATTCATTTGCATGGTTGCATTTCTGCCCCCGCAAGTATGGTTGTAACAACCAAAGACTATTTGGAGCATTATACCAATGAGAACTGTTCCGTATCGGCTTTTCTACAGCACCTCTTTTCCCAAAAAACGGTTTTGTTCATAGGCTATGGCCTAGAAGAAGTCGAGATACTGGAATACATCCTCAAATTTTCTGCTCAGCGCGAACAGAATCACAAACAGATATTCATTCTCCAAGGCTTTTTTGATTCTAATAAGCCTTTGTTTGATAGCCTTGAAGCTTTTTATAAAGAGTCGTTCAATGCAGAATTGATCGGCTATTCTTTGAACCAGAATTCATATTCGCAACAGGAAAAAATAATTGAAAATTGGCTTCAGAAGCTAAAATTTGGAGAGCTGTCTCTAGCAGAATATTCGCTGGCAATGATAGATGAACTGAAAAGTGAAGACCCCGCAAGGCGCAGAAGTGCATTTAATAGAATGCTACAACATAAAGAAACTTTGCCTTTGTTCATCTCCAATATCAAAGAACTTGAATGGTTCGATGATTTAGAAGCTGAGGGCTTTTTCTTGCCAGAGTGCAACCCATCACCACAACCGGTAGATGAAAATTCTTTCAGAATCCCTTCCTGGAATGTGGTGGAATATCTTGTTAACGCCTCTGAGTTGCTTAAAGACGGCAAAAACAATCACTATGCCGAGAAGTTTTTGAGTGTCATGAGGGCGGCAACTTTTTATGCCCAAAAGGCAAAGTTCAGCAACTACAGAACTTGGTGGCAGTTTTCAAAAATCCTTCTCAATATCCCGTTGGAATTGATTAAAGAAGAAGATATTGAGATGGTTGGCTATTGGCTGGAAGACAGATTTTCTATCGCCGGCATCGTGCTGAATGAACTAGAAGCATGGTTGTTAATGCTTTTAACCGACAAATCAGAGGCCAGCAGGCGATTTGCGTTGATTCTGTTCAGCAAAATAATTGCCGTCGAAAAGTTCGAAAAATCAAAGAAATGCTTCGAGCTCAGATTTAAACTACGCTCTCATTCTATAAAGGATTTTATTGAGAAAACCAGTTGTAAATTAGGCGAAGTAATGGGACTTGAAGCCGTTGAATTAATTCAAGCCGCTGTTGAAAAAGCCGTCAAATTCGACAAGAGTGACGGATATTCTTATTTGTGGCGGCCGGCCATTGAAAACCATGCTCAAAATCTAATGCATGATGAGCCCAAAAAACTGTTGCTCGTTGCATTGAGAGATTGCCTGGCAGGTTTATTCAAACATGGCAAAGCCGAGTTTGAAGTTTATCTGAGCAGCATGTTTCGAAGTAAACTCCAGATTATTCGAAGATTGTCTGTTTACCTGTGCAGCGAATACTTTGATTCGCTATCGCCGGCTTTGCGGTTCAAACCAGTCAGAAAGACATTTTTTATTTTTCAGTTCAAGCATGAACTCTGGCATTACCTTAATAAAAACTTCAAAAAGTTCACTGACGCGCAAAAACAGAAGGTGCTTGTGATAATCGGTGAAGCTCATTCTGCCAATACCTCAAAAAAGGTTGAGCGCAAGGCAAAGGCATATAGACAGCTTGAATGGTTGTCGGCAATCAAAGATGATAAATGCGCCAAAACCTTATACAATAAAACGCTAAAAGTGGCTGGCAGCGAACCAGATCATCCTGATTTTTCAACTTATTTTACTCATGGTTGGGCAGGCTATTCAAGCGACATAAGCCTTGAAGAGATGAAGAGTATGGATTCAAACCAACTCATTGAAAGATTAAACTCCTACCAGGTGACAAGAACAACTTTTGATGGGCCTACACTCGAAGGTCTTGTCAAAGAATTTGGGGCTTTTATTAAAACTCAGCCAAAAGACTTTTTAAGTAAGCTGACCCTGTTTAAAAGCCTGAAGCCTGTTTTTTTATGCGAACTTTTAAACGCCTTCAAAGAACTTCTTGCAAAAAATGCAATTCCAGAACTCGATTGGTCAGATGCTGGAGGTAAATTGATCGGGTTCTGTAACTCAGTTATAAAACCAGCATCATTCTGGCAGCAATCCCAGACTGAAAGGAACATGAGTGATCGATTTGTCAGCGCGATATGTGAGCTTTTGAATTCTTTCTTTGCGAATTTGTCTGACGAACGCTTCATAAACCTGATTGAACCAGCAAAGAAACTGTTGGTTGCTATTCTTAAGAGACAACCAGGCGCAGCCTATAAAGAAGACAGCGACGCGATGAGTCTCGCAATTAATAACCCGAGAGGCCATTGTTTTCGGGCTCTTATAGATCTGGCAGTTTATGCCAAACGTCATAGTCTGAAAAAGGATTCCTGGAGCATTTTTGAGCCTGTTTTTGAAAGAGAGCTTAAGAGCCCAGATCAAACAAGCTATGATTTTATAACAATTCTTACTGCAGACCTCGAAAAATTCCGCTATTTATCAGAATCATGGGTAGTAGCAAACCTTGGCGATATTTTTGATAGAAGCAATCATATTCGATGGTTATGTGCAATTAAAGGCTATTCTTATTGCAACCGGGTTTATCAAACGGTTTATGAATTCCTTAAAGAGCAAAAAACCTTATTATACGCTCTCAATGAGCCCAACTTGGAACGATTGGCAAAAGAGAACATTGTTCACAAAATTGCAATCGCATATTTGAGCGGTCTGGATACACTCGAAGATAAAAATAGCCTGATCAGGGCAGTTCTCTGCCGAAAAAGACGAGATGAGCTGTTAAGCTTGATGTGGCTGGTCTCACAGCATGAAGATAAAAAAGATAAGCTCTGGGATAAAATTCTCAGGTTGTGGCATGAGATCAATCATGGGCTTGATTTGCAGCAAGCTGATGACAGAGTAGTTGCTTCCAGTTTATGTTTATGGTTGAAGTTTCTGGAAACAATAGAAAAAGACACTCTGGGTCTTATCCTTACTGTAATTCCTTACGCAGATGAAGACTTCAATTCATACCTGGTTCTTGAACAGATTGCCAGAATAAGCAATAATCAACCTTCAGAAGCCGCAGAAATCTGGTTGAAAATGTTGGAAAAATCTGAGGCAGCTTACCCGGAAGAAGCAATTCTGACAGCTTTGAAGAATATCATTCGGAATGGCAGAGTTGGTGAAAGATCTGCCAATGCAATATGCAGCGAATATATAAAAAAAGGAAATCTCCGCGCACAAAACTGGTTAATTAGAGCCAAGCCCGAAGAATGAATCGGTCGGTTCATCCTCCTCATGATTGAGTAAACAATCCATTTAACTTACTTTGAAGCGCCAACGATTTCCATAAGTTTACCATAATTGGTTACAACGTCATACTTAACTGTTTCAGGGTTTAAGGTCTGGTTGAGCTTGTCGAAGAATTTGCGGGCACACTCGATTTTCTTTTCTTCTATCGCTCTGAGCTGCAAAGTTGACATGGAACCCTTGGTTTCGGCCACGAAGTAGATGTGTCTGACAGAACCCTTCTTGAAGGCTATAGCCCAGTCAGGGTTATAATCACCAATCGGTGTTGGAATAGAGAATCCACGCGGCAATTTAGCGTAAACAACTACCTCGTTGCTTGTATCGAGCTCGGTTGCGAACTGCTTTTCGCCTTTTGAATCAGTGATCAGATAATCATAAATATGCTTCTTGAGTTTTTCGCTGGCTTTGCTGAAATCCTGCCTGGTCTGGCCTGCGGTAAAAATATCATTGTCATAAGTGCCATCGACACAATCATAGCTGAGCCGTTCGATAACCATGGTTGCTTTTTGTTCATTGATCAGACGCGAACACTCAGAGATGAAATGTTCGGGGTTCTGTTTGAACTGGTTGAACACCACTGCCTGAATGCCTGACAAAATATGTGCTATGGTCTTGCGCGTTAAGCGGGTGTTTTCAGCAATTTTGCCGAGAAGATCATAAGGCACCATCGAGTGAGCGGTTTTGCCATATTCAGTCGAAGTTTCGCGAACAACAAAACTTTGGCCGGTTTTTATCTGGTCATAGCTTGCATCTTCAATCTGTTCACCTGCTTGAACCACGTATGTAAGGGGAGTTACCCGCAACTCAACATCGAGTGTCTTTATGCAATTGCGAATCAGCTCTTCTGAATCGAACTCAACCCGATAAACAGCTTTGCGATTCAGGCGGTTCCAGAGTTCTTTGAATTCCTGTTTTTCAAAGTTGTCGTTAAGCGGATTAGTTTTTGGCTTCCGGTCATTTTCTGCAATCTGCAACTGACTTTCACTGAATACGCTGTCAATCAAGTTGAAAACCTGGTCAGCGTAAGGAGCGAGTTCTGCCGGTAGCGGTGCCAGGGTGCCGGTAGCCTTTGCGTCATGATAGTTTTGAACAATCTGATCGGTTACTTCGTCAGTATAATCGTTTTTAAGAAGATATTTATAGATCTGGCTGGCCATGGCCGGGGTAACTTCAAGCTCACCAGTTTTTGTTTTAATAACTTTTCCGGTAAAATATTCTTTGTCGGCCTTTCTGGGGCGGGCAGAAAGTGAATCACTGATCTCCCGCTGCAAGTTACTTACAAACTCCTGATAACTCTCACTGGCTACTACTGTCAAAACATTGACGTCATGCACAGTCGCCGGGTTATCCATACGCTCTCCGTTCTGGTTAACGCAGATACGTAAGCCGCGACCGACTTCCTGGCGGCGGGAAATAGTGTTATCGCTGTGTTTCAGCATGCACATGATAAAAACATTCGGGTTATCCCAGCCTTCGCGTAAAGCAGAATGCGAAAATATGAAACGCACTTCTCGTTTTTTTCGGCTTTCTGCATCGTCAGCAGCGGTTGGCAGAGACAGCAAAGAAACTTTATCTTTGAGAATAAGATCATAGGCGTCAACATCGTCAGATAAACCGGCATCTTCGCCACGTGCCTTTACTTTTGGGTCAGCCAACTTGTTGGTTTTCTTATCAATCGAAAAATAGCCGTTGTGCGTATTTCCTGCAGGAATCGATTCAAGAAAGTTTCGATACTTGCCACCGTCAAAAGGCAAATAGCCCAGATATTCAGCTTTTGCATGTTCGTATTCTTCTTCAAAAATGCGGGCGTATTCGCCCTTTTCATCTGACTGGCTGTAATCGCGATATTTAGCGACTTCATCAATAAAAAATAGCGACAACACCTTTATCCCCTGGTTATAGAGAAGGTGCTCTTTTTCAAAATGGGCTTTGATGGTTTCTCTGATTTGAATTCGCCTTAAAGCGGCTTCGGTAACATCACCTGTGGCATCACCGGCAGAAAGCACATGACCATTGGTGAACTCTATAGTATCACTGTTCGCGTCTATCTGAGATATTACAAAACCCCGGTATTGGTCGAGTTCTTTCGACTCCACAAACAGATCTCGGCCTTTGCCCAGGCGCTTTATTTCTCTCTTTATTCCATTAGCATAGCGCACTTCAATTTCAATGCGGGCTACAGGTGGTGCTTTGGGAGATACCTCAATAGATTCAAGGTAAAGATAGGCATTGGTTCCGGCCAGGCCTTTAACAGTAATTCCTCGCACTGCGATTTTCTTGACCAGTTTCTGGTTGTAAGCATCGAGAGCATCGAGGCGATGAATTTTGTTATGAATGGTTCGATGTGTTGCCGAATATCGCAAAATCATGAGGGGCTTGAACTTCGCCAGAGACTCAAGAGTTGCGTTGCCTTCCATTTTCTGCGGTTCATCAAGAATAAGAATTGGTCTGTTTTTGCTGATTACGTCAATTGGTCGGCGAGTCTGAAAATCGTCGAGTTCATCGTAAATTCTTCTGTTATCTGCACCGCTGGAATTGAACGCTTGAATATTGATTATCATGACGTTAATGCCAGCATCTGAAGAAAAGCTTTCAAGCTTGGACAAGTCCTTGGAGTTATAGATAAAATAGCGGACTCTCTTGCCGTAAGTTTCAGAAAAGTGTTCTGCAGTGATCTCGAATGATTTGCTGACGCCTTCTCTGATAGCAACACTGGGCACAATTATGATGAACTTTGACCAGCCATAGCGCTTGTTCATCTCAAAAATGGTTTTTATGTAACAATATGTTTTGCCGGTGCCGGTTTCCATTTCGATATCGAGATGAAGCTTGCAGGCATTTAAAGCCAGTTTTTTATACTGTGCAGAAGCGGCAGCAACCTGGTTGCTGCGATTGAATGCCTGGAATTCAAAAAGCGAGTTGGAGAGAGGTAAATTCTGATGATGCTGCACTGCCTGAATATTTTTGAGTATCTGCTCATCAGATAACTGAATGTCGGCGTTTTTAAAGCCGGTCTGCTCTAAGTCGTCCTGTGCCGCAAATTCTGGCAGATTCGGGCTTATAATGCGTCGTTTTTTTTCTTTCCCAGGATCGATTAGATAAGGAACTCCTGAAGCAGGCAATTGACCAGCAAAACAGTCTATAACTGCATCAACAGCATTGGTCTGGTAGGGTTGAACCTTAAATTTTAGCTTCATCAAAGTTCCTCCCTTATATTGCCTTGACTTCGGTATCTGGCGAAAGCTGTTTAAAAATCTGTTCGACGTTGATTTTAACTGAATCTGACACGAAGCCGTTATCACGAAAAACAACCCTCACCGGCTTATAACCGGCCAGTTCTTTTATCAGGTCTTCGCTCAGGTCAAAATCAAAGCAGGCAATAAGATCGTAGGGCGGCTTATTTACAAAGAAAACAGTTTTGCCCTGAATTTTCTTCTGGCAGATTGGGAGGGTGAGACCATCGTAAACGCCCCAATCGAGCAGAACCTGAAAAAGCAGGTCTTCAGGAGTGCGATCAGACTTAACATTATCGGTCAATGTCAGCAAGTCTCTCTGGTTAGTAGAGTCGGGAGCATAATAAACATCTGCTAGGTTAGAAGAGTCAACTTTCAGAACCCTGAATCCAATATCTTTGTTCCAATTTTTGTGACATTCACTTTCAAGAATCTTTTGCCCAGCTCGGCGAATACGTTCTTTACTGATCTCTGGAATGCTTTTGTAACCTGCCGCAAATGCCTCGGTGTTTTCATCACAAGCCTCTGGAAGTTGCACCATGATGAATTTGCGACTACCACCGTCCCTTGCATTAACTTGCATTACAGCGTGAGCAGTAGTAGATGAACCCGCAAAGAAATCTAAAATGATATCGTTTTTATCAACAGCAATATCAACAAAGTAGTTGATTAGTTCAACTGGTTTGGGGTTGTTGAATAACTCGGGAACACCAAAAAGTTCATTATTAACTAATCTTGCCCCGGTATCACTCGAACCATGGTTATCCAAAAGATTTGGTTGAGCAGAAAAAGTATCACCATCTTCAAAATCATAAATTTTCAATAGTATTTTTTCACCATCCCAGATAAACCTATTTTTCTTTTGAAGTTCTTCTGCTGTTTCCTTGCCAATTTGCCATCTCTTTCCATCGCGTGGTGGTCTACCCAGAATCTCAAATTTCATTGTATCCCGTTTGTAGGAACCAGAATCTTTCTTCTCAATCACGGTTGTCCTGTAACTTCCCTCACCATCTTGGTTTGGATATGAGCGTTGATCTGCAGATTTAACTCGCTGTTTCAATTTGGCTTCTAAGCTCTTTTTGTAACAAAACTGGTAATCAACCTGTGAGCTAACTTGAGCATCTTTTACGTTAGATGTAGTAGCCTTTTTCTTCCATAGGAAATTTGCCAGAAAATTGTCCTTACCAAAAATTTCATCACAGATTTTTTTTAGATTCGCTTGCTCACCATCATCAATGCTAATAAAAATCACACCATCATCTCGGAGGAGATTTTTAGCCAGTTTGAGACGTGAATACATCATTGTAAGCCAATCTGAATGAAAGCGACCTTTTGAGTCGGAGTTTGCAATGAGGCGGTTGCCTTCTTGGTCTTTCTGATTCGATCTTCTTAAAAATTCCTCTGCGTTCTCAGCAAAATCATCTTCATAGATAAAATCATTGCCGGTGTTGTATGGCGGGTCGATGTAAATCATCTTTACCTTGCCAAGATAGCTTTCTTGAAGCAGTTTCAGGGCATCTAGGTTGTCACCTTCGATGAATAAGTTCTGGGTAGTGTCAAAATTTACACTCTCTTCGCGACAGGGGCGCAGAGTCTTGGCAATGGGAGCATTGGCTGTCAGCAGAGCTTCACGCTTACCGGGCCAATTGAGGTGATAGCGCTCCTGTGGGCCTTCAACGATAGATTCAGATAGCTCCTGGCGAAGTTGATCAAAGTCTACTGCAAGTTTTGTCTTACCGTCTTCGCCTCTGGCTTCGGTTACGCAACCAGGAAATACTTCTTTAATTCTGGCAATGTTATCCTGGGTAAGATTGGGAGTGTGCATTTTCAGTTTATTCATTTTCATTCCTCGTTTTTTGGTTCCGGCAGCTTCCCTGATTGCTTTTCAATTCTTTTTTCGTCTGCCTTGATACGTCGTTCAAGCTTTTTTATGTCTTCTTCAGGCGGTAATTCTTCTGGCTTTATGCCTCGCTTATCAAGCATTTCTCTTACGCTCTGATTGTTTTGAATGTGCTCACGGGTAATCGCGGTTTCACCTTTCAAGTCTTCCTGATGAACATTGTGGTTTGTCATTTCGGTTGCAAGATTTTTTGCAGCGATTGTGAGAGTTGGCAAGAAATCGGCAAGTGGCCGGGTTTTGGTGATTCCATAACGGTCTTTCATAACCTGAGTTGTATGGCCGCCAAATAGTGCCGCATCGCCTTTTGATCTTATTCTGCCAAAGCCTTCATCATCGACTCCACGTTCATAGATGTTTTGTGAAAGTGTCTTTTCAGACTCTCTGAGTTTTTCTCTGGCATCAAGACGGGCCTGCAGTCGCATTCTATCTTCAATTAGTTCCTGCCGGCGTGTTTGAATGGCAAAATAGCTCTGGGCAAAGGCAATTGGTTCTTTGCGAGGATCACCGTTTTGTGCGATAAGATAGCATGCATAGCGAGTTAGCATAAAGTCTTCAATAGGCCGTTCGGCACCACTGCCAACTTTGACCATTTTCGTGACGCCACGAAAATGGTTTTCGGGGTTAAAGCCTGTGGTTTCACAAGATTCAATTGCACGCTTAATTGCAGTTTGAAAGTTTTCCCAGCGAGCGTAACCGAGTGGTTCCATGAGATCGCGGGCAAACCAGAATTCAATATCTTCGCCTGGTATGCTTTGTTTAATCGTCTCAAATTGGCTCTGAAGTTGCATAAGAATTTCTGTTTTCATGCTGTTAAACCTTCCAGTTCATGCAATAAGTTGCGTAACTGACTATTTAAATCTACCTTGCGGTTAAACTGTTTCTCTTTTCTCAGTTTTACCTGGCACTTTTCGATTTCTTTCTGTTTGCTTCTGGCAAGTTCAAGACGTTCAACGTATTCTTTCAAAGTTTCATCACGTCTCGAAGCATAAGGAAAAACCGAGCCCAGTAACTGCGAATATAAAGCCTCAAGGTTAAGCACCATTGGCAGAGGTTGTCGAAAACTATCTACAGGCTGCCAGTCACTTTCAAAATATTCGCTGGTAATCCATTTGCTTGAACCAGTTTCAGCCGGCCTCTTGTATGCAGCTACAACCTTTCTCTTGCCTTCGTATAGCAATTCAAAAATAACAGGCAGAGAAATGGCACTGTCAATGCAACGCAGTATCTCGGTATTCAGGTCACCTGTTCTAAGAAGGATACTGAAAATCTGTATTTCTGGAACAGCTTCTGTTTCTTTCAAATTAACTGTTTCAGGAGAAAGCTTATATTGCCAGACAATCTTTTCTACCTGCCTTATGAACAACTCTTTAACCGCTGAAGACGGTTCGGCATGCTCATAAATTTTGCTTTTTGGCAGAACTCGACCAAAAGCGGCGCTGGCAGGGTATTCAAACAGAACAGCCATCAGTCTGGTTCCTGGACAACAAGAAAGGCTATCAGCTCAAAGTCATCGAGCCCTGAAATGGTGTTCAATAATGCGGTGGTTTTGCCCCCGGAAAAGAGGCTATCCAGGTCTTTCTCTTCTTTAACATCGATCATCGATCTGATAGCTGCACCAAGAAGATCTGAATAAGCCTTCATGTTGCGCCCTTCGTCTGTTTGCTGATTGAATATACGACAAATCTCACCGATTGGCTCATTTTGGCCCTTGCAACTGGTTCTAACCAGATCGAGCAACTTTTTAACTTCAGTATGGTTGGCGACAATCTCACCATCATGAGCGATATACAGCAGGTAATACGGGTGAAGGCGGTTGTGCTGGTTCACATTAACGCTGTCGTTCAGATTGCGTAAAGTGAAAATTACGCCAGGCTTCAGCCCCAGTTCTGGCTGCGACGGCACGACGGCATGCATCCCTTTCGGAGCAAGTTCAAGGTCGCCATGCTCTTTTACATAATTCAGCAAGTCCATACGGAAATCGTTCAGGCCGAGATCTGTTATTGAAATACCCGTCTTGAGGTCTTCGAGTTCGATAACTTCCTCTTGGAGCTTTCTTAACTGCTCTTTGCGATAAGAAACCTCACTGCTCTGTGCGGTCAGAACATTGTCATCACCTGTAGCGGTGACATCTGCGATCATCATGCGGTTTTCGACGCGCTCTTTGAGGTTGATGTATTCATCGAGGCTGATATCGGGCCAGTAATTAACCAGCTGTATGACATTATTCTGAGAACCTATACGGTCGATACGACCAAAACGCTGAATTATACGAACCGGGTTCCAGTGAATATCATAGTTTATGAGGTAATCACAGTCCTGCAGGTTTTGCCCTTCTGAAATGCAGTCGGTGCCGATCAGCAAATCTATTTCAACTTTCTCATTGGGTAAAATAGCTGCTTTTTCTTTTGATAGCGGTGAGAAAAGTGTCAGTATTGTCTGAAAGTCATAGTGCTTTTTCAGAGTAGACTTTGGCGAATCTTTGCCGGTTACTTTGCCGACGTTCATGCCCTTCGCCTTCAAAAGTTCGGCCAGATGGGTGAAAAGATAATCAGCAGTATCTGCAAATGCAGTGAAAACAAGCAGTTTCTTATTGCCTTTGTTAATCGGCTTATCGATCTTCTGCAGTATCAAATTCTGAAGATGTTGCAGCTTGCTGTCGTCTTCGGGTTTAACTTTTTCCATAGACGCCAGTAATGCTTTGATTATTTCGAGGTCACCAGTCAGATCGATTTTCCAGGATGGTAAATCCATGTCAGCAAGGTTTATCTTAACTTTGCCGCCAATTTCATCACCTTCAAAGATAGAGAGATCATCTTCATCTGCTTCAATTTCTTCAAGGTTTTCTGTCCAGTCGGTAACACTGCCGCCACCGGATTTTTTGAATTCGGCAATTCTCTGAAGCATGTTCGAGTAATTTTTGTGCAGCCCGGAAAGAGTTAAACGAAACGATTCTACCGAGCTTTCAAGCCTCTTCAGAAGATTGGTAGTCATCAGTGCCTGTAGGCTTTTTTCGCGATCGGCCTGCTTGAGTCTGCCTTTGCCGCCTTCGACCTGCGTATCATACATCTCTTCATACTTTCTGAGACGACTGGGCAAAATATAACTTATCGGCGCATAAACAGAGAGTTTAAGCAATGAAAGCTGCCTGAAAATCTCATTGAAGCCGAATACATCGTCGCGATTGGTCAAGGGGCAACGAAATGATAAAGGCTTGAGTCGCTCTGGAAACTTACCTATGTCGCTGGTGTCATAAAAGGTCTGAATGTGTTTTCTTGACCTGGCAATAGTTACGCTGTCCAGAAGTTCAAAAAAATCAAATTCCAGGGCATCGAGAATTGCTTTGGCTGTTCGTTTTTCTGGCGGGAGTTTTGTCCAGTGATTAAACGCTACCTGGGCGCGGCGAAATACGTCTTCAACCGAGCGTTTGCTGCGAAGTTTCTTACTCAAGTTTTCAGAATCGCCCTCATACGCCAAAGCCAGTTGATTGCGAAGATCATTAAAGCGGTTGTTAACAGGGGTGGCCGAAAGCATAAGAACCTTGGTTTTGACGCCATCGCGGATCACTTTATTCATCAACTTCTGATATCGGGTTTCCCTGTCTTTGAAGGCATCGTTGTTACGGAAGTTATGAGACTCATCGATTACTACCAGGTCGTAATTGCCCCAGTTGACACGATTCAATGGAATACCGAATGAATTGCCTGAAGTCCTTGAAAGATCTGTGTGACACAGCACATCATAGTTAAAGCGATCTCTGGCGAAGATATTGGTTTTAAGGTTGCTGTTGAAATTGAGCCAGTTGTCGGCAAGCTTCTTTGGGCATAATACTAGAACTGCGCGGTTTCGAAGTTCATAATACTTGATTACGGCCAGCGCGGTAAATGTCTTGCCTAGACCAACGCTGTCTGCCAGAATACAGCCATTGTAAGTTTCAAGCTTGTTGATTATGCCTACGGCTGCGTCGCGTTGGAAATTAAAGAGCTTATTCCAGACAAGCGTGTCCTGGTAACCGGTTCGGTCATTCGGCAGAACGTCTTCGTCTATGTCAGACAGAAACTCATAGAAAATATTGTAGAGCATAAGAAAATAAATACGCTCTGGCGAATTTTCTTGATAAACAGAGGCGATATGGTCACAAATCGTTGCAGTAACATCTTCGACCTTATCTTTGTCATTCCAGATTTGATCGAATAATTGGAGATAAGTCGAGGTAAAGGTTTTTTCGTCAAAACGGTTGACGATATTAGAAACGGCATCGCCCCGCTGGTAACCAAGATCTACCGCAGTAAAACCATGAAGAGGCATATATGCAACCTCAGGCCCACTGCCATCGATACAAGCAAACTGCTGCATTGCTGATCTGGTTTTGTTTGAGCGAAACACGGCCTTTTTTCTCAGCCAGTCAGCGCATTCGCGGGCCACAGCACGCTGAGTCAGCTTGTTCCTCAGCTGTATTTCAAAGTCAGAACCATACAAACTTCTCTCTCGCGCCGCCTTAGGAATGAAGAATTCACGACGCTCCTTGCGCAACTTATCGGTCACTTCATTGGGAACGAATGTTGGCGCAGTAAAAATGAATTCCAGGGATTCGATCTTTGACAGCTCTGCCTTCAGCGCCTCATAAGCGTATATTGAAAAGCAGGAAGCAGCGATTTTGAGTTTGGCTCTGGCTTTCAGTGAAGTTTTCAGATCATCGCCAAGCAGCTCGTTTATGCCGTCAATCATTTTCATTGGCTATAAATCCCCGTAGTTCCTGTAAAAGTTCTCATATAATGTTTTTCTGTGTAACAGCCAATCTCAAAAGCATTGGTCTTCAATCCGTATTGATAAGCAATTTATCTGCTTATAGCGCATCTGACTTTATTGGCTTTTAAGATATACCAATGAAAAATTGTTGTCAAATGACTTTTAGAGCAGAAAATCTTTTGTTTACTGCTATCTATCATAGTTTGCCGATACAGCAGTGCTGAACGACAGATTTGTAAGGCAACCTGTTTCAAGGAACAGTTTATAAAACCAGCAAGAAAGCAAAAAGCCCTATAAACATGGCTTTAATCCAGATCTTACCGCTAATCTTACGGCTGATTGCCTTTCAGGTTCAGGATTATGCCGAGGCCGCCGGTGCTCTGGTGCTCGATGGTGCTTCTTTCCATACCGAGAAATTTGGCGAGGATTCTGAGAGCGCTGACGGCACCGGCGGAGTCGAAGCGGTATTCGCCGGTTGGGTTGCCGTTTTTATCGTAGACTGGTTCTTCCTGCATGCAGCGAATGACCACTTTTTTGGCATTTGCAACCACCCAATCTGGCGTTACGTCGTTTTTTCTTGCGAATTCTTGCCGTTTCTCTTCAATGGCGGCTCTGACGGCAGGGTTTTTCATAAGAAATTCTGCCTGGGTTCTGGCGCTGCGTCTGCTGTAACCTGCTTTGGCAGCGGCCTGGGTCGCGTTCATCTCGCAGGCGAAGTAGCATTCGACAAAGTTACGCCGTTTCGGCGCGAGTTTCATAAATGCTGATTCGTTATTGTTGTTGTTGGTATTCATACTTTTATTTTATCAATTTTCTGATAATAAATGTGCGTTGCTGTGGAAAACTTTTAAGCAGGCACAAATTCGCCTGTTGAAAGTTTGTATTTAAAGGTTGCCATGCCAATACGACCAACCTCTTTGACTCTTATTTTTTGCACCAGAACATCTACCGTTTCGGGGTTACGATAAACAGTCAGGCAGTTATCAGCTTTGTTGCGCCAGTTGGCACTGCCGGCAATATCGTAAGGAGTAGGCACTTCATATTCATTGGCCCGGCCGTTGCGTTTCTGCAACTTGGTCGGATGAGCAACAACCCAGAGGTGAATGTTATTCTGCCTGGCAAACTGCCGCATCTTTCGCAGGCTGTCGCTGATATACTCAGTTTCACTCAAACCGGGCGGTCGCGAGTGTTCAAGCTCGTTCCATGGGTCAATTACCAGGCCGTTAATGCCGTCGCGCAAAACAGAGGCTCTGGCAAGCCTTAAAATGCAGTCTATTGTCGGTGATTCCGGCAATATAAAGGTGAAGTGATTGTTAAGATCACCACAGGAGCTTATCAATTCATCAACCGACATTCGGTCGTTAAACTTTTCAAAAAACGGTCTGCCCGCCCATTTTTCTGCAAGCTTCTTTACGTGAAGGTGAATCGGCTGGTTTTCCGGGCTGCAGAGAGCAAACCTCAGGCCGTGCTTGTGGGCCAGCTTTATGATTAAGGCATCGAGAAATTCTGATTTGCCATGTGACGGAATACCAGTAACAACAGTGAAGTCACCTGGTCTGACGGTATAAAGCTTATCAAATTCAGGCCAACCTGATGTTAAACCACCTACTTCGCCGTTCTGATAAAGCTCCATCAAGTCGTCAAACACCTCAGAAACCGAAAAAGTTCCCTCAATAGGTGCTGGCTTGGCAAACTCGATAGCTTCGATGACAACATCTTTACCAAGTCGCATTAAGACTTCGTTAGCATCTTTGCAGCCGGCTGGCCAACGTGCAATGTAACATTTCTCAGCGCCGATTCTTCTGACCAGTTCGGCACGCAGTTTCTGGCCGGGTTCATCTTCATCAACGGCAATTACATGCTTTTTGATTTTTTCGATCATTGCCTGGCTGGTTTCGAGATAATCAAATTTGCTGCTGTAATTTCTGGTCGATGGTGATGGTGCTCCGTCAGGAACAGAAACACATGATTTGAACCCCGCCTCATAAAGACTGAGCTTATCTATTTCGCCTTCCACCCAGATCAGGCAATCTTCAGCAATCTGATCAAGGCCGTAAAGAACTCTCTCGGCCCCGGCCGCCATACGAAAGTTCTTTTGAGCATCACGGTATTTTATGTTGATCAATTCACCGTTACGATAGAAAGGAAAACAAACCGCATCCGTTTCAGCCTCTATTTGAGGCATGTAGACTTTCTGGCCGAATATGCCGTTATCATTTATGGTCTGATCAGATATGCCGCGCTGGTTTAACCAGCAACGCCACTGAGCAGAAAGTTTTCTATCTGCAGCCACGGGGCGATTGTAAATCACTTTTTTCTGGGCTTCCCGCCAGATACCGCCACTCAAGCTGCCAGACCATTCACAATGCCAGCAATGCCAGACACCTTTGTCGAGGTTTACATTGAGACATGGGTAGTTTTTCTTTTTGCGCTGGCCGCTGCACTGTGGACATATAGTCTTTGTTTCGCCGGATGCCCCTTTTACATCGATGCCAAAGTCACTGAATTTTTTCATCTGGTCTTCTCCTAGAACGCGCATGGCAGGCCATGGCCTGATGCTTTTTTCGCCAGCCTGATGTCTTTCTGGGTGATGATCAGGCGTTTTGTGTGCTCGCCATCGAGCCTGCCAAAGTATTTGGGGTTCTCAAGTCGAGCCTGAAAAGCATCATCAGGTATGCAACCGAGCTTATCAAGCTCATGAATCGCCATCTTTTCCAGCTCTGAAAATTGAATAATACTGAGCTTTTCTGACCAGCAAAGAATGACTTTTTGATTTTCGGTCATGCCTGTAATAGGTGTCGCCTGCGAAGAAATCGGTTCGAGAGTTTCAGCGAACGTCTCTGAAAGGGTATCGATACCGTATCGATACCGTTCCGATACCATATCTATACCGTTTCGATACTGTTCGGATACCGTATTGATACCGTCAGCATACGGTTTCGATACCCCCTGTTCTGATCTGATCTGTCTTACTTTATATTGTGAGATGATGCTTGCACAGTTCTGGTTAAATTCATCGAAGAATGGCGTTTTTTCTGCATATTTGAGTGCCGCAATACAAAAATTTTTGTTCTGGCCCTGATGTTTCAAGAAGTTTTTAACCCAAAACCATTCTTGATGGCGAACCACCAATTCTTTCAACTCCTCGAAAATCTTTGCCAGGCTTTCCTGCTCTATTCCAGTTTCGCTTGATATCTTTCTGTCGGTTGCCTGACCGATTCCTGCCTGAGAAGTGTGAGGGCTGGTGATCAGGTATATGAACAGATATCTGGCATGAGATGTCAGTCTTTCAATGGCGGCATCGTTCCACAGGTCTGAGCTTATGTATCTTTTTGGCATTTATGGCTCCTGATCTGGCTCAGCAAGACTGTTTGCGCATGCGAGAATCAGTTCTTCGAGCCTGGCTTTACATTGCTCGCATAAGACAAGCACAGAATCAATTTCCTGTCTGGCAAACGGCAAGATTGCGGTGGTTAGATAAGTTGCGGTTGTATTACACATTTCACATTTCATATTCGCCCTCCGTGGCTATGTTGAAATCAGTTTTTTGAGCCCATATCGGCGATGAGAGCCCGTATATCTTCAACGCGCCAAAAAGTCGCGCGTTCTCCGGGCCGCTTCGGTATGGGCTTTGGAAATCTGCCACTGCGAACGCCGTTCCAGAATGTGGCCTTGCTTACCGGAATAAATTTGAGGATTTGCTTGATTCGCAAAAAACCGGTTTCAGGCAAAAAAAAGGGCAGCTCAACGCCAGTTGCTAATGCTCGTCGTTGACGCCGGCTCAATTTAGGAGCGTCCTCTTCGGAAATGTTGTCCAATGCTTTATTAGCCATTATTTTTCCCCTTAAGATGAATTTTTACAAACTCATCTTAGGGGAATGAAATGGCAAAACATATGAAGTTAAAAAAAAAGTTAATTTACAACTTTCAACCTTTTATTCAAGCTTATCTGAGCATCAAACTGTTTTTTCCAAAGTAGAAAGAAACTTGGCAGACAAAACCTTCTTCAACCAGACGCTGGTTGTTCTATCAAAATTCCCCCTATCCAACATCCTATTTGAAGCTATTTTGATAAGGCTTTCAGTTGTCCAAACCAGATTATTGCGATCAATCCAATGTTTTAAATCCAATACCGGCAAAAGATAACAAGTTACCCATGTCTTCTGCCTTCTTCTCTGGTAGGCAGGAGAAATTTCCTTTCTTTTAAGCTTCAACCATGCCTTGAACTGTTCAACCAGCAGATGATCGGGCAACTCTAATGGCACTTTAATTATCCCGTGTCTTTGATGCAAATCAATAGGCTTGGAATATTTCCATTCAGGAAAAGGATCTGAATCAATCTCCTGTTCCTGCCCATATTGATTTTCTATTTCCTTCAATAGGGTTTGAAGCTGGTTATAGTTTAAACCGCCCACGATTCGACTGCTATCAGCATCTCTCCTGCATTTTTTCTCAATGATCCATTTCAATCTATAAAACTCCAGGTCATCTTTTTCAATAAGCTCTAGCGCAGCCTCTGGATCAACTATTCCTTGCTCTTGAATTAGACCGATTAGGGAATGTATTTTTCGCTGATATTCGTCTTTTTGCTCTTGTAAAATCTTCGCCTGTCTCTGTTTTTCTCTGCTTGCTGATTCTTCTCTGTTTCTAGCCGCTATATTTACAAAATGTCCAGCCAGCACGCTGGCCGGTTCACTTGGTTTTTGCTCACTATTTGTAATGGCTTCCAGTTTGCAGCTAATCGTTGTTCGCTCAATGAACTCCCGCCTAACAGCAAACCGAATTTCAAATTGAATCAACCAATCAAGCAAGGATAAGGACAATAACTTTTTTTGTTTATAGTTTTCCAATCGGAACCAATCAGGCTGCATTACTTTTTTTGAAATACGCATTTCTTAATACCCCGCGCTTTTATACTTTGACTTGTGCTATTACAATGCTCCAGGTTTAACTCTGCCTTGGACTTCGCTTTTTAAGACTCTGAATGTCGCGTTCGAGTTCTTTGAGGCTTTCTTCGTATTCGAGCTGTTTTTGGGTTTCTCTGAACTTGTTGTATTCCTGGGCTGACTTTTCGAGGGCTTTTTCGTGGCTGATTTTGCCGGCATGATTGAGCAATTCGCGGCCGTTCATCTGAATGATGGTGTCGAGGCGTTTGATCCAGTCGGCCATATACATTGGCGTTCGCTGCTGCGCCATTGCTTCGGCAAAGGCAAGATACTGTTCGACCAGCAGGCCCAGCAGTTTGATCTCATCTTCGGCCAGGTAGTTCTTGGCGATGCTGACATCATGCTTTTTGATGGCAACGGCGGTTTTGTCATACGACTGCATACCCATCAACGGCAACGAAGCATCAACCCGCCGATAAACAAGTTCGGCGGCCGTCTGCTTACTTATTGCCCAGAGCAGCTTGTTCTGAACGATCTTGAAAAACTCTCTGGTCTTCTCATCGTTCGGGTCGTAGTCAATGCTGGTTGTGTAAATGTCTTTGATCTTCTGGTAAAAGAAGCGCTCTGAGAGCCTGATTTCTCTGATGCGTTCCTGCAATTCGGTAAAGTAGTTCATCGAACTGCCTGATTTGAAGCGCTCGTCGTTCAGGGCAAAGCCCTTGATGATGTATTCTTTGAGAACCCTTGTCGCCCAGATTCTGAATTGAGTGGCAAGGTGAGAGTTAACTCGATAGCCAACCGCAATAACCACATCAAGATTGAAGTGATCGACCTGGCGGTTAACCTCTCTACTCCCCTCTTTTTGAACTATTTCCATTTTGGAAACAGTTGAACTTCGCTCCAGTTCGCCACTCTCAAAAATGTTGTCAATGTGCTTTGATATTGCCGGCACGTTGACACCAAAGAGACCGGCCATAGCCTTTTGCGTCAGCCAGAGAGTTTCGTTCTCCAGGCGAACGTCGATTTTGATGGTTCCGTCGGGAGCTGAGTAGATAAGAATTTCTGAATTGGTGGTCGGGTTTTGTTTCATTTTAGCTGCCCTGATTTGTATTGATCGGTCAGATCGATATATTGCCGCTTCAATGCTGCGATATCAGGCTGACCAGTTTTCAGCTGCTCGATGTAATCGCTCCAGACCTGGGCCAAAGCCCGGCGGTGCGCCAGAAAAGAACCGCGAAAGTAGCCATATTTATCGGTTTCAGCTGAGTGGCTGAGCATGTGCTCGGTAACTGCCGATTCGGCGTCGAACACTTCGCTGCACAGAGTTTTGAACGTGCTTCTGAAACCGTGTGGTGTAGTGTCGTTAATGCCGGCGCGTTTAAGTGCTACAAGCAGGGTCATATCAGAAATAGGCCGGGTCACACTGTCGAGACCGGGGAAAACGTATTCGCTGCCAACGGTAAACGGCTTGAGTTCCTGCAGGATCTCTATCGACTGCCGGCTGAGCGGAACAATAAAGTCTTTTTCATGTTCGCTGATGTTCTTATCGGCGATTGAACGGCCTTTTTTCTTGGCTTTATGCAGTGTCCAGAGGCCCCGGTCGAAGTCGAAGTCAGACCATCTGGCGTGACGAAGTTCCATCTGTCTGACAAAAACATGCGGCAAAAGCCTCAAAGCTGACCTGACGATAACATTACCTGGTATCTCGTCGATTGTAAGAAGGATTTCGCGCAGGCGGCCAGGGTCAGTAACGGCTTTGAACTTGCCTCTGACAGGTTTGGGCAGTCTCTTTTTTATGCCGGCAGTAGGATCAGAAGGGATCAAGCCGGTAAAATGCGCTTCGTCAAAGATTCTTTCGAGCCAGGCGATTACGCGGCGGGCGGTATCGTATGCTTTTCTGCCGGTTATAACATTTGCAATCTTCTGAATGTCTTCGCGGGTAACTTCATCGATTGGTTTGCGGCCAATTATCGGAAAACAGTCACCTTCGAGCCGGGCAAGAACTTTTTCTTTATGCTCAGACGTAAACTCCAACTGGTTTTCGAGCCATCGTAGAGACAAAACCTTAAAAGTATTTTCTTGTCTCTTTTGCTCTTTTTTTGCCTTCTGCTGCTCGACCTGGAGGGCTTTTTGCGGATCAACACTGTCACATTTCAGCATTGCCACGGCTTTTTTGTATTCAGCCTGAGCCTGTTCAAGGGTGAATGTATCTCTGGCGTTGCCTTTCATGGAGAAGTTACCGATGGTGACGACCTTGGGTTTGAGCTTGCCATTGGCATAGCGCTCATCGGGTGAATAGTATTTGTATCTGAATATCTTGCTGCCGGCCTTGGAAATTTGCACGTAGAGACCGGAGCCGTCAAAGAACTTCTGGCCATCTCTGATCTTCTTGCGGTCGATTGGGCTGACGTTACCAACTTTGAGAGACCGAATCAGATTATTAGTAAGCTGCTTTCTTTTTGTAGAGCTGACTTTCTCGGTTCGTAGAGACATTTTTTACCCCCGTTTTATTCATTATAGGGTTTTGTCTCTATTTTGTCTCCATAAACAGCAATTTTTAGCAAACCGTGTCGAACTTCACCGAACCGTAACAAACAAAAAACCCGCTTCATCAGCGGGTTTTTGGTCGATATTTTATTTTAAAATATCATTGTTCGGTAGCAAGGGTCACTACCCATATTCTTCCGCAAATCAGCCGCAACAAAGGCTTTTAAAATAAATCAATCTACTGCTATACGTTTTTCGTATACGTAAGCCACAATGCGCTTGCTCCTGAAAGACCTTTTAAAACACTAAGAATAATATGCCTGAATGTATCGAAAAATCAAGTTCTATTATAAACATTAAAATCTTTGTGAAATAAATAACTAGCGGATAGCCTGTTTTTAAAAATACTAGATAGCCGCTACAGCCGCTACATTGCTACGAAACAAGCAAAGCCCTTTGCTGAAGCTAACTACAGAGAGATAAAAGCGTTGCAGGCTCTTGCTACAATAAAGCAAAAATCTGCTACGCAATCATTACTCCTGCAACTTCTTTTTCGTATACGCGGCAACCGGCAAGCAACATTTTGTTTGTTCATTTTAAACCTCTCTTTTAAGATACTGAACCAATAAACAACTATTACAGGAAAATCTCAACACTTTTCGAGAAAAAGAAAACCGCCCGAAAATGGGCGGCCTTTTAACACTGCGGCATTTTTACCGCATAGGGCTGCAATATGTGAAAATCATTCGATCACTTCGATTTTCAAAATCGGTATTTTTTCAGTTTTGGGTT
>JASURT010000187.1 GCA_030446435.1 Candidatus Ozemibacter sp.
ATCTGCGATTTGTTGATAAACTTCTCGAGTAGCTTCATTAAAACAGACAAACACCACTTCTTCTATGGTAACGACTTTTGCCAAATCCTTGATTGTCTTCAAAGCGATGGCAGTTGCTTCGGGCAAAGGGTAACCATAAACCCCTGTGCTTATAGCCGGAAAGCTGATACTTTTGACCCCGTGTTTTTCAGCCAGAAGCATTGAATTTCGATATGAGCCTGCCAGTTTTTCGGCTTCGCCTTTATTGCCTCCATGCCAGACCGGGCCTGGGGTATGAATGACATAGGAAGCGGGAAGATCAAAAGCAGGTGAAATTTTGGCTTCACCAGTCCGGCATCCATTCAAGGTTTTACAAAATTCAAGCAATTTTGGGCCGGCGGCGCGGTGAATCGCTCCGTCAACGCCACCGCCGCCCAGAAGGGTTGTATTAGCGGCATTCACTATTGCATCAACCCTGATTTTCGTGATGTCTCCGGTTACAATTTTGATTCGCATAAAAAAAATCCTTGCAATCTGCTTATTTCAAATATATATTTGATTTAAGTAATCAATTTTTTTCTTGGAGGTTTTAATGGAAAAGAAAAAAAAGAAAGTCCCAACTCGGCAGTTGCTGCTGGAGACCGCTGGTGAACTGTTCGCTGAGAACGGTATGAAAGGAACCAGCATAAAAATGATCGCAGATCGATCGAAGCAAAATATCGCTGCGGCAAATTATCATTTCGGTTCAAAAAAGAATCTCTTTATTGAAACTCTTAAATTTGTCGTCGATAAGCTTACTGCTAATTCTAACACAAAACCAGGAAAGATTTCTGCAAAAAATTTCAATTCAGAACTAGAGAACTTCGTAAAGTCTCGCTGCAAGCTTCTTCTCAGCAAATCAACTCCAACCTGGTATGGCGGATTAATTGTCAGAGCATTTCACGAAGCACCCAAGCCTGTTCAGGAATTGGCCCTCGAATTCTTCAGCCCCGAAGTCGTCTACCTTGAAAGTCTGGCAAAAGCAGCTAAACCAAAAATCAAGCCTTTTGCCGCGAAAATGTGGGCTTATTCAGTAATCAGCCAGATTATCTTCTATGTGTTCGCAAGAAGAATGATTCTTATTGCAAACAATCGCAAATCTTATTCCCCGGACTTCATCAAAGAAGTTACTGAACATATCATTAAAGTAAGCAAAGCTGGCTTGAAAGCCTGATATCGTTCTTCTAACCCGGCTTTCACCTATAAATAGCCGCAAAATAAAAGCCCGACTTCCACATGGGAAAGCCGGGCTTTTATTTTGCCAGTTAAAACATGAATTTGAACAAATTGAAGAATTCCATTTTCGCCTTTTTCATCAAATCTTTATTCCATGAATTTACATCTTCAAGTGTTACTTCCCGGCATCTGGCAAGATCTTTTTCAAGCATATGCCTGAATGCCCTGGCAACCCTTCTGTCTTCAAAGGCTATTACATCTTCCGAATCACATGAATGGCTTCTTGAATTAACGTTATAAGCCCCGAGAGTAACGGCAAAATCATCGAACAAACTGACCTTGGAATGAATAGTCTGGGCTCCACGCCACTCAAATATTCTCGCCCCCGCCTGAAGAACATCTCTGTAGGAATCACGGCCGGCCCAACCACCACTTGGATGATTGTTTGATTCAATTGAATTAGTAATGATTTTTACTTCAACGCCACGGGCACAGGCTCTTCTAATAGCGTCCTTCAGTCTGTCCGTTGGAATGAAATAAGCAGATTCAAAAATAACTTCGCGTTTTGAACGCTCGAGATAAATTTCGAACAAATCCAGAATATTGTCGTCTTTCTCGTCGATAGGAAAGGTTATGACAAATCTTGCATCGACATCTTCAAACAATGGTGGATTATCAAAATATACCGGAATGGGGCCACGAATAAGCCCGTCTTTTTTCTTGAGCCCGGCAAATTCCGTTACATTGGTTTTGGCTTTGCGGTATTTTTCGACATCGCCTTTTTCAAACCCCTTTTTAAGAGTAAGGTCTTCCCAGTTTCTTTCGAAAAGATTAAGAATTTCGCGTACTACCGGTCCCTGGACCTCGACATCTGTATCGCGCCAACCATACTCCTCGATTTCACCCTTGGCATATTCAGACCCAATGTTCATACCACCAACGATGGCAGTGGTTTCATCGATGATAAACAGCTTCTGATGCGATCTGAAATTAGCCTTTAAAATATTTTTTAGAATAGGATTGTTGATCAAAACTTTTACTCCGGCATTTTTCAGACGCTGAATAACGCCATCTTTCTTGCCGAAAGAGAAAAAGTCGTCGAGAATCAATCTGACATCAACACCATTTTGGGCACGCTCGCACATTATATCTGTAAGCCTGTTACCGGTTTCATCATCCTGAAAAAGCAAGGTTTGAACGTAAAGACTCGATTGTGCTCTTTTCGCGTGTTCCATTCGATAGTGAAAGCTGGTTCTACCATTTACCAGCATTCTTACACGGTTACAGGGCACAATTCGAGACCTGGTCAAAGCCTCTGTAGAGCCTTTGGGATAGGTTTCCAATACGGCTTTATCATAGGCTTCAAGAGCTCTGTCAAGAACCGAAGCCTTGATTCGTCGATTAATATTGGTTGTCAGATAAGAACCGAGTTTCCAGATTTTAACCGGCAAGGCAAGCCATGAAGACTTACTGAAACTGCCCCATTTATTAATGGCATTTTCCTGAACCACTCTGAATTCTGCTCTTCTTCTCATTAAAACTGCTTTTTTACCAAGCATTTTGATTCTGGCCAACGCCTGTCTTCGGCTTTCCGGATCAATTGCGGTACGGGCATAGGCCAGCAAAATCTCCTGAGATTTGCGCAGATCAGAAGGCGAAACAAACAACACCTCTGAGAGCTGAAAAATAGCCTCACGCTTAATTTCAGGGTCCGGGCAGTTGGCAATAAGCTTTTGCAGCCTTTTTTCGATTTCGGGCAAACGCTTTTCGCTGCCGGGAGCAGCGAGGTCGGCCATAATTTGATTCAATTCTTCTTCAAAGGGGTTTGGCGGGGGTCTTCTAACAGAACCTGACATACCAGCATCTTCCAAATAATTAGAATCTTCAGAACCGCTATAATCAAAACCCGGCGAATCGTTATCTGCCACAGGGGTAAAATCTGCCTTAACCCCAATTGCACTGTAATAGTCCTGGCAGGCTGCCTTCATTTCGTCGGCAAGTTTGCTGACGGTATGCTTATCAGCTCCATTCTGCACTGCCTCGCGATATTCACGATAAACAGATTGATAACGGTCAAATAACGATTTAACATCAGAACCGCTGTCTATTGCCAGCAATGACCCTGCGATAAATAAAAACAAGGTCAGAAGAAAAGCCGCTTTTCCCGGTTTTTTAAACATGTTTTTCTCCTGAGTTTTAATCTAATTGTACAATTATACCCGAACAAATCAGAATCTGTAAGGGAGATATGCTCCTCGGAAAATAGCGTTGCTATTTGCAGCAAAATCATCGGGCAGGTAATTGCGCCGCTTAAGCAACTTCGGCGTCTCCGGGCGGACACGGTGGTCCGCCCCTACAATTGTGGTGGTTTAGGGACGCCTTTCGTCAGCGAACGCTCTGCAATTACCTGCCCGAAGATTTTGAAAGGCTATCAGCTGGCGGATTACTGGGCAGGCCTGGCCATTATACCTTTGGCCGCAAAAAATTCGAGAGCGGCGGGGTGCAACATTTCGGCACTGACTCCCTTCAATGCATGAGAAACATTGAAATAGATGCCAGTGGTGTTTTGCGAAGCTATTAGAGCAGAATTTTTATAGATAATCGTCAGAATTTCTTTGGCCTGCTTTTTATCAAGCTGCTCTGAAGATGCTATAAGCGCACGCAAACCAATTGTAGAAACAGAACCTAGCTGCCCCTTGTAAGTCGCAGGCGGAATTACTTCAGAAGAAAAATACGGATATTTATCAACCAATCTTTTTTGGACTTCTGCAGGCACTTCAACCAGCATCAGATCAATTTTTGCAGCAAGTCTCGAAATTCCGTCCGCGGGTATGCCGCCAGTATAGTAAACCGCATCAACATAGCCATCACGAAGAGATTCAGTTGCTCGGGTAAATCTTTCATAAACCAATTCGTAGCTGCCTTCGGTTAGTCCGGCGGCATCGAGCACCTGAATAGCATTCACTGCACTGCCGCTTTCTTTGCTGCCGACAGAAATTTTGCAACCTTTCAAGTCTGCAATAGTTCTTATGCCGCTGCTTTTTTTTACCACGATCTGAATAACTTCTGAATAAAGAGACGAAAGAACTCTTAATTCCGGGTACCGGTTTCTGGAAAACATGCCGATTCCCTTGAAGGCTTGCCAGGCCACATCACTTTGCACCAACGACAAATCTATATGACCATTTTTCAGATAACTGATGTTAGCCACCGAACCAGCTGTGGGTTCTGCGATAACTACAACATCTTTCATTTCACGTGTAAGAACCCGGGCAATAGAGTTACCAACCGGATAATAAGTTCCATTAATACTGGCAGTACCGATTGAATAGAACCTTTTGATCAGGCTCAGGTCATAATCAGAGGCAAAAGCCGCCGAGAATGCAACCGCCAGGAAAACGGACAATATCAAAGAAGCTTTTAACCAATAATTACAGTTCTTTAACATCAGTCATTGCCTCCTGGTTCATTTTCACTGGTGGTAGTTTTGTTGCCACCCTTGCTTTTGCTTTCATTCACGGCCATATCAGCCAGATTAACCAGGTCATCGGGAGTTTCAATACCGACATTGTATTGGGCAATACCCATACTTATCGTCACCATGACAGATTTTTCAGCTCTTGTTATCTTGAAGGCAGCGATTCGTTCACGCAATCTTTCAGCAAAAATAAGCGCCTGCTCTGCATTTGTATGAGCAAGAATAACTGCGAATTCTTCTGGACCGGACCGGCAGGGAATATCAGTTGCACGAACCGATTCTTTAAGGATTCTTGCGATTTCCCAGAGGACCGCATCGCCCATTTTCATGCCATATTCGTCGTTCACATCTTTCAGTTTATCAACATCAAAAACCACAAGAGTAAGAGGAAAATTGAACCTTCTTGCTCTCTTTATCTCGTCTTCAAGACGAATATGAAAATATTTCTGAATATAAAGTTCGGTAAGACTATCGGTAATTGTCAGTTCATGCAGCCTGGCGTTGTCAATCGACATGGCCATCTGACTTGCGATTGCCTGAAGCAAATCAAGATCTTCATTATTGAAAGGCTCGCTGTTTGAGCGATCTGATAGATTCACAACCCCAACACAGGTGCCATGAACGATAAGGGGCACTGAAACAAGAGTATCTGGTGGTTTGGGGCCATTCTGGCTGTCATAATTTTTAAAGCGCTCGTCGCTGGCGCAGTCCATGCAAAGAATTGGCTTACCTGTGGCAACCACCTCGCCGGCAATTCCTTCGCCCACTTCAAGCTGAAAACGGCCCTTTCGTTCTCCGGTGGTTTCCTGATCTATTTGCCCGGCCTGACGAAAACTTTCAACTCCAAGTCTGGTTCGATCATCGTTCAACAGCATAATTGAACCCCGATCAGCTTTGAAAATTTCAATCAAATGACTTAAACACTCATCAAGAGCCTGCTGATACGTCGAAGAAGCGTTTATGACCTGCGAAACCCTGTAAAGGGCAGACAGCTCAAAAACCTTGTTGCGAATTCTTCTGGACATATTGTTGAAACAACCTGCCAAAAAGCCCAATTCGTCTTTTCGGTTCGAATCGACCTTTACATCGAGGTTGCCTTCACTTAGCTCGTTGGCTTTTTCTGCTATTTCGATGACCGGCGCGGTCAATTTCATACTTAGATATGTGCCAAGAATAAGAGCGAGAAGCCCCACAACAACAACAAAATTCAGAGTCCGACTTTTGATTGTGCTGGCAACAGCATAAACTTCACCGGCATTTTGAAACACGAAAATTCTTAAATTATAGTGCAAAATTGGCAATGAAATAGCCACCTGATGGTCAGCGCCCCCAGATTTTGCAGAGACATCATAGGCGCCACAAGGTCTTTGCATCAGATCAGAAATCAATTCCTGAGGAAAATCGGGTTGATCGAGAAGGTTTTCGCCCTCCTGAGTTACGAGAAAGTAACGAAAATTAGTACCAAAAGTAATGCCTTCAAGTGACTTTCGCAATTTCAGAAAAGATATCGTGGTGATCAGCAATGGCGAATCAGGTGCGGTTGAAACAGGAGCTCTAACCAGAAAAGCTTCAGGCGAAAACATGATGGAAAGAGAAGAGCCTGCCAGCATTTTTTCAGGAACCGTTAATTCGCTGATCAAAGTTTCATCGGGTTTCGAATGACGCAAAAGGTTGCCGTCAGAATCACAAAGAACGATTCTTTCGACGTATTCATACGACTGATCGAGCTGCTGCAAAGCCTGCCAGGCTTCAACAGATTCAGGATTTTTCAACCGATGATCGTTCGCAAGAAACCGGGACAGATCTTCATACATGGCCACATATTGATCTACTTCGTATTTAACCTGCTGAAATGCCTGAATATTGCTTTCGATAAGAAGATCGCGTGAAATGTTGGCCAGAACGCTAAAAGAGTAGTAGCCGATACTTACCAGCGGAACGATGGTCAGAATAAGAATTCCCAACCAGGATTTGAATTTTATGCTACTGAACAAAGGCACGTTTGCGCCGGGTTTGCCAATTTGTGATGAATCGTTCATGTTATTTTTCCTAATCAAAATACCTGAGCATGTACACTATATTCTCCTGCCAGTTTAATCAAAACTGCAGCCAAGGTAAAGATTTATCAGCGAACTTTATATTTATTTAAAATCCTGATCATTTCCCGGGCAAAATATTCATCTTTCCAATATCTGACGAGTATTGTTGC
>JASURT010000188.1 GCA_030446435.1 Candidatus Ozemibacter sp.
ACAAGTTTGTCGGGACGAATTCTTATGCGATTGAAAACGACATCACCGGGGGTAATTCCTTCAAGAGTCTCGAACAAAACGCTCCATGAAGTTTTGAAGGCCTGACTTACTTTTCTATAGGCAAAGTAATTTTCTTCTCTTTCCTGCAAATCTTCAATATCAGGCTTGATTGACTTCAGATGAGCCGAAAATTCAGAGTTTTTTCGATCGAGCAGCTGATAATTTTCTGAATAGAACTCGTTCAAAGCATTGATGCTGAAATAGCTGTAGCTCCAGAAAAAAACCAGTGCCAGCGGCAGCCCATATAAAATGATAAGGCAGGTTTTAAGCATAAAGCTGCTGCCTTTGCGAAAAACGATCGAGGGTTTAAAATTCAGATAATGTTTCATTTTCGTCCTCTACTTTGCCAGCAAACCGATACATGGTGCGAACGACGGGCCAAGTCTGCTTTCTTCAGGCTTCAGTTTCTGTGCCAGTGGCATTTCTTCAAGCGGGTTGAAAACCATGCAGTTCGTCGAAAAATACTCACTCAGAAAAGCCGCAAGCCCTTCTATTTGCGCACCACCACCGGTCATGAAGATTGTGGGTAAGCGCGAAAGAGTATGCTTTTCCTGAAAAAATCTAAAGGTTACATTGATTTCTCTGAACCAATTGCCGAAAATCTTTTCAATTCTGGAACGCTTGCTCAGTAATTCAACAACTTCAGCACGATTGGTGGGAAAGAATTTTTCTTTTTCTTTGGCTTTCTGGGCGCAATCTGCATTTAATGAATCGAGTTCACCCAGACTGCGGGTGAATTCTTCGCCGGCAGATTCGATAACTCGTTCGTAAATGACCGCCCCTTTGCGATAAGCTTTAACAACTGTGGTTTCATGGCCGATATGCAGGTTAATAACCGTCTGATCGACACACTTATCAGGAAAAACTTCTTCAAACAGATTGAAAACCCCAAGCGAAGAGGTGTCGAAAGCCATAACTTCAAGTTCGAGTTCGGTGGTAAGAGAAGAAAGAATATCGATCAGATCTTTCTTGACCGCCGCAGCCATGATTCTGTATTGTTCTTCTTCGCTGCCCGGGTCTTGCTCGAGAATCTGGTAATCGACCGCAACCTTCATACCCTCGGGTATGGGAAGGTTCTTTTCGATGCGCCAGCTTAAAAATTCAGAAGATTTTTTTTCGGCTTCGCTGAGTTTCATGTTGAAAAGGTGAAGTTTTACCCAGCGATCGGGCAAACCAACCACAAAACCCTGGCGCGAACTTTTGACCTTGCGGGCCAACTCAAGAAGAATCTTTTTAAATGCCCCGACATCGCTGATATATGGATTGGTAAAGTCGCCACCTACCAGGCCCTCGGGTAATTCTGATGCTGCCAGCTTTTTAATGCGATAGCCCTGGCGGCCCGGGCCGGGGTCGATGGCCACGAGTTTAAGGCTGCTTGTTCCGATATCAATTGCAACTAGTTCAGTGTAAAGATTCATCAGAGCACCCCTTCTTCAAAGGTTACACGATTCATTTCCTCGAAAGTGGTCAGGCCCTGTTCAACTTTTTTCCAGCCTGCTTTTCTTAAGGGAACCATTCCCTGTTCCATGGCTGTCTTTCTAATTTCGAGCGGAGACTGTCGGGTTAGAATCATCTGCTTGATTTTTGGCGTCATTTCGAGGACTTCGAAGATTCCGGATCGGCCTTGATAGCCGGTATCATGGCAATAGCGACAACCGCGCCCTCTTTTAAACTTAACGTCGGCATACTGCTCGAAATCGATGGTCAGGCGCTTCATTTCATCGGTAATGCTGTTATCATCGGTTATGCAGTTTTTGCAGTTCAGCCTTATCAAACGTTGCGACATTATCAGGTTGAACGAGCTTACAAATTCGTAAGGATCGATTTCCATATTCTCAAGTCGAGAAATAGCATCAATAACGTTATTGGCGTGAATCGAGCTGAAAACAAGATGACCGGTCAATGCGGCGTTAATTGCGATTTTAGCGGTCTCAGCATCTCGTATTTCACCAACCATTACCTTATCAGGGTCCTGTCGAACGATAGAACGAAGCCCTGAGCTGAAAGTCAGGCCCTTCTTCTCGTTTACAGCGATCTGAACGATATCAGGCAGCTGGTATTCTACCGGGTCTTCAATGGTGATAAACTTGTCTTTCGGCGTATGAACGAATTTGATTGCCGAATAAAGGGTTGTGGTTTTACCCGAACCGGTTGGGCCGGCTACCAGAACCATGCCGTATGGTTTCTTAACATTTCTTTTGAACATCAGCAGATCTTCGCCCATCAAACCGAGCTTTTGAATATCAAGACCGAGAGCTGATTTATCAAGAATACGCAATACCACGGTTTCACCAAAAATCGAGGGCAAAACCGAAACACGAAAATCAACGAATCGATCATCTATTTTCAGTTTGAATCGGCCGTCCTGGGGAATTCTTTTTTCGGCAATATCAAGTTGAGCCATGATTTTAAGCCGCGAAATTACCGGGCCGCGAAATCTTGGTTCAACATCTGAAAGAACCTCGAACAGTACCCCGTCAATACGGTATTTAACCTTAAGCTGTGATTCATAAACCTCGAAATGAATATCACTGGCGCGTTTTCTTACGCCTTTAAGAAGAATCGCATCAACCATTCTTACAACGGTCGTATCACTGCCAAAGCCAGAACTTGTGGCAATTCCCGGCGCAGGAGAATCGTCTTCTTCGTCATCTTCGACAACCACTTCAAGTGGCGGAAAATTCTCAAGATCAGAAAAAACGACTTTTGAATCGAGACTGGTTTCGACCATCAGCGAAAGCAGCTTTTGAATGCTTACTCTCGATGCCACCATAGGCACAATGGGCATTCCCAGTTGTATTTCAAGTTCTTCAATGGCATCGACATTACCCGGGTCGGCCATTATCAGATAAATGTCTTTGGCCTCTTTTGAATGCGGAATAAAACAATATCGGCGCATCAAAGCCACGTCGATACTGTTGAAAAGCTCATCGTTAACTTCATAATGGGCAAGATCAACGTATTCTATGCTGAGTTCATGAGCTATTGACCGGGCGAATTCTTCTTCGGTTATGACTTTTCGTTCAACAAGAATCTGGCCTATGTTACCCGGAATCGCGCCAAATTCGTTGATTATTGTCTGAATGAATTCAAGTGAAATATAGCCTTCTTCAACGAAAATCTCACATAAAGTCTTCTTTTTGAAAGTGGACACATACGCCTTGATCAGCGATTCGTCAGACACTTCTGCAGTCTGTCCGAGTTTTTGAATTACCTTGTCGATATTGCCTGAACTTTCGGCTATAAGCTTTTCTGCAGTTGCCTGGTCTACGATTTTCTGTTTTACAAGATAATCTTTAAAGCTTTCCATAAGAGTTCCAATCTTAATTAATGTTTGATGCCGCCGTGAGAACCGGGTATAGAAGCGCAACAACCAGGGTTCCTACGACTAATGCCATACCCAGAAAAAGAACGGGCTCGATCAATGCCGTAATGGCATCAGTGGTTTCGGTAATTTCTTCGTCATAATGGTCGGCAAGATTATCAAGCATCTCACTGAGGTTACCCGATTCTTCACCGACATGAATAACCTTCACCATCACTCTTGGGGCACCCTGAATCTTTTTCAGAGATTTCCCGAAGCCGAGACCTTTTTCCAGCAGCTCGGGTAAAATCGCGAATCTTGCAGCAAGAACCTTGTTTTCGATGCTGCCAAGCACGACTTCAAGGCTGTCAAGCAACGGAATGCCGCCCTCGACCATAGTGCCGAGAGTTCGCGAAAACTGACTGTAAGCGTAATTGGTTTCAAGATCTCGTACAACAGGTATTGAGAGCTTAAGGTTGTCGATGGCTCTCTTGCCTTCGGGGCTTTTTGAATAACTGTAAATGCCGAAGCCGGCCAGAATAAGGGCAAAAACAATCAGATAAAACCATTCGCCAAGAAATTCTGAGGTCGAAAGCAAGACTGAAGTCATAAGCGGCAAAGGTACATCGAGACTTTTAAACAACCCTGCAAACTCGGGCACTACCGCAACGACCATGTAAGAAACGGCCAATGATGAAACAAGCAAGAGAATACTCGGGTAAATCAAAGCTGCGATTATTTTTCGCCGAATCGCCATCGAGCTGACGAAGTATTCAGTCAGACGTTTGAGAATATTTTCAAGCGCCCCGGCTTTTTCGCCGGCGACGATGGTTTTGACATAAATGTCGGGAAAAACGTCGGGGTGTCTTGCCAATGCGCTGCTAAGCGAAACCCCTTCACCGATATCTTCTTTTACCTGTCTTAAAGCAAGATTCAATGGCGTTTCGACCGCGCCGTCAAGTAGCACTTCGAGGGCATCATTAATCGGCATACCCGACTTGATAAGGGTTCTTAACAATTTGGTAAATTCATTAAGCTCTTTGATTGACGCTTTGGAACCAATATTTAAAATTTTCTGAAATCGTTCGGCAAGACCAAGCTGTTCTTTTTCTTCAGAAATGATGTAATAACCCTGGTCCTGAAAAGCCTTACGCATTTCTTTGATTGAACGGGTCTCAAAAACTTCTTCTCTGGCTCTTCCTTTTTCGTCTGAATATCTGACTTTTATTCTTTCCATTGATCCGTCCCGAAAAAAAATCCTGAATTTAAACCGGTAGAGTAAGTTTATTGTATTTATAACAAAATAACAAACTTTTCCGGAAAAAATTCAGGTTTCTTTAACGGCAACAGGGACCCTTACTCCCTTTCAATGCGAGCTTTTAATTTATAAAGTGTTCATTTAATTCTGCTTGTTTTTGTGTCAGCTCAAGGATCCACTGTTGATCGTTATCAATCACATATTCTTCGACATTACCAAACCATTCACGGGCGGCTTTTTTGTCTTCAAGCCTTCGATACAGCTCTCCGACGAGGTAAATGACAATCGGAAGATTGTCTGGATTAGCGACGGTCGATTTTTCAACCGCCTGTTTCAAAAATTTAACCGCAAGCTGCTGCATTTCGATCTCGAGTTTGCGGTTTTCGATTAGCCTGCAACACCAGGATCCTCTTAAATAGAGGTTTCCGATGTGGTATGGATTTCTGGCATTTTCTTCGTAGATTTTGCCGGCAAGAAAAAACTTCAAAGCTTCTTCGGGCAGCTTTTTGGCAATTGGAAGACTGAGTATTCTTTTGATGTCGACGGGTGCAACCCGGTTTTTTTCAGACATTGAAGGAGCGTAGTCTTCAGGGTAAGCGCAAAATGAGCACTCCGGGCATTTCACCAGAAAAAAAGGCAGGGGGTTCTCGCCCAGATAATGGGGAAAGAAATCTGAATCCTGTCCCTGGTGTGTTACAGACTTCACGATTCTTGCTTCGAAATCTGTTGAACAGGATGGGCAGATAAAATTGCTCGATTTAAATGATGTACCCACTTGCTTCTCCTGACTTAGTCAGAATATATTGATGATTATTCAGGCTGTCAACCACAAATCAATCTGCTTTGGTCAAAATTCTTCCGACTGAATCGAAAGGCCAGAATTTCAGTTCCGCCCTTCCTTTAACCATTGAACGGTCTAAAAGCCCCCAGGAACGGCTGTCGTGCGAATTATTGCGGTTATCACCCATCACACAAAGTTTTCCCGCCGGAACTTTAACCGGACCATATGAACCAAAAACATATTCTTGCACAAACGGCTCCTGCATACGCTTGCCATTTCTGAACAAATAGCCGTCCTTAATTTCGATAAGGTCACCCGGCACGCCTACCACTCTCTTGATAAAGTCTTTTTCAGGCTCGAGAGGGTACGAAAACACCACTACTTCTCCGACGGACGGTTCTTGAACCTCGTATATAAGCTTATTCACAATAATCTTTTCATGTGAATGAAGAGCCGGCTCCATACAGGCTCCTTCTATAACGAAACCCTGTACAACGTAGGTTTGCAGAAACAGAAAGAATACCAGCGCTTTAACAAAGTCTTTAAACCAATCCCTTAGTCCTTGTACAAATTTTCCCATCGACCAACTCCATTTTCGGTCTTATTATTTATGTGTACTTTTCATTCGGACGGAGTTGGCTTTTTTGTTACCAAAAAATTTCAGTTTTTATTAAAATTTTATTCGTCTTTTGCCTTGATTTTCGGGAGTTTGCGTACAGCGCGGCCATCAGAATGCGGCATACTGCTTTCGGGCATCGGGCCTGAAGGTCTTTTAAAAAATTGCGATTTTTCGTATTTCTGTTCTCCGAGTTTCCATTGGTCAAACAGCTCTTCGACAGTCTCTTCAGACATGTTGCGGTCGTACATTCCTGCCAGCTGACGCTGTCGCTGAATTTCATACATGGTTACCGCAGCGGCCACAGAGATATTCAGGCTCTGAACGAATCCGTACATGGGCAGAAACACATTTTCATCACAGACTTCGAGAATCTCGTTTGAGCAGCCGCTTTGCTCGTTTCCCATAACTACGACCCAGGGCTGGGTCCAGTCCAGAGTGCGAAAATCAACCGCTTTGGCCGCCATATGGGTTGCCGCGATTTTGTACCCTTCATCTTTCATGCGCTGCAATCTGGTTTTTAAATCATCTACAATTTCGAGTTTCACCCATTTTTCAGAGCCTTTAGAGACTTCGGGGTTAACTTTTTCGGGTTTGCGCCAGTCGGGGTACCAGATCACATGACCGATTCCGGTTGCATCTGCAGTTCGTAAAACAGCAGAGAGATTGTGCTGATCGTGTACACCATCTAGAGCGATTGCCAGATCCGGCTGTCTGGTGTGAATCACACTCGAAATTCGATGAATTCTTCTTGGAGTAGGCATTAAGCTTTGACTAACCTTTCTTTTTATCTATTCTGGCAATGGTTTCAACATAACCATC
>JASURT010000026.1 GCA_030446435.1 Candidatus Ozemibacter sp.
CCCAGATATGGAATGAAGTTAGCAACCCCGGAAAGCGGGCCGAGAAACATGAAGAAATTCAAGCCTGACAGCCACAAAGCCAGGGTCATCAAAAAGGCAAACACCGTATTGGCGATAAGCTGGCCCCTGAGAAAAAAGCTTAGCTGCAGATCGATTTTTTCAAATATCTCTATGGTTCTTTTGCGCATGTTAGGCGGAATGAGCAGCTTGAAACTATCAAAAATCTCATCCATATCGAGAAGAAGATAGAATACCAGAATGGGTATAAGCACCATATTGACCATTCCGGAAAATGCGGTAAAAAGAAAACTCATCAATCTTTTAAAAGCCGTTACGGTGGCATCTTTTACCACAACAACCCCATGCGCGGCCATTTCTCTGATTTTATCGCCGTTGATGAATTCATTTAAATAGTCGTTAAGATAAGGAATGTGAGTGGTTTTTTCGTAAAGAACCACACTGGCCTCTTTCAGATTTTCGGTCAGCTTGTTCACATCGAGGCTGGTCAGCTTGTTGATCATTTCTCCGAACTCGGTAACCAGAGATATGGTGAATGGCACCACAAATATTGTAAAAATGATTATTCCAACCACAAAAACGGTCAAAACCGCCCAGGGCCGCGGAAACTTTCGATTTACCAGGAACCTGACCAGCGGGTTCAAAACATAGGCTATGACCAGCGAAACAAGAAAAGGCGCAATTACATTTGAAAGGTAATAGCAAAGAAATCCGGCAATCACAAACCCTATAATTATCAGGGCGTTCTTAATTCCAGAGGGAAGATCTTTTATCGTTGTCATAAAATCAAACCACGTTTCTCATATTGATTCGCGAGCCATACATTTTAAGAATCAGCTCGACCTGACCTTTACCCATACTAAGTGACCTGGCAATCTGAGGAATTGTAATACCCTCTTCTGCCATTTTTAGAACATCATATAAGGGCGTTCCCGGTTTTGGGTCAGAAAGAGACGGCTCTAATTCAGGCCCGCCACGGGTCGGCATTCGTAATGATTCTTCGAAGGCAGCGGGTTTAAGCTCGACGTTGCTTTTCAATCTTGTTTTCAGCTGAGGCGACAAAACAGGCGGTTCTTGAGGCTGCATTTCATCATACTCGTTCATTGCCATAGTTTCAGCCGGCTTCGAAGCTTCTTCCGATCGGGGCATAATCGCAGGTTCTATCGGGGCAAACATCTGTTGTTCAAGCAATGTTAGCTGTTTTGTCACCTGCTTTGCAACTTCTTCATCAACCATATCTCTGATCAAGGCGTAGTTGATAGACTCCTGAGCTGCAGGCTCTGCCTCGAATGGCTGAACCATGGGCCTGTCTTCAATTTCCTGAAGCCGATCATAAAGGTTTCTGATGCGCTCAGAAAGTTCATTGAGCGCCTCTCCCATTTCCTGCCTGAATTTTCGATCGACTCCGGATTCCGAAGGGTCTTTTGAATTCAAATGATTCGTCGATTTGCGTTTTAAATCGACGCATGCTTCATCGAGCTCTTTAAGAAAATCATTCACTCTGAGAATTTTTTTATCCGCGATGGTCAACAGATCAGTAAGGTCTTCTGACTGCTTTTCCAGAACTTTAAGATTATGATTTGACGCCAGTTCCATCTCTTCGACCAACTGGTTGAAAGAAAGCTCGTAAGCTTTCATTTCTTCATGCAGTTTTAGATATTTGCGCTTACCCAGCAGCCTGCCAACCCAGAACGCGACAATTATCAAAAATATAACGCAAATTGTCAGCTGAATTGCTGTCCACATAAACGGCACAAACCCCAGACAAAGATTTTAACTAACAACTTATGAGATTTAAAGATATTCAGAAGTTGTTAACAGGACGATAGAATGGTACCATGCCTCCTATGTTAAAATCCAAGAAATTTTGGGGATTTCTTGTAAGTATTTTTTTCCTCTGGCTTGCCCTGAGAAAAGTTGAATGGAACGCGGTTCCAGAGATAATCGGGCGGCTGGACTACTCATACATTCTTTTAATGTTCTTCACCTACACCCTTGAACACCTGGCGCGCGCTTATCGCTGGCGAGCAATATTACCGGGCAAGGCACTCAAAGTAAAACACGCCTATTTCGGCATCGTTCTCGGCTACTTTTTCAACAACCTTCTTCCGGCAAGAGCAGGCGAATTTATCAGAGCTTTTTATCTCAAGAAAAAAAAGACCGCCCCTGCGTCAGAAGTCTTTGGTTCGGTGGTTTTCGAAAGATTTCTCGATGGAATAGTAATCATAAGCCTGATCGTTTTTTCTCTGAATTACTTTCCCACCACCCCGCTTGTGCAGAAAGCAAGCATTTCCGCCATCGTTTTCTATTTTTTCGTATTACTGGCCATTTTGCTGCTTCAGTTCAGACGCGCTCTTTTTGAGAGTCTTACCAGAAAGTTTTTCGATTTATTTCCGGAAAAAATTTCGCGGATTCTTCACAATTCAAGAGAGTCGTTTATCAATGGTCTGGGTCTGATTGCCAGACCGCGGCTTTTTTTCAGGGCAATATTGCTTTCTATCATTTCATGGGCTTTGTCTGTTTTGACTGTTTATATTTGTTTGCAGATGTTTAAACTTGGCCTTGGCTGGCCCGAAGCAATTTTGCTGATCTGTGTTCTATCGATCGGGTCAATGATTCCGACCAGCCCGGGAATGATTGGAATTTACGAATTCTGCTGTGTTCTCGCTCTGAATGGAATTCTTGGTCAATCTGAAGAAGTTGCCGGTCTTTTCGGTCTTTTTTCTCACACCATAGGTTATCTGTATGTTCTGATCGCAGGATTTATTGTTCTGACCGTCGAGGGCCTCAGTTTATCTGATCTTAGCCGGCATCAGGAAGAAATTTCACCCCAACCTCAAGTCTGACCCCCTAAGACTTCAAGCTTTTTTGCCGATAATATATTTAGCTTCACAGGAGGTCGGGTATTATGACCCAAAAAAACAAAAGCAAATCCAAAAGCCAGTTCGGATTATTTCTGTTCTTCGTGGTTGGATTATTCGCGTTGCAAATCGCGTTTGCATTTACCATTCATGGTGACATCGGTCCTCAGACAGACGTTATTCCATGCATCGACAAACCGGCTTCACCCTTCCTGGTGGGTCGAATCGACAGCCTGGTAAGTAATGCCAGAACAACCATTCCGACAAAAGTTGTACCAGAAGGTGCTTTTGCACCTGCTTCACGCAACATGCTCGATGAAGCGACAACCTTTGCCAAAATTGAAACAGAAGTGGCCGGTGACAGCGACACTGTCAAGGTAAGAAACACTTCTGAATCAAGATTCTATGAATATCGCATTCGCCCCGGCGACACCCTTGAAAAAATTTCCCGAAAGCTCTATGGAAGCTCGAGAATGATTCAACCCCTTATCAGACTCAATCGCATCAAAGACGAAAAGAGTCTTCAGCTTGGCAGCGCCTTACTCATTCCCAAAAACGGTCTTTTAGACACAATCAAGGTATTTTAAGGGTTAAATGCTTTCTAACTTCTTCAAACCACTAAATCTGATTTGCATCGTCTGCTATGTAGCATTCATGGTAATTGCCATGGATTCGAGCGCAGTAGATGCACTCGTCTTTTTTGTTAGCGAAGATGAAGGAAAGCCTGTCTATATTTCAGGCACCATGGCCACAACCCCGCTGGCAACTCAATCAGATTCTGCAGCCAAGCCTATTGTCGCAATTCAGTATAAAAAGACCCAGGTCGAAGAGAACCTGGCTGAACTTGATTCACTTAAACCTGAAATCAAGCCGGTTTTATCAACAGAAGAACCAGATGAAGCCGCAGATGAAAATGATCAGTTAAACCTGACCATGAAAACCACCAGTGTTTCAGAGAGCAAATCTATTGAAATACCGATGAAAACAGTTGCAGCTTCGGCAAAGATGCCTCTTTCACCAGCACCAGTAGCTGCAAAAGAAGCAGTCGACGAAGTTCAGGCAACAGAAAAACCCGAAAAAACGCCTTCGGCTCTCGAGTATCTTAAAGCGGTTGCTGAGAAGAAGTGGGAATACGCTTCACTTATTGATCGCTACATTGTTCAGTATGACAAAGATACTTATATAGTTCTGACCATCAGACCGAAACTACAGAAAAAACTCGAAAAAATTTATCGAAAATATTCGACCAGAATCGGTGCGAGCATTCTTCAGGATCCGAGCAGTGGAGAAATTCTTGCCATGACCTCATGTCACAAGAATAAAACTCTGGACATTGAATCTGAAGATTTTAAAAAAGAGCACTGGGCTCTTAAAGCCACTTTTCCGGTTGCGTCGATATTTAAGATCATCACAGCCTCTGCCGGAATAGACTCAGGCAAGATTACTCCAAACAGTCGCTTTATTGCCTGGAGAAAATCTTACATGAAAGTCTGGAAAGCTTTTGCAAGATCTCACAACGGGGTTTTCGGCAAGATAGCAAGAAAAGCCGGCAAAAAGCTTATGGATAAGTATATCGATGCCTTTGGCTTCAATAAAACTTTCTTCTTTGATCTGCCGGTGGGCAAATCTCTGGCCAAGCTACCAACCAACAAGGTAAAAATGGGCCAGGCCGCCGCCGGCTTGAACCGTGATTTTCTCGTCAGCCCGATGCACGTTGCTTCAATCGTTTCAACCGTGCTTAACCGTGGCAAAACCATGAAACCTTATCTTGTAGATTATGTGGTTCGCAAAAACAACATAATCTTCAGACGAAAACCTTTTCAGATTGCTCAGCCAATAAAAGCAAGCACTGCAAGAGACATTTACAAAATGATGTATACCACAACCGCCATCGGAACCGGCAAAAAGGGTTTCGGCGGTTATCGAAAATGCCCCGATCTGGCCAAGATCTGCGGCGGCAAAACCGGCACCCTGACCGGCGCATCACCGCATTATCTGTTCACCTGGTTTGGGGGTTTCACCAAAGCCACCGGCCGTGACATGTGCATCGTAACGCTGGTCGGGCAGAGAAATCATTCCGGCACCAAAGCAGCTTCTATCGCCGGGCAGATTGCTTACGAGCTTTACATGGACCGCCAGGATGCCAAGGCCAAAAGGGTTGCGGCAAAATGACATTCAACGGCGAAAAGTCCTTTCGGCCGTAATGATCTTAGGCAACAAGTGCAAATAAAAAACCCCCGAAAACGGGGGCTTTTTTTTATTCTTCTTCCTGTTGAATCGGCGGATCGTCGAATTCTGGAATAACCGGCGGAGCCTGAGGCTCGGGTTCTTTAACTTCGAATTTTCCGGTAACTTTGAATTCAGCGCAGTCTTCACCATCTTCATCATTGGCACATACAGCGGTAATCTCATCGCCTTTATTGAAATTTCCCATTAGAATAGATTCTGCGAGGGGGTTTTCAACATAACGATGAATAGTTCTTCTTAAAGGTCTTGCGCCGTATTTCAGATCGGTGCCTTTATCGACGAGAAATGTTTTGAGTTCTTCAGAGAATTCAAGACGCATATTCAGGCCAGAAACACGCTCAGAAACTTCTTCAAGCAAAATCTTGAGAATTTCGAGATTGTCATCTTTGGTCAAGGCTCTGAATACGATAATATCGTCGATTCGGTTAAGAAATTCAGGTGGGAATTTCTTTTCGAGACTCTTGCGGGTAATTTTCGCCTTTTTCTCGTGCGACAATTCTTCAAGTTTCTCGGCCTTTTTGCCTTTAGGCTCATCGGCAGCAACTCTGAAACCGGGTTTGCTTTCTTCAGAAGCAACATCGCTTACCCCTACGTTGGTGGTAAGAATGATTACACATTCGCGAAAGCTGACGGTTTCGCCTTTGCTGTCAGTGAGAATGCCTTCATCGAGCAACTGCAGCAAAAGATTGTGCACTTTTTCGTGGGCCTTTTCGATTTCGTCGAAAACCACGACTCCGTTTGGTTTATTCTTGACCGATTCGGTCAGATAACCACCTTCATTGTGGCCAATATAGCCCGGAGGCGCGCCGATAAGCTTGGCGTATTCATGGCTCATGGCGAATTCAGAACAGTCAATTCTAACCAGGTCGGTTTCATTGCCGGTCATGAATTCACAAAGAGCTTTGGCAAGCTCGGTTTTACCAACACCCGTCTGGCCAACAAAGATAAAACTGCCAACCGGTCTCTTTGGGTTTTTCAACCCGACCTTGGCTTTTCTTATGGCCTGGGCAACGGCGGTAACGGCTTCATCCTGGCCGATGATTCTTTTGCGCAAATGGTTCTCGATTTCCATAAAGCGTTGCTGCTGAGCTTTTTCTTCATCAGAAGCTTCAGCGCCAAGCATCGGTATCGAGCCACTTTTGGCGGTATTTTCATCAACCTGAATGGTAACTTCTTTGATATCCAGAGATGGGTTGACCTTGACACAGAGATTATACAATTCCTGTTCAATGATCTCACCAAGCAGTGGGTATTCATTGTTACCAAAAACAAGCGGAGCAATCTCATCAAGATAATTAACAACTGAGGCGTTAATGATAAGCCGCTTGTAAGATTTCTTGTCAGTTATCTTAATGTTTTTAAACAGCTGTTGTTTCTGCTCCGGCGTAAACGAACGAATCGCAACAAAGCGGTCTAAAGATTCACAGAATTTCATCTTGATTCCAGGTGTGGAATCCATGAGAACCCTCCTGAGGGTACGTTTTTCCCATTGACAAGAACTGCACGATGGGGTATAGCTATTGTAACACTAACCTTACTACAAGGCAATACCCGTATAATGTTTATTAGGTCAAAAGAAGCTGAAGAACTCTTTGACAGAGGAATTAATTATTTCAGAGCCGGTTTTTTTTCGGCTGCAATTCAGGAATTCAAACTGGTTAAAAAGTATGAACCAGACTACCCGAACATCGATTATTTCCTGGAAGCAGCACAGAAGAAGAACAACGAAATTTCCGGAAAACTGGCAAATTTTATTGAAGAAAATTTTGATTCAGAAATCCAGGATCTTTCAGAAGAGCTGACATTCGACAATTCGTTGAATCTTGGTCGCCAGGTCGAGTCTTTGTTGCGCCAGGAAAAAGTCAGAGATGCATTGACTCTGCTCGAAAAAGCAGAGTCCATCGTTCCAGATTCGAAACCCTTATTGCTGCTTCTTGCCAGCGTTCACAGACGACTTGGCAATCTTGAAGAAGCAGAAAAAACTCTGCAGAAAGCGCTGCTTATTTTCCCGGAAGATATCGAAATTCTTAATAATCTCGGCAATGTCTTTCTTGCCCGAAGCTACTTCAAAGACGCTGAAGATGCCTTCAGAGCCGCTTTGCGCGCCAATCCCGATGATCCGAGAATCCTGAACAATTTTGCATCGTTGAAAATGCAGACTAATCAGCTCGACGATGCCGAAAGACATCTGAAAAAAGCTCTTAAATTAAAACCGGACTGGAGAAAAGTAAAAGGTAATCTTCACAATCTTCAGTCGCGCATGGAAGCTCTCGATGCAGAAATTGAAACCCTGAGAAAAGAATTTATCGAGCACCCGACCTATCTCGATATTGGCCTGGCACTGGGCAAAGCTTTGTTTTTCAGGGGTTATTTTTCAGAAGCGAAAAGCACCCTGAAAAATATTCTTAAGAAGAATCCCCATTTGATCGCGGCTTATTTCTACCTTGGCACCATACACGAAATGAATGAAGACCATGAAGCCGCCATCGATTATTTTCGTGAAATGGTTATTCGATCTGGCAAAGAAGATCGACCCGAGTTTCTTAATTTTGAGAGTCTGATCAAACAAGAATTTTTAGATGAAGCTCTTACCGAGCTGAAAAAAATCGCGGTTCTTGACCTTGATCTTGCCGCCAGCAGAATCAGCCTGGGAATAAAATACTTCGAAGACTGCCAATGGGATGACGCCCTGCGACATTTTGAAGAAGCAATTCGCATAAATGACAGTTACCCTGACGCTTTCTACTGGGTAGCTCTGACTCTTATTCAGCTGGGCGAAAAAACCAGGGCCAAAAAGCACCTCGAAAAAGCCCTCGAGCTTAATCCCGATTACGCCGACGCGCACTTTCAACTGGGAATGCTGTTAAGGCCTAAAGCAAAAAAGAAAGCAAAGACACATCTGGAAAAGGCTCTCTCACTCAACCTAAGAACCTCTTTCGCCAATGTAGCCAACCAGATACTCAAACAACAGAAATGAATTCAAGTGGTGTAACTGATTATGGATCAAAGTATATTTAAAGCATCTTTTCCGGGATTTCCAGGCGACGAAGAAGCCATAGAAAAGCTTGGAAACTGGTTAGCCAGGGAAGAATTGCTTGATAAAGACAGATTCGAAGAACTTAAGGCAGAGCATGAAGACAGAGCGAATCTGATCGAAGCCATTGCTCTTCTCGACAATATCTCAGAAGAAGAACTGGCCAAAATAGAAGCAGATATTCTAAATGTTCCCTATATAAATCTTGAGGCAACTTCAATTCAGTCAGAAAACTTCAAGCTGATTGATATTGAGGTTATCAAGGAAAAAAATATCATTCCGATTAAACTGACTGGCCAGGAACTACTGGTCGGCTGCCTTAACCCTTCAGACCCTGACATTTTGACCGTAACCGGCTCTAATTCAGCCTTGGCCGTTAGACCGGCAAAAGTTTTGGCTGAGCACCTGCGGGTAAAAATTGCGCAAATGTCTGGCGACAACAGCGCAAAGGTCAAGAAAAAACGCCAGAAAAAACGTCTGGGCGACATTCTTGTCGAATCAAAATACATCACTGACGAACAATTATCCGACGCACTTCAGGGCGCGAAAAACGAAAAAATAAGAATGGGCGCATATCTGGTTAAACATGGCTTTTTAACCAATAAACAACTTTCAATAGCCCTTTCAAAACAGTTTGACATTCCATTTATCGATCTCGATGAAAATCTTGTCGACCCGGTTCTGGCAACACTTCTGCCGAAAAAGCTTTGCTACGAGCAGATCATGTGTCCGGTAAAACGCGAGAACGGAAAACTCGTTCTGGCCATGACCGACCCAACTGACATCATTACGATTGACCACGTCGAAATGATGACCGGCATGAGAATTTCACCGGTTGTCAGCTCTGAACTATCAATTATTTCTGCGCTTGGCAATCTTTACGGCGAAAACATCGATGCTCTGGCCGACTCAATCGGCAGCGAAGACAGCTCGAGCGAAAACGGCGATCTTCCGGAAATGGGCGAAAACGATGCCCCTATCATCAAGCTGGTCAATCTTATCCTTACCCAGGCTGTTCAGCTGAATGTATCTGATATTCACATCGAAGTCTACGAAACTGAACTAAGGGTCAGATTTCGCCAGGATGGTGTGTTGAGGCTCCATATGACTCCGGCCAAAGCCGCTCACGCCGGCGTGATAAGCAGAATCAAGGTTATGTCGAACCTTGACATCGCAGAAACCCGAAGACCGCAAGATGGACGAATCAAACTGAATCTTCAAAACAAGAAGGTCGACATTCGTGTTTCCTGTATTCCCTGTGTATGGGGCGAAAAAGTGGTTATGCGTATCTGCGACCAGAGTAACCTTAAAGTAGATCTTGGCGACCTGGGCTTCGAACCATTCGTTCTCGACACCTACATGAACGGGGTTAAAGCTCCGAATGGCATTGTTCTGGTAACGGGTCCCACCGGGTCAGGTAAAACCACGACTTTATATTCTTCGCTGTTTCTTTTGAACAATCCTGCCGTCAACATCATGACAGCAGAAGATCCGGTCGAATACAACCTGATGGGCATCAACCAGGTTCAGTGTCATGCTGACATCGGTCTGAACTTCTCTGCAGCCCTGCGCTCATTCCTTCGCCAGGATCCAGATATTATCATGCTGGGGGAAATTCGCGATTACGAAACTGCCAGTATCGCCATTAAAGCGGCAATGACCGGCCACCTTGTCCTCTCAACCCTGCATACAAACGATGCCCCCTCGACTGTGGCACGCTTGCTCAATATGGGCATAGAACCCTTCAGCCTTTCGACTTCTTTGCGCATCGTTGAAGCGCAAAGGCTTATACGCAGAGTCTGCAGCACCTGTGCGAATGATTTTAAACCCGATAAAGACATGCTGCAAACTCTCGGTATCGATGCCAGGCTTCTTAAAAAACTCAAGCTCGACGACAAGATGGACATGGACAGCATCATGTTCAAACGTGGTGCGGGCTGCCCAGATTGCGACAACGTCGGCACCCGCGGCCGTCAGGGCATATATGAAGTTCTGACCATGACCGATGAACTGAGGGTTCTGGTAGAAAGTCGCGCCACCACCGAAGATATGCGCCGCCAGGCTTTGTCTGACGGCATGCTTTCGCTTCGAGAATCTGCGCTTTATAAGCTTTTAAACGGTGCGACCACCCCTGAAGAAGTTATTAAATCGACAATGGGTGCTGAAGACGATCTGGTTGAAGAAGAAGACGAAAGCAAAAAACCGCATTTCGTTCCGACACAGAAAACCCACGAAGCCACAAGCCTTGAAGCAGATTCTGGGGCTGGCGTTTCGATCAAGGGTATCAGCGACCTTACCAACGAGCTTCATGAGTTTACCAGTATAATCAATAAGGTTTCTGGCAATTCTTCTGAGGCAGCAACCCAAATAGATGGCGATTTGCTGAAAAAGAACATTTCTGATCCGCTTGCCTCGATACGAAGTCAGGCGGCAAAATCAGCCGATGCTTCGAAGATTCTGCCATTGATTCAGGCCCAGGGCCAAAAAATAGATTTCAACGTTAAAAATCTGGTTAATTATTTCTCTGAACTGAAGCCCCAATTAAAAGAGCTTCAGCTGAATCAGCTCATCGAAAGTGAGATTTTCGCCAAGCTCAAGCAGCATGTAGTGACCGCCAAGCTTGTAAGTGGCGACAAAGAAGTGGGCAAAGGGCTCAAGGTTTCGAAAAGTCTGCCGAAAGACCTGCCGAAAGCAAAAATCGACCCTGAAATTTTTGCATCGATCATAGACAATATTTTTGTGAATGCGCTGATCGCGGTAAGCGGCGGCGGTGAAATAAAAGTCGTTACCAGAAAGAAACCAAAATCAGAAGACAAGATCGAATTGATTATCTTCGACAGCGGTAAGGGTATACCTGAGGCAGAACAGAAAAATCTCTTCAAGGCCTTCAGCCCTATCGGCAGAAAATCACTTGGCCTTGGCCTGGCGGTTTCTAAAAAGCTCTTGCAAATGCACAATGGCGGCATTTCGATCAAAAGCAAAGCCGAAAACAGCACTCTGGTCACAATTGAAATTCCGGTTTCTTCTTAAATTTCATGATTCTTTACGGCCCGCCATCAGGCTGGCCGCTTATTTTTTAGCAGGAGATTGTAAAATGAAAACTTTGCAACTGCCGATCGCTCTGTTTTTATGCCTTGTTTCTGTATGCCTTGCCGCACAACCTGTTGAATACGAGAAAATACAGAACCTTATCGAGTCACCCGATGAGCTGGTTGCGGCAGAATTTACCACCGCAGGGTCAAGCAGCATTTTTTCGGTTCAGATGACTTCAGAAAAATCTTTGCGTCAAATTGCCGATCTTTTCAGGCAGGGTGCCGGTCTCACCCTCATATCAGCCGAACTCAGCGGTGAAAAAACCTGGAAACTGTTTTTAACGAACGCAAACGCAGTCGAACCTGATATTGACAAATTTCGGCAAATTCGTGCCTTGTCATGGCTAAGCAGCCCTGAAAAAGGGCTTCAGTTCAATATAACCAATGATTCGGTAATCGTCACAACCTACCCTGGCAATTCGCAAGAACTTGCAGCCAATCTTGAACTGGCGCAAAAATCAGAAATGGAATTTTCGGGTTCAAAGCCATCGCCACAGCTTTCTTCTGCAATGTTCACTTTTGACTTTGTAAAGAAAAACCAACCGGAGAACAGCGATCAAACCGCAAAAAACCCGCTTGAAGAAGCATTTGCAAACTTCGCCATAATTCAAAACGCTGAAAGAAATGGCGCAAACATCGAGTATACCCTTAAGGCCGAGCGAAAGAATGTTGTCAGGCTTCTTGAAATTCCGGCTCAATTCGACAAAACTCTAAAAGCCATCGAGGTCAGCACAAAAGACGGACAATCCATGGCGGTTAAGCTCTTAAGCGGCAAAGGCGGACAAAACGAATCAGAAAAGATTCAAATTTTAGCCGCGCTTCTTAAAGACGGACAAATGGAATGGATTTCTGACGGAGAATTGGACATGCCCGTAATGACGGGATTTGAAACTAATTTTGGCGGAAAAATCACCCTTACAGGCCTAAGTCCGAAAAGCAGCCTGATTTTTTCTCAGTTTTTCTCGATGATTCAAAGAACTGGCAGCCTGAAGAATCCATTTTTCAGTCGCGGCACATATAAAGACAGCAAAACCGGGCGAGTCATGGATTTTCGCGTTGACTGCGACTGGTAAAGGAGACAATTTTGGAAAAGCTGGTTAGAATTCAGAAACTGCTTTCTGGTTGGGGTGTTGCTTCAAGGCGCTCCATAGAAGCAATGATCGCTAAAGGAAAAATCTCTGTTGACGGCAAAGTCATCACTTCTCAGGGCCTGGTAGTCGACCCCGACAAACCTCCGGTCATAATGGTCGATGGTAAAGTGGTTAAAAAGCCGACCAACCAACAGCACCAGATTTTCGTATTTCACAAACCAGAAAACGTTGTCTGCACGCTTAAAGATGATCAGGGGCGTAAATCAATCAAACACTTTTTGCCCCGTAACAAGCGCCTTTACCCGGTTGGTCGTCTTGACATGAATTCGACCGGTCTATTGCTGATAACTGACAATGGTGAACTTACCAATAGACTTTTGCATCCATCCTTTAAGGTAGAAAAAGAATATATTGTCAAAATTCAGGGGGCAACCCTGAATCGCGAAGAGAAAACCAGATTTCGACAGGGCGTAGAGCTTGACGATGGCAAAACCGCACCCTGCAAATTGATTCAGCATAAAGATCCGCAGATTTTTTCGGTGATTCTGAAAGAAGGCAAAAAAAGACAAATCAGACGCATGTTTGAGAAGTTTCGCCGCAAAGTTGTTCAGCTGCACAGAATCAGATTTGGCCCGATCAAGCTTGGCAACATAAAGCCCGGCGAAATGCGCCCCCTGACCAATGCAGAAAAAAAAGCCCTGCTGCAGGCAGCAGGGCTGGTTCAAAGCTGAATTATCGATTCAATATCTTTTCAGACAGGCGTTTCAGATGGTTTTCCAATACCCTGTCGCTGATTGAATATTTCTTTGCAAGAACGAACCAGGCACCGGCTGCGTGATATAACAGGCCCTTGTTTTCGAGCTTAACGGCATCGAGCATTGTAACCCCGTCACTTGAAAGATTGGCAAATTTAACTACGGCATCTTTCATGCCACTGGCGAACTTCAGCTCGAATTCTTCTGCTTTCAGGTCGGCAACATTAACTCGGAACAGCACCCAGTCTTTAAGGCTTTCATAGCCAAGCAGCTGTAGTCCCTCAGACCCTGAATAAATGTAGTTTTTATCAACCTTGTCAAATTTGTCGGCTACATCTTCAGGTATTGCAAAAGCGATGAACTGAGGCATAACTTCTTCTTTGGCGACTGGTTTGAAACTTTTGGGTTTCTGCAAAACAAGAGGCTCGGAAGATTTGGATTCATCAACAATGACCGAGTTAAATTCTTCATCAGAAATGGCCATTTCGGGCATCGGTTCAGGCAAAGCAACGGTCTTCGGCATAGCCACCCTGCTTGGTCGGAAACTGCCGGCAGGAACAGCTGCCTGCCGGGCCTTACGATCAGGCATAGCCGTACCAGCCTGCTGATTCATGTCCTTACCCAGTTCGATGTCGGCCGAAACCAGCTCGATAGAAGTTCCCGACACGTCTTTACAATCAACACCTTCGTCAGTTACCAGCGCAGTTGAACTGGCCGGCAACTCGTATTCCTGATCAGCAACCAGATGAATAAGCTTCAATGAGCCATCCGGACCAATTGTCAGCACCACGTTAGCGGGCAGCATCTCTGCAAGCTCTACCGACCAGCTTTCATCGCCAAGCTGAGCTTGAGCCATTCCCGATACCACCATGGCTACGTCGGCAGCGAAACCGGTCATGGCTGTCAGACACAGAAAAAGAAGCAACAATCCTCTTAAAAACTTCATATAACCTCCTGTTTCAGGAAACCGTGTAAAGGTCTATTTCTTCCTGTTTGCCTCTCAGAGTTTTCTTACCGAGAAGCTTCCATTTTACGGCCATTTTACTCTGTTTAACAACATAATCACTAGCGATAAGCGAAGTTTTGAATTCTTTATTCAGAGATTCCATTCTCGAGCAGGCATTTACCGCGTCTCCGATCACCGTAAATTCAGCCTTTTTCTCTGAACCTATGTTACCAAAAACGACCTGGCCGGTGTGAATGGCGACACCGACTTTCAAATCAGCACCACCACAGATTTCGGCGAATTCATCACTTTTGGCATAATCACAAAGCTCTATAGCAGACTTTACTGCGTTATCAACAAAATTTTCGTGGGTGACGGGGGCGTTGAAAAAGGCAAGAACCCCGTCTCCAAGAAACTTATCAACAACTCCGCCGTTATTCATGATTATTTCGGTAATTCTTGAAAAGTAAGCATTGAGAAAGTTCACGACCTCATGGGCCTCATGTTTTTCAGAAAACCCTGTAAAACCACGAATGTCTGCTATGAGTATGCAAAGCTCTCTGCGCCGCCCCGAGATAAAATCATGATCTGATGAACTTAAAATTTCCTGAAGAACAGAATCACTTACATAACGGCCAAAAATTGCCTTGATGCGCTTGCGATCCTTGTAAATTCTTCGCATATATGCAAAAAACTCAAGAGAAGATGCCAGAAACAGAATAAAAGCGGGCCTGAAGGCCGGAATCCAGATAGATTCGAACAAGAGAGATGAAGCGGCCAGCCAACCAAAACCTGAAGCAATACCGAATACGATTCCGTAAGAAGGGCGGAAAAAGCCGGCGACAAAAAGAATTATAACCAGGCTGATCAGCCAGAAAAGTTCTTTGCCCAGGCTCAATTTTTTAAGAAAACGATTATTGATGATATTGTCGATAATGTTGGCATGAATTTCAACACCGGGCATGTAGCCAAGTGGCGTGGCTTTAAAATCTGTGATATCGGTGAAGCCCAAAAGCAGCAACGTTCCTTTAAGTTCTTTCTGCAACTGCTTTTGATTTTCAGCATCTTTAAGAAAATCGATAAGAGAAATGGTTCTGAAAGTTTTCGCCGGGCCCATGAAGTTTATATTCTGATAAGCATCGGGCGCAAAATTAACGCTGTCTGATGCCAGCAACCTCGCTCCAAGCAAAGCCACCGACGAAACCTTAGAATCTTCATTCTGCAGACTCTGAAGTTTCGCTTTTCTGATGCGACCGTCACGGTCAACCGGTAGATTGAAATACCCGGTATTCTCTGCGCCTGCTATTCGCAACAGGGTCTTCTCGCCAAAATACTGTTGCCCTCTTTCCCAGGCGAAACCGATTATCAGACCGGTTTGACTTTGCTTCAGGCGCAGAAGTGCAGCGCGAAAACCTTTCTCAAAGCCAATCTGCCGCATAAAGCTGTGTGGCAATTCAAAATCGAGCGCCTTACTTATACTGGCAATATGCTCTTTTATCGCCTTTTCTGAGCTGGCAGGAAAAACGATATCGAAAAGAATTCCGGCTGCAGAAATTGATCTGGCAACGTCAGCAACTTCGGCAAAAATCGGGGCAAATGCGAAAAAAGGTCGATCGACTGCACTTAATGAGCTTTGATCCAAACCAATGATAACTACTCTTTTGTCGGGTTCGAGCGGGCCACGTGAATGAAAACGATAATCAAGAATACGGTTTTCAATATCGATGATCGGACCAGGTTGAAGCCCGTAAAGAATAAGGCCTGTCAAAAGAACCAGAAAAAGGCTTACAATATTTCTTTTCATGCAAACACGCTTATTTAAAGAAAAATGATTTACGAAACAGGCTGACAAATTTTTATTTCAGCATTAAAATGCTAACATCTAACAAATAAAAATTACAGTAACAGCTGCATCTTTTTTTCACAGCATAGCCGGCATAAAATCTGTATCAAGGAGGGATGGGGATGACTTCCCTGCGTATTGAAGCCCACCCTGTGCTCGAGTTTGAGAAAAAAAAGAAGGTCAGGTTTTTCTTCGAAGGAAAAGAATTTGAAGGTTTCGAAGGCGAACCAATTGCGGCTGCACTGCATGCTGCCGGTGTAAAGATGTTGCGAAGAAGCCCGCACAAAAACAGAGCTCGTGGCTTTTTCTGCGCCATTGGCCGTTGTTCAAGCTGCATCATGGAAGTAGATGGTGAAATCAACACCATGACCTGCATTACGCCTCTTAAAGAAGGCATGCAGGTTAAGATGCAGAAAGGGCACGGTGAAATAAAACCATGAGCAGAAATACCGAAGTTTTTGTTATAGGTGGAGGTCCTGCCGGCCTATCAGCTGCAATTGTCGCCGCAGAACTGGGCGCCCAAACGCTTCTGGTCGACGACAGCGCCAAGCTCGGCGGGCAGCTGATCAAGCAAACCCACAGATTTTTTGGCAGCAGCAACCGTGACGCCGGCATAAGAGGCATCTCTATTGCAGATAAACTCTGTGAAGACGTAAAAAATCTCAAAGACCGGCTTTGTGTTTTGGAAAATACCGCTGCTGTTGGTTTTTACAGCAACAATGAGGCGGGCATATTATCGCAAAACGCCTATGAACGTGTGTCTTATCAGCGCGCCATCGTCTGCACCGGAGCCACAGAAAACAGCCTGGCTTTCGAAAACAATGACCTGCCTGGCGTCTACGGAGCCGGCGGTGTACAGACTCTTATGAACGTTCATGGAATAAGACCCGGCCAAAAAATTCTCATGATCGGAAGCGGCAACATTGGACTGATAGTAAGTTATCAGCTCATTCAGGCCGGAGTCGATGTAGTTGGCCTGGTCGAAGGGCTACCAACCATCGGCGGTTATCTGGTTCATGCAAGCAAAATAAGACGCCTGGGCGTGCCGATTTACACCTCGCACACCATTTTAAGCGCCCTTGGTGAAACCCAGGTCGAAGGTGCAACCCTTTGCCAGGTCGATGACAGGTTTCGGCCGATTCCGAATACCGAATTCGATGTCGAATGCGACTGTATCTGTCTGGCTGTCGGACTAACCCCTCTGATAGATCTTTTTCAGCAGGCAAAATGCCGAATGGTTCATATAGGAGAACTGGGCGGGCTGGTTCCGCTTCATGATTCCAGTATGAAAACGACAAACCCCGAAATTTTCGTGGCCGGTGATGCATCAGGCATAGAAGAAGCGACCACAGCCATTCTTGGCGGAAGAATCGCCGGGGCCAGAGCATACGAAAGCCTGTATGGCAGCAACGATAAAGTTGAACAGATTGTAGCCGAAGCCAAAGAAGAGCTGAAAACCTTGCGTTCAGGCTCAACCGGCGAAAGAATTCGCTGGGGTCGGGAAAGAGTATTGCAGGAGGTTGGAGCATGCTGATCAATGACGGAATTATTACCCTCGAAGAGCTTAAAAAGGCTCTGCCACCTGAAGAGAGATACGGAAAAGGTCCAGTTGCCATAATTGAATGTCTCCAGGATATTCCATGTGACCCATGCGTTTCTGCCTGCCCGGTCAAAGCAATCAAAATGAAAGAAGGCATCACCGACCGACCCATTCTTGATTTTGACAAATGCACCGGGTGCGGACTTTGTATTCCGAAATGTCCGGGTCTGGCTATTTTCGTAGTTCAGAAAAACATAGCACCCGGCAAAGCTTCTATCAGCATGAGCCATGAGCTGCTGCCGATTCCCCTTAAAGACCAGATGGTAACTCTGCTTGACCGAGCCGGCAAAACGGTTGGCGAAGGTAAGGTATTAAGGGTAATCAATCCGCCCGCCTATGACAAAACTGCAGTTGTAACCGTTGAAGTGCCCGAAGAAAAGGTGATGGATGTTCGGGCCATCAGAGTCAATGCCGGAGGCCAGCCATGAAAATTATTTGCCGATGTCAGGATGTAACCGAAGAGGAAATCATTGCAGCATTGCGCCAGGGTGCAACAACCATTGACGAGATTCGTCGCCTGGTAAGGGCCGGAATGGGTTCATGCCAGGGCCGAACCTGTCGCCGTCTGGTTTCACAGATTATCAGTCGTGAACTGAAAACCCCCGGCTCAGAAATTTATCCGCCAACTTTCAGACCTCCAAATCGCCCGGTATCTTTCTCGCTCATCAACGCCGAACTCGATGGGCATAATGACAACGAAGACGATGGAGGTAAGAAATGAAAACCAGATTTGACGCCATAATTATCGGCGGCGGCATACTTGGGGTTTCTACCGCCTATGAACTGGCAAAAGCAGGCATGAAAAACGTCTGTGTACTTGAAAAACATTATCTTGCCAGCGGTTCAACCGGAAGATGCGGCGGCGGGTTCAGACAGCAATGGAGCACAGAGGCCAACACGCGCCTGGCAATGGATTCTGTGGCCAGGCTTGAATCGATAGAAGAAGAACTTGGCTATAAAACCGAATTTTTCCAGGGTGGATACCTGATTCTTGCTCACACCGAAGAAGAAGAAAAGCAATTTGCCGCCAATGTAGAAATGCAAAGACGCCTTGGTTTGAATGTTGAAATCGTCGACCCCGAAGAAGCCGGAAAGATAGTTCCGTTTCTTAACAAAGATCTGATCAGAAAAGCGACCTGGTGCCCCAAAGACGGTCATATCAATCCGTTTTTGCTGACCCAGGCATATGCAAACGCCGCACGCAGACTGGGCGCAGAAATACATCTCTGGACAAACGTCACCGGCATAATGAAAAAAAGCAATACGTTTTTCATTATGACTGAAAATGGCGACAATTATGAAACTCCATTGCTTTTCAACTGCGCCGGAGGCTATTCCAGAACGATTGGCGACATGCTTAACGTCGAAATTCCCGTTGACCCATATCGTCACGAAATTCTGGTAACCGAGCCGGTAGAAAGACTATGGGACCCAATGGTAATCAGTTTCAGTGTCGGGTTGTATGCGCGCCAGGAAATGAGCGGTGGCGTGGTAATGGGCATGGGCGATCCCAACGAACCGGTCGGCACTTATGTCGGCAGCTCGATGCACTTTATGTATGAAATGAGCAAGCGCTTCACAAAGCTTTTTCCGAAACTGGACAAGCTGAGAATCGTCAGACAATGGGCCGGCCTTTACGAGATGACTGCCGATGCCCAACCGATACTTGGCCCGATCGACCAGATAGATAGCTTCATTCAAGCCTGCGGATTCTCAGGTCATGGCCTTATGCTTGCCCCCGCCGTAAGCCAGCTTCTTGCCGAAATGACCGTTCATGGCAAATCGAGTGAAGTTATTGACAGTCTCAACGTAAAACGGCTTTACGAATTGAAAGACGTGGTAAAAGAAAAGTCAGTCGTCTGATAAGCGATCACCGCCCGACTGGCCAGGCCAGGCGGGCGGTGAGCATGTCGAACCATCGAATTTACCGCCTGATCAAATTTCAGATTTTCCCACGAGTTTATCGAGATCTCGCAGCACTTCACACTCTCTATCAAGAGAACCGTCGCCAATAACTGACATTTCAGAACGAAAGTGGCGCAAAAACTCAGCAATGTAACCTTTTTCGGGCTGAACTACCCTTATGGGCCTTCCAGACCTTTCCCAATAACTCCAGCCAGAGCCATCTGTTGTATTTGCAGCATTAATCACCGTTGAGTCGGCAGGACCGATACGACGATGCTTCAGGGTAGCCGTTTCTTTAAGTAGATCGGCGTAATGCGTCAGCAAAATCGCCTTTCTAATTGATGCGTCGTCATAGAATTCGTTGCCGCAATCGTTGAAACTTACCGTATCGACGACTTCAAAGTCATTGGCACTGCGGTCTTCATAGTTCACAAGCAGGTTTACGACCGGGTTTTCAGAGATTTTCTCGAGTTCGAGAAGAATTATTCCTCCTTTGCCCCCTTTTTCGTTGCCAGGTGCAGGAAAAAGAGTCTTAACCTGCATGATTCGACCTGTTGCCATATCTGCTTCAGGCGAACCAATAACCCTTTTGATTCGATATCCCTTTGATCTGAAGGTCAGGCTCAGGTTAAAAATCATTGGGGTAACCATATATTCAAATTCGTCATCAAGACGCTTTCTAAAATCGTCGGGGCAATGAACCGAATAGTAATTTGCGCCTTTGACTCTGGTAATAGAATTAATCAGCTGCGAATTGAAATCAACACCCATTCCGATAAAGCTTATGAAAATACCCGAATTCGCCAACCTTCTCGTAATGCCTAAAAGGCCTGATTCACTTGTGTCTGCAGTATTTGGCATTGCATCGGTCAAAAAGATGATTCTGTTTTCGTATTCCTGCGCATTACAACCAGTAAAAGGCTCAAGCAATGATTCACCGAGAACCAGCCCCTCTTCCATATCAGTGCCACCGTCTGGCTTCAAATCAAGAATATGATTTCGCAAAGCTTCCATATTCGTCTGGCCTACCAATGAAACGGGCTTTGCTACAAAACCTCTGTGGTCAAACAACACAATTCCCAGGCGATCATCAGGTTCCAGATGTTTTAGCATGGCAACAATAGATTGACAGGCAGATTCAAGTTTGGTCATCTTTCTGTCTTCAGCCGACATTCTTACTCTATCGCGGTTTCCGCCCTAAAAATAACGTTTGAAAGAGCTCGACATCGAATAGGAAATATCGAGCACGACAACAAGATTCAATTTCTTTCTTCGAAATTCGGCCGCCTTGAGTGAAGATTTCAAACCAACCGCCAGATAGCGACCAACTTCTCCGGTTAAAGGATTTCGACTGATGGCGGTTGACCAGGTAGGCCTGAAAAGAGCGTTTTGCCCTGATTCTTCATTATTACTCTTTCCTGTATCAAATCGATAATCATAAAAGAGTCCTTCGTAGGTGACGTCAGATGGTTGAGGCAAATAGCCACAAGCCAGATTGTAACGAAAATTGTCGATATCCATGGCTCCGCCGACGGCATAACTCAATTCGGCGCTGCGCACGCCCTGATCTGTAATCGAAGACACCATCGGGCCCGAAACCGAGGCGATCAAAGCCACGATAAAGGATGTAAAAACGAAGAAGTGCAGTTTATTGAACAGCAAGATAATGCGAAAAGACTCGACAACGAACCAAAGCAGAATGAGATAGAACGGGGCATGCCTGATATGATCTGCAAGACTCATTTCCGGCTCGGCAGCATCAACCGGCTGGTATTTGTATTGCCAGTCATCAAACTGAATGGCGCGAGCTTCACTGTATAGACGGGGTATTAGATTCAAGATCATAATGACCGCGAGATTTGCAATTATCACAAACAACATGAACTTTCGGAATTTTGACATGACGAACTCCTATCGTTTAAGAATTTTAGCAAGGGTTAATCATGCGTTTTAAACGCAAATTAGAATTTTTAAGTTTTGCGAAAATAAGCACAGTACTGACAAGCCGGTCGGTGTGCCGGCAAATCAATACCGGAAACAGAAAAACGAACTCACCGCAATTCATTTTTTTGCTTTCTGGTTCTGAACCACATGGCAATATAGGCTAAATATGCGAGTTGCCAAGTAAGGAATTTTTCCGCGTTTTGCGAAGATCAAAAGAAATCAAACACCTGCTTTTCGATGAAAGAAAATGCCAGATGTCAATGCTAAAAGTTTTACATTCAGATTTAACGCTTTTTCCGAGCAATTACCTGCGCGAAGATTTTGCCGCAAGTATAATTGCTATTTTTTTAGGCGCGGGGGCTGGTTGACGGTTTTTGGTTGGAACAGTAAAATAAAAGGGTACCCAAGGAGGGCTTATGAAATTTTATTTGAAAAAGAATCGTTTTTTTGCACTGATTCTGGCTTTTAGCATCCTTTGTTCGGGTTCTGTTCTTGCCAGAAGACCAAACACTCAGCTATCAGGTGATCCGGATTCAAGCCTGGGCGATCGGCCGATCATCATGTCAGAGCCGGTAACAGTGGGTAAAGGCAACCTTATCGGCGGCTTTCTCGGCAAAGTAACCAACATTCCGAAATCAGTCAAATTGAAAGATATCGGTTTTCTTGCTTTTGCTCTTTCAAATGAAGCAATTCAGGTCAGTCCGTCTAAAAAGGGCGAAAAAGATCTTCTTCCATATTTTATTAAAAGCAAAGAAATGGTCGATTCTCTCAAACTGAGAAGAACAGCCAGACAGATCAGATATCAATATTTCAAAAAAGCTCTTGAGCAGATTAAAGAACTCAGCGCCGAGCAAAAGAAAAGCATTTTGAACTTTCTGTCACAGTCAGTTGGTTCGCCACTGGTTCTCATGGCCAAATCACCTCTGCCTGCTTTCATGCCTTCACCTGGTCCCTGCATGATTCCGCTGGGCGCGGAAATTGTCGAAGACAAAACCGGCAAACGCCTTGGAATCGAGACATCGATGATTTGTGTACTCGATATTGAATCTAACGGCAAGAAGCTTTTTTCGATCAGCGATGCAAAAAACAACGACACCCTCGATCTCGTAGTAGCGCATGAAAACGCCCATGCCATTCAGTTCGATCTTTATGGCAAACTTTTTCAAAAAATTCAGAGAATCTCGACCAATGGTCATGACGCTCCTTATATTACCGACTGCGGCCTCGCCTATATCGAAGGCTGGGCAGAAGCATTCGAAGCTGTTTATGGCCCCGCGAATCCGAAACTTAAAGAAAAAGACAGAAAGAAATACAATATTTCAGAATTTCTTTTCGGCCGCCAGGACCCCATCAGAAGAGATCGTTACGTATGGGCAAAAACCTCAGGCAAAAAAACCGGCGTTCTTAAAAATGGTCTGCAGCTGATGTCGACCGAAGGTGTTATCGCTGGCCTGTTTCATGATATTCTCACCAGCAGAGCCATTAACGCGCCTTTCGAGAAATGTGTTCAGACAATGCTGTCTAATCCGATGAATTTCATGGAATTTATCGACAAATTCGTTCAGATTTTCCCTGAAGATAAAAGGGTTATTTACCGCATTCTTCTCGAAAACACTCATTACGTGACCTTGCATAACAAAGCCGCCGAAGGCTACAGAAATTTCTACCAGCACAAACTCGCTTATGTGCAGAAGAAAATTTCAAAAGCAGAATTTCTAAAAGCCCGCAATGCTTATAAAGAATACACCGAAGCCCTTTTCAAAAAAGCAATGAGTAGTGGAAGAGTTTTTGCCAATGTCGGCCCACAACTCTGGTTCGAAGGCCGAATCAACCTTTCCAATGCCAAGCAGCAGCTTTCGGCTGCAAAACAGTATATGGCCAGGGCTTTCGGCAAAAAAGACAAGTATTACGACTTCAGAATGGATCTGAACACCGTAACCGTCGATATGCTTCGCATGATCGGCATGGCCGAAGCAGATGCCTCAAAAATTGTTGCAGCACGCGACGCAGAAGGCTTTTTCAGAAACAATCCGGTCACTACCCTTAGTAAAATTCTGGGCAAGGATCGTTTTGACAAATACAATGCCGTTTATAACCTGAAGCTTTACAATCATGACAAAGCCGATGAAGTGGCCCAGTATAAAGAGCAGTCTCTGACTCTCTGGCCAGAAGACATCGAAAAAATGGCAACCAGATAACCAGAAAAAACCACACCTGGGGGCTGTCTCTTACGAGACAGCCCCTTTTTGTTTGTAGAACCCTTGACCTTGAAGTATACTCTGCACATGAGAATTCTTATAAATGCTGTTTCAGCACGAGCCGGCGGAGGTATTTCGTATCTGCTTCACCTGCTTGAAATGCTTCCTGCCCAGGCACCAGAAATGCAATTTCTGGCGGCGATTCCTGACATCGATCTTCCG
>JASURT010000189.1 GCA_030446435.1 Candidatus Ozemibacter sp.
GACATCGGCACACTGAAAAGACAGTTGGCGGTCGGAGCCTCTTTCAGGCCACTTACCGGCCCGCCCGAACGAAACGAAAAGTTGCTTGTCGCCATAGACTTCTGGGAAAACGGCGACGACCGTTCATCGCTGAGTAAATTTCGCATGGGCGCTGAATTCAAGCTTTCGCGACACTTCTTCATTCAAACCGGCATAAGAAGTGGCTATTTTACCGGAGGCGCGGGCATAACCTGGAACGACTGGCGCTTTCAGGCCTCTACCTACAGCGAAGAACTTGGGCAAAACCCTGGTGATGACGAAGACAGGCGCTACAGCTGTTCGGCCACCTGGGAATTTTAAAAACAGAGAAGTTGCAGTTTTTCATCAGCTGTTATAAGCTTGCTCAACCATGCAACAGCCATTCATTGACACTGACGAACGCCTCGACACGGTTCCCGGCACCGATCTTAGTCTGATTCAAAAGATCGACGGAACAGCTTTTGCCATTGACACCCTTCTTCTGGCCAACTTCGTTCGCTTCAACCCTGATATGAATTTTGCCGGAGACCTTGGTTCGGGCAGCGGAATTCTGTCATTTCTGCTCAAATACCGCAAACCTGATTTGCAGGTAACCGGCTTCGAAGTTCAGGATGAGCTCCACGAACTTTCGTTGCGGAATCTTGAACTTAACCGAAAATTCACCGGCATATCTTTTGAACATATAGATGTAAGAGAGATTCCGGCACGAATGCTGCCTGAATCTTTTGATCTGATCGTTTCAAATCCCCCCTATTTTCCTATGGGAAACGGCAGATTGCCGACAAGACCGGGCCGGGCCATGGCACGGCACGAATTGAACGGCACGTTGAAAGATTTTGTTGAAGCCGCCACCTATCTTCTTTCTTATGGCGGAAAATTCTGTCTGATCATTCCAAGCTCGAGATTTTATGAGGTGGTTGAATATCTGAAAGCCGGAAACATGGGCCTGAAACGCTTGCAGTTCATTATTCCGAAAGAGGGCGAAAAATCGCACCTTTCTTTGATTGAAGCCGAAAGATTTTACAACGGCAAGCACGAGCCCATGCCCAACATCACCATACACCTTGCCGACGGCAGCTTCAGCCCCGAACTGAAACACCTTTTTTCCGCCGGACTTAAAGTCGAAAAAAACGGCTAAAATGAAACCCGGCCACTTCGCGCCTTAAAAAGGCCTTAGTGACCGGGTTTATAGGGCTGTTAGCCCTTACTGATTTATTCTACCAGTGGCGGCAGATCGTAGAGAATGTCATCCCAGGGGTGTCGATAAAGAGCAGCTTTTTGTCGGCTCTGATCCATGTAATGACCTATCATGCCAATTGTTCTGCCAAGCAAAAACAGACCATTGAGACCGCCGCCATCTACGACTTCTTTTATGCGGGCTTCTGACCATCCCAGACCATACATCATGTCGACCGAAAGAACCCCGATGCAACCATCGACATTCAGAATCAGAGTGTCTTTTTTGGCAGTTGTCAGCTGTTCAACTTCAAGGGCATAATCGAGCAGCCTGGTTGCCGGAAAATTGCGGGCAGCAAATTCTTTAAGAAGCACCACGCGCATATCAGGATTTTTCAGGCTTTTGATGCGGTGTCCAATACCCTGAATCTTGATATTCTTTTTCTTCATTTCGGCAATAAATTCATCTGGATCAAGTTTGCGATCGAGTGCATCTTTGAACATCAGAGCCGCACCGGCAACCGCACCGCCAAATCTGGGGCCAATCGTCAGAATTCCTGAAGCAACTGCGCTCATCAGATCTTTTCCTGCACGTGCAGTAACAATGGTATTATGCGCGCCTGAAACGGCCGGGCCATGATCTGCACAAAGCTTGATAACGATTTCCATGAACTCGGCAGCCCACTTTGGCAATCTTTCCTTGAACCAGAGCAAGCCAATGGTTTCCCCAACCGAATAGTTTTCTCCGATTACCTTACTGATTTTGTGTCCGGCATATATAAGTTCTTCTTTGGAATCATCAGAAATGGTGCAGGTGAAATTTGTCGGTTTGCGAACCAGGCCCTGGGCCACGGCTGAAGAATAATCCATCGGAATCACCGGAGGCTTTTCTTCTTCGCCTACCGGCTTAACTACGCCTTCTTTAACAAGACGTTCATAGGTGGTTTTAATGGCCTTGTCGTAATCATCAAAGGACTCTGGCACAACCACGCCGGCCTCTTTAAGGGCAGCGTTTTTAGCTTCGGCAGTTTCTCTGGTAGCATCGGCTTTCGCTCCGGCGTGTCCAAACTGAATGCCTTTGGGCATATATTTGATCGAAGTGCCGGTTACCCACATCACCAAAGGCTTGGTGATTTTCTTCGATTTAACTGCTTCGACTATCTTCCACTCTTCTTCTCCGCCGACTTCGCCGAGACAAACCAGCATTTTTATTGCCGGGTTGGCTTCGAAGCGCAAAAGATGTTCGAGCAGGGTCGAACCTGGGTATGCATCTCCGCCGATGGCTATACCTTCATAGAGACCATCGGTATTCAGAGCGATGATATTGTAAGCTTCGTTCGACATACCGCCTGACTTGCTGACGAAACCGACCGAGCCGGGACGATGAAGCTTTGAATCAATTATGCTTTCAATTGTTCCGCCGGTATTCGCGACTTTGAAGGCACCGGCAGCGATACCGCCCACTGTTGCCGGGCCGATAAGAACTTTTTTCTTTTCAACCGCGACTTCTCGCAAATGACGAGCGAGTCTTTCGGGAATTCCTTCAGCGATGACAACGATGGTGCGAAGCTGAGATTCTTCAAGAGCTTCCATTGTGGTATCGAACGAGCTTCTGTAAGAAGCGAAGTTAATCATTACATCGATGTCGGGGTGATTGCCAAGAGCGGTTTTTATGTCGGGATAAACGGGAATGAAGATTTCTTTCTTACCCCAGAAAACTTTGTGACTACCGAACTTTCCCGGGTCAATCATTGCGCCGACAGAAGGTATGTCTCTTTTACAGCAGAAATCGAAATCAAGCATGCGTTGAACGGCTTTTGTCTGCATGCCATAGATTAAAGCAGTGGTGTTTCTATCAAAAAGTAAATAATCTGGTCTACTCATAGCTGCGATAAATTCCTTTCATCATGCTTTCAGTGCGTCTGAAACAACTCTGGTCATGTGGTATTCAGGACCATGAACTTCGATCGGTACACCAATCTTTTCAGCTGCTGCTTTAAGATTAGCAAGGCCCTCTTTATAATTGGGGCCACCACGACGAACGAAAATTCTCGCATTAACTTCTTTGAGTTTGTCGCCAAATTCGTTCAAAGCTTTAATAATGCCGGTAAAGGTCTTGGCAACGTCAGTAAAATTTGCGATGCCGCCACCGAGAATAAGGGTTTTTGGTCTTCCCTGAGAGTCTTTCTTTCTGGTCATAAGATCAAGCACTACTTTGGCATATTCATAAGTCAGGTTGGTACTTGGGTTTCCAGAATACTCGCCATACATCGCCAGCTCTTTCGAAAAACCGAGATCGCAAACGGTGTCGGCATAAATAACCGATGCGCCACCGCCGGCAACCATGTTCCAGATGATTCCATCGGGGTTTAAAAGAGTAAGCTTCAAAGAAGCCCCGGATAAAGCGTCAAGCTCTCTGATCTTTATTTCTTCCGGGCTTAGATTTTGTCCGAAAGCTGCGGGAAATTCAAGATCATCGCCCCAGGCTTTGCCACAAAGATATTCTGCGGTATCATCGAGTTTTGCCACTAGATCGAGGGGAATGATGTTATCGCCGGCAATGGCGAACGGATTGATTTCGAGATAAGCAAAGTGCATGGCAGCAAAGAATTTATACAACCCTTTAAGAAAGCTGCCGACCAGCTTGCGATTCTTGCCCAGGCTTTCGGGAAGCCGGCCTTCGATATCAAGCCCTTCTATGCCTTTAAGAACAGGGACCTGAATAGAAACGACCTTGTCCCAGTTTTCTTCAACATTTATGCCGCCTTCTAGAGAAAAGAAAATTGTGTCTCCGTCAGCACCTGATTTGATTGCTGCGTAATATTCAACTTCATGAGCCACACAAGGCTCGATGATAAAGTGTGTCAACACGCCATCGATACCATTTACCGTCTGCTGTTTTCCGAGTCTTTCCTGGACCCAGCTGCGGGTTTCATCAAATTCTTTGTTAACCAATACCAGTCCGTGTTTGCCACGTTTACCAAAAAGCTGATCAGGTTTGGCAACAAGTTTTTCACTTTTAAGCCAGGGGTTATCACTGACCAGTTCATCCCAGTTGGTATCGCTGTGTACCAGAACTATTTTTCCGTCATAACCTATGCTGTCTTCAAGGTAGGCATCAAGGTGCCTGGCAAGCATTTTCTTGCCGTGGTATTCCCGAATTCCTCGTTGAGCCATTGTGTTGTTTCTCCTGTAAAGAATGAAAGTAAGGCTTGATCTAAAGGGTATAGCCTTAAGAAATTTGCATGTCAAGTATTTCACACTCTCTCAGAACAGAGTCACCCGGTACAATTAAGAGAATGCTTTAAAATTTGCCCATTTCCTGATTTTTACGGCCCTTTTCTCGTGCGACAAATGTGACGTTTTTTTATTTTTATGCGACGTAGCAGTTGGGTAAATCTCGCAGACATGCCTGCTTTTTCATCAAAATTTTTCATCAATTTAAATAATTTGCTTAAGCTTGAGTTTTTGGCTAAACTGTTATTGAAAGGCAATCGGGCAACAAATTTCTGTGGCCGCAATTAAATCAGGCCTATCGAGCAAAACTTTTTGGCACGTGCTTTGCTTTTATTTAATTGGCAGTCAAACTTTTCGCTGTCTGATCAAAATCACCGAAAAGCTGAATTTACATCAGCAGCCCTGAAAAGCTTGCCTGTTCAAAGAAATGACATGATTGGGGTTCATTATGGATATAAATAGAATGACACAAAAATCGCAAGAGGCTCTGCAAAGAGCACAAAACATCGCGGTTCAGCATGGGCACCAGGAAATTTCGCCGGAACATCTTCTTATGGCACTGATTCAGGACGAATCAGAGCTGGTACCTCGCCTGATGAACAATATCAATGTACCACTGCCGCTTTTACGCGAAAAGGCACAAAACGCCATCTCCAGGCTGCCAAGAATTTCAGGGCCGGGAATGAGTCCTGATAAATTTTACATCAACAGAGAATTGTCTCAACTTCTGGTCAAAGCAGAAGAAGAGATGAAAGCCCTGAAAGACGAATACCTTTCGGTTGAACACATGGTTTTAGCCATGATCGAAAGCGGTTCTTCAACCGCTGTCGGCAAAATTTTTCAGGAATTGAACGTTGACCGAAATCAATTTCTGCAAGCCTTGACCTCGGTTCGAGGCAACCAGCGTATTACTTCGGCAAATCCTGAACAAACCTATGACGCGCTCGAAAAATATGGCCGCGATCTGGTTGCCATGGCAAAAACCGGAAAACTGGACCCGGTCATTGGCCGCGACACAGAAATTCGTCGGGTAATTCGCATTTTGACCAGAAAAACCAAAAACAACCCGGTTTTGATAGGAGAGCCTGGCGTAGGTAAGACGGCAATAGCCGAAGGTCTCGCCCAAAGAATTCTTCAAGGCGATGTGCCTGAAAGCCTGCGAGACAAAACCATTTTTGCCCTTGATATGGGCTCGCTGATTGCCGGCGCCAAGTTTCGTGGCGAATTTGAAGAGCGTCTGAAAGCCGTGCTTGCCGAAATCAAAAACAGTGACGGCAGAATCATTCTCTTTATCGATGAAATGCACACCATTGTCGGCGCGGGTAAAGCCGAAGGATCGATGGACGCCGGCAACATGCTCAAGCCGATGCTTGCCCGTGGTGAACTCCACTGTATCGGAGCAACAACCATCGATGAATACCGAAAACACGTGGAAAAAGATGCGGCACTCGAACGTCGCTTCCAGCCGGTAATGGTTGACCAGCCTGATGTTTCAGACACAATTTCAATTCTTCGCGGCTTAAAAGAAAGATTCGAAGTTTTTCACGGGGTCAAAATTCAGGACAGATCTTTGGTAGCCGCTGCGGTTCTTTCGCATCGATACATTTCTGACCGTTTTCTTCCTGACAAAGCAATCGACCTTGTCGATGAAGCATGCGCCATGATTAGAACAGACATAGAGTCTATGCCTGCAGAACTCGATGAAGTTACCCGTCGCATAATGCAGCTTGAAATCGAAGAAGCCGCATTGGTGAAAGAAAAAGATGAAGCCAGCAAACAAAGACTTGCCGATCTGAAGAAAGAACTGGCAGATCTGAAACACCGTGGCGACTCGATGAAAGCGCAATGGGAAAGCGAAAGAAATGTTCTGAAAAAGGTGCAAGCTCAACGGGAAGCTATAGAAAAGCTGCACCAGGAAATAAGTGAAGCCGAAAGGGCCTATGATCTTAACCTGGCCGCAGAATTGAAACACGGCAGACTGCCCGAAGCGCAGAAACAACTGGCAAATTTTGAAGAAGAACTTAAGCAAAAGCAAAGCACAGGCAAACTCGTAAGAGAAGAAATTACCGAAGAAGAAATCGCTGAAATCGTCAGCAAATGGACAGGAATTCCGGTTACCAGACTGATGGAGAGCGAAAAAGAAAAGCTGCTGCATTTAGACGAACATCTTCATCAACGCGTTATCGGTCAGAATGAGGCTGTGCAGCTCGTTACCGATGCGGTGATTCGCTCCAGAGCCGGCATCAAAGATCCAAACCGGCCCATCGGTTCGTTTATTTTTCTTGGGCCAACCGGGGTCGGTAAAACAGAGCTCGCCAAGGCCCTTGCACAATCGCTGTTTGACACTGAAGAAAACATTGTCAGAATTGATATGAGCGAATACATGGAAAA
>JASURT010000027.1 GCA_030446435.1 Candidatus Ozemibacter sp.
GAAGGTTGAATTTTACTGACATTGGCCGGCAGTGCAAGACTGAACCAGAAGCAATTCAGCATTGAATGAGCTATGGCCAGCTGCTTAAAATCAGGATTATCTGAATAAGAAGAACAAAGCAGACAATCTACTCCGAAACTTTCGTATTCAAGAAATATTTCTGCAAAGTTTATTTCAATACAAGTGGCAAGACCGAATCTGACGCCGTCTACCTCGAAAACTACTGGTCTTTTACCAGGTGTATACCAATGCTTCAGTTCAACATGCGATATCAGGCGCTTATCATATCTGTGTTCTATTTTGCCCTGATCAGATATGACATAAAGACTGTTATGCGGACGATTTGGGTATGTCAATCTATGGTTCGAGCCGATTACAACCCATATTTTCAGCTGCCCGGCCAATTCTGCGATGGCCTCGAGTTCTTTTTTGAGCAAAGACCAGTTAACGTCTTCCCAGTCTTTAATCTGGGTTTTAATGTAACCTGACAATGCACCTTCAGGAAAATGAATCAGTCGCGCCTCTTTATGCGCAGCTCGTCGCATCATGTTCTTTATCTGGCCACAGTTGTGATTGATATCTGCGTCTATTACTGGCTGGGCACAGGCAATTTTAAATGGTTTGTGCATGATCATTACCCGCCAAGGCCGCCGACAAACATTGTGGTAATGAAAAAAAAGAAAGTCGGTGCAACCGATAAAATCGCCATACCAATCATATAAGCGATGAATGTCCCGGCTGAGATATGACCAGAAAACCAGCGATAGCGATTTTCAAAAAACAAACATACCGACGCGGTCAGAGCCAGAAGGTAATGAATCACTATAACCATTGTGCCATCTTCAATTGTGCGGTTTAAAATAACTGAAACAGCCATCGCCAGCATGAAATAAACGAAGCCATACCAGAAAAGAACACGAATGGTGCTGAAATAACCGGGCAAAAACAGGCCCGGCAAGACCGGTCGTGTCGTCTTGTTATTCTGTTCTATTTTTTTATCTTCATTCATTTTTTTACCCACAAACAGGCAGCAATTTTGCCTGCATTTCATTCTAACCAAGCCGCCGTAAAATTACACCCTTTATATTTTCCAGCTTGCCGGGCAGAAGTTGCTTTTTGATTTCTTCATCTGTTTAATTCTCAATCTGAGACAGATTTGCTTGAGTCAATGTGGGTATTGGACCTCGAAAAATTAAACAAATGCATTAAATATAGAGGACAACTTCACCACTGCGTTAACGACAAGGCATATTTTCGCAGACTGTCAGCTTTTGAGATAAAAAGACGAGTAGCGCTATGGAGGTTCTAACATGAATTTATAGGTTGCGTTAACCTTTGCGGTTTGCCTGCTTTTATCAACGATGATTATGGGTTGCGGCGGAGGCAGTTCCGGCAGTTCATATTCAAGCAGCTGGCTTGGAACCACCATTGATCCGTCTTCTACTGCACCTTCGCAGATAGTTATTCAGCATCTTCTGTAGCGTTACGACCCGGCCAGACCATTTCGGTTGCCTTTCTGGTCAAAGACTCATACGGGCACCCCCTGGACGGAATTAATTTACAGCTTGCCTCGCAACTTGGTGGAACCTTTGAAGATCAAAATGGAGATACGGTTAAAGGCTGGTTTTCGACTCGCTTTACGGCAGGCAGCAAAGTGGGCACCGAAGCCATCACTGCAATCGCCAACGGAATCATGTCTTCACGGTCGCTGGCGGTTCAGGTTCTTGCCGGCAGTGCCCCGGTTATAAATCTGGTTACCAGTTCTGAAACAACTTTAGCAGATAGCCCGGTTAACTGTAGCGGTTAGTGTTACAGTTGACGGGGCAAGTGCCGAAGAAACGCCGGTTTTCATGTCTTCAACCCTTCCCGGCAGTTTTGACAATTCTTCAGGACAAATTTCAAACGGCTGGTTCACCACTTCTTTCACCCCCAATTCCAGCGCAACCGGTGTTGGCACCATAACTGCCATGGTCTCAACCAAGTACACTAAAAGTAAAAGTGGCAATGCGACCACCTGGTATTTGATGTACAGTCGGGCTAATGACGTTGTAGAAACGGTGAAAGAACTGTTTGAAGACGAAATAAGTTCAGGCGATATCAAAATTAGTCAGAATTCGGTTACCAACTCTATTATCGTTAAAAGTAAAGACCCTGAAAACACCATCGTTGAAGAAATACTCGACACCGTCAGAAGCCTTGATTTTCGAAGTGGCCAGGTTTTGATCGAAGTACTGGTGGTTGAGCTCAGCGTTTCAGACGAAGATCTTTTTGATTTCGAGCTTTTAAACATTGTTAAAGAACCATTCAACATCAAAAACACCCTTTCAACAATAGGTATAGACCATGGCACCATCAGCGAATCGAATCCGCTGGCGAAAAGTGATCGTCTCAAAGTTTTCGTCACTACGCCCAACCGCATGAAAATGTTTTTGAATGCCTATAAAGACAAAGAAAAAGCAAACGTCATTTCTTCTCCGCATATAGTCGCGGCAAATCATCGCCATTCCACCAGAGCTGACCCCTTCCATGGCTCCGCCCCAGAAGAATAACAATATATAAGCGCCTAAGACGTTAAAAACGGTAATGGGAAGAAACACCGAACAAAGCAGCCCAACGAGAAAGCTGAGCAAAATTACGGTACTACGTTCGAACCTGTCTGAAAAATAACCGATTGCGGGGCCGAGAAAAAGACCACCAAGCATGAACATCGTAATCATAAGAGACGCCTGTTTAAAACTCAACCCTGCATCCATGCCGTAGATAGTCAAAAAGGACGGCAGACCCCAGAAAGAAATACCCCCTACCAGGGCACTGAACATAACATATTTGCCGGTGCGAATAACGAACCATATTCGGGGTTTTTCGCTAACTTCAAATGCAGGTATACATGCACGAACGAAAAATAGCGGAATCATTGCCACCAAGGTAACGATGGCGCTTAAAGTAAAGGCAAAACCTCTATTGTTACCAATAAATTGAAGAATTACCGGCCCCAAAGCGACACCTATGGCGAGAGAAGCACTGTAAATACTGACCACGAAACCTCTTACCCCGGGCAGTTTCGTGCAATTGACCCAGGTCTGCAGCGAGATTCCCAAAACCGTTGAGCAGGCACCGAATAAGAACAACAGAAGGATCCAAAGCAGAATATTGTCGGTTTCGATCAGAGACATTAGAATTATTGCTCTACCGATGGCACCGAAAATAGACGCCTTGAAAATGCCGAGACGGGCGATTATTCTACTGATAAAAGGGCTGAGAAACACCACAGAAAGCACTTCTACCGAAAGAATTATACCGATAAAACTGTTGCTGAGGCCAAAAGATTCAAGAGTGACCGGAAACAAAACAGAGTTTATACCGGCGCAAATTTCTGCAGTGGCTGCGGTTAGAATGACCAGCATTACGCCAAACGGAATCTTACCCTTCTGCTCTGTCATTTCAGTTTTCTTCGCCCTCTTCTTCGAAAGCTTTTTGAAAGGTTATTTCGAAACTGATTTCGAATCGTTTTTCATTGATAGAAATTTTGATATCGCTGTTGAAAAGATAGACCAGTTCACGCACGATGGTTACCGATACCGCATCGGCAAGTTCGAGTTCGGCAAAAAAATCTTCATTGGCAGCTTCACGACTTAAAAGCTCCAGAAGCTCGAAGTGTTTTTCATCAATGCCTTCGATTGCGGCGCTCACCTTTTGAAGAAGCTTTACATGTCTTCTTCCTTCATAGATCATTTTAATCGAGCATTCAATCGGGGTGGCAAACATTTTCACGAAAAAGCTCGATATCTGGCCCAAAAGTTCTTCATATGCCTGAACTGGACCATAAAGAGTTTCGGGAATATTCTGGTCAATCGAAAAATTGATTTTGGGCAAGTCAGAGTCTATTTCAGCTAACTTTTGCAAAATACCGTCGCCAACTTTAACAATCTCAAAATTATCAAGATTTGCTTCACGGCGGCTGAATTTAAGCTCTGCGGCTTCTAAAAGCTTATCAGACAGGGTATCAAGTTTTTGCCGCTCGCTTTCAAGTTTCATCTGGCGAATTGAATCTTCTTTTTCGTCGGCTATAAGTTTAAGTCGAAGCGAAAGCTTTTTGAAAATCTGACTAATACGTTGAATCTGCCGGCCAATTTTGGCAGAAGTCTGATCGGCGAATTCTTTGGCATCATTAAGATTACCAAGCAAATCGATGCGGCTTCGGTTAAGCTGCAATGAAAACCGGCGGGTAAACCACAGCATGGTTCCGCAAAGCAATGCGAGAATAACCGAAACGAAAAAAGCTCTTTTGGTGGCATCTTCAATAGGCTCGCATCTTGCAAGCATATCGTTGATTCTTAAATCTGCGCCCAGGGTGCCGACAAAGCGCTTCTGGCTGTCATAAATCGGCACGAACGCACTATAAAAAGTACCCCACCGGTCGGTGTAAGGTTCTGCCGAGACGACGGCCTTTTTCTTGTTCAATGCTTCGATCAGTTCTTTGCTCGCACCAGGATATTCAGTATTGGGAATCGATGGTTCGAGATTTTTTTCATCGGTGAACAGCGGAACGCCTTTTTCATCGACAGGGGTCGGATCAAGAACAAATACCACCTTATCATCGAGCAAACGATTAACATATAAGTATGTACAATGCTTGGTTGCCAGGCGGGCTTTTTGCAAAAGCTGAAGCGTCTTATGGTAAGAGTCTGAATCCTTTTTTTCCGGTGCATCGAAAGTTGCTATGGTATCACCATCAAGACAGGCAGCAATGCCCGAAGCGGTTCGCAGAAGGCCGTCTTTGATTTCGGCCTCGATTGCTGCCAAAGCGTGATGATAAATGAAAAAAGCGGTTACGGCGGTGAGAAAAAGCGCTAATAGCGCGAAAAAACGCCTTCGGCAACAGGATAAATATGGTAGCGACGAACCTTTTCGGGAATTTTCTTATTGATTGAATACATCTCATCCTCACTTCAGTCATCTAATCTTGAAGGAAAAAGGCCTGAACAAGACTTATCAAATCATTCGAAAGCAAAGCTGACACCGAGAATGTATTCCCGATCCACTCCGGGATTGATGTCTTTCAACAGTGGCCATGAAATTCCCGCAAATGGGGTAATTGTATTTTTACCCTGTTTTATAGGGTATGAGACGGTAGCGGAAACATCGCTGAAACCTGATTTGCTGATCCACTGTTTCTGGTTGTAACCGATACTCGAACTCAGTTCAATATTCTGCTTTTTTGAAACGGCGAATTCTTTGCTCAGGCTAAGCTGAGCATATAAGCCATTGCCATTCTTGCAATCATGATAGAGAGAAAATGAAGGGCTGAGAGGTGATTCTTCCCATGAGAGGATCAGATAGGTTTCGATGGTGGTGTTGGCATCTGCATCAAAATTGTCGGCGCTGTACCAGCCATAATGAACGATTCCCGCAGAAACAGCGACACCTTTGGTGCCGGGAAAGTCATAATTGAAAGTCACGTCTGTTTCGTTCAGGTTCTTGTCTTCGGCAGAATAGCTGTACCAAAGATTTATTGACCAGTTGCTTTCAGGGAAAGTGAAATTGACTGAAGGCTGAATTACATAATGATTATCGGGATTCAAATCAAACCCGCGCCATATATAACGGTTCATGTAATCGAGCTGAAAGCTCGCGGCAGCAGCCATATTCGCCACAAGAACCAGACTGAGCAAAAACATGAAAACACGGGCTTTGCCGTTAATTGAACGCATGGGTTGTTCCTCCCGCCATCTCTATAATTCGAAGCAAAATTCAAATTATCACAAACGACGGTTTTAAACAACTTCAGGGTACACAAAAACAAGGCGGCCATTCGGGCAAAATCTCAGTTCCCAGACAGGTCAGTTGTCTTGCCTGCCTTTTTCAAAGGCGATATAAAGCCGGCAAAGTTCAAATTAAGAAGAGAAACAATCAGTACCAGACATTTAAAAATTTCATTGATCGTTCGCATTCAAAAACTTCGGTGATCAATTTTTCAAGAATGGCGGGAATTCTGACATAAACGTCTCTTGCATAAACTCTTTCACTGGGCTTATGCAGGTCTTTGCCCCAGGGCCCGATATTGACCACCGGCATTTTCAAAGTCTGCAAAGCCTTGAAGGGAATTTTGTATATGGTATCCCAGCCCGGGCTGTTTTCTTTGATTGCAAGAACATCTTTGTCGTTACCTGCCCAGGCCGCGTATGACAGGTCAGAAATCCCCATAAAATAAGCTTTTGATTTGTATTCGATATTGAAAAGCTCTTTTGAAATACGATTCACTCTCTGGTGCAGGTCAAAACGCTCTCCGCCTTCGATGATGCTGTTGGTAATATGCGGGTAATAAGGCCCCGAAATGGCGACGACAATTGTCGGGCCATCGAGATCTATGTAATCGGCAACAAACTCGATAAGGCGAATTCCTGCTTCGGGCAAGGTTATTACATTTTCGTCCAGAAGATCGTTAACCTTTTTCAGGAACTTTTCAAACGCAGCTTCAAACTTATCACCACCGCTTTCTACTGCCTCGTTCCAGAGGGTATCGTAATCGATGACTCTTGGTTCGAACGAAATTACATCAGGCTCATCATCAGTCAGCCGACAAAAATTCAGATATGATTGCTCGAATTTCTGCAACGAGTCTTCAAGGGCTTTTTGGCAGAGTTTTTTCAGCAGAGCGAGAATAGTGAACGGAGATTTGGTAAAGGTTAGCCAGTTGAAATAGCCGGTGGCTGCATCGGGAATTGAAGCATCATAGGCTTTTTTTCGATCTTTGAGATTTACCCAGATCGGTGGCGGGGTGGCGTCATCGCCGACTTTGTCGCATAAATCAACATTCAATTCGGTTAAACTCTGGATATTCGCAAGAATCAATGAAGGGTTGATGCCATTGTAGGGGTCGCCGATATGGCTTCTAACCCCTTTAACATAAACAATTGGCATGATTTTGCCAACCGAGCCTTCATACATAATCGCCTTGTTTTTTACGTTATTGAAATAGGGTTCAGAATTAATGGTCAAAATGTATTCAAGTCCGTGTTCCTGGTGAAGTTCTTCCATCAGCTCGACGGCGCTTAGCATACCCTTTGAAAGGGTTTCTTCGTCAGGCACGCTAAGAAGCAGCAAATTTCCTTCGAAGTCTTCCTTTTGCGAAAATTCATCGATAAGATTCAGCTGAATGGCAGCCCCTGCTTTCATATCGGCCGTGCCTCGGCCAAAAATCCATTCGCCACTTGCGAGGTCTTTTTTAACCGAGTCAGAGAACTTTCTGGTCAGCATTGCTTCGCGCAGTTCATCAGGTCTGAAGGCAAGATTTTTGATTTTGCCATAATCTTCTATGTCAACAGCATCATGGTGGTGCACCAGAACGATGGTCTTGTTACCTTTGCCTTTAACCAGTGCCCAAACAAGTTCTCGTTCGTTTTTATCATTGAAGATATCTCTGGTACCGACCAGGCTGGGGTTTTGTTTGAAGTATTCGCGAGATTTCAGCCAGGTTAGAATAATTTCTTCAACAACTCTTTCGTAAAGGCTGTTTGTATCACTTCTGGTCGCCACGAGCCTTAAAAATAACTGTTCGATACTGTTTTGTCGTTCGTGCAATGTAGTCACCTTTTCCTTGAATTTGCGGCGCAAATCAATTTTTATCTGCTTAATTTCTTATCGTCTTAAATGTATAGCATAGTTTAGGGGGTGTCTTTCAAATCAAGGTATGCAATTTTGCTATAAACGGCCAGTCATAATGTTTTGACATATGAAAAATATGCGGTTAAAATTTAAGCGAATCAGAGAAAACAGGCTTGAAGTCAAATCCAGGAAAAGGCCAGAATAACAATTTGATGCAAAGATTGACCTTTACCCCTGAAAGAAGAGCTATTGGCTCAAAAGCAAGAGCCGCCACACTTCGCACCCTTCATGGCGAGATTAAGACACCGGTTTTCATGCCGGTTGGCACCCAGGCAACCGTTAAAGGCATGACGATTGAAAGCCTTAAAGAAACCGGGGCTCAGATAATTCTTGCCAATACTTACCATCTTTTGCTGAGACCGGGCCCGGAAGTATTTCGCCAATTCGGTGGAATACACAATTTCATGAAATGGGATCGCCCTGTTTTAACAGATTCAGGTGGGTTTCAGATTTTTTCTTTACCCCATGCCCGTGCCATGAAAGAAGAAGGGGCAACCTTTCAGAGTTATATCGACGGCAAAACTTTTGTGCTTTCACCTGAATCCAGCATCGAAATGCAGAAAGCTATAGGCAGCGATATAATGATGGTTCTCGATCATTGCGTTCCCTGCAAAACTGATTACGAAACAGCCAGAAGCGCCATGGAACTTACACATCGCTGGGCCGAAAGATCATTGAAGGCAAGAGGTGAGTCTCCTCAGGCTCTTTTTGGCATAGTTCAAGGGGCCTGCCACCCCGACCTCAGGCAAAAAAGCGCCGAATTTCTGCAAAAGCTGCCTTTTGACGGCCTGGCCATAGGAGGTCTGGCAGTAGGAGAAACCCAGGAAGAGCGCTATGAATTCACCGGTCTCGTGACTGACTTGCTTCCTGACAACCTTCCGCGCTATCTGATGGGAGTGGGCACTCCTCTCGACATTCTTGAAGCAGTTCACCGTGGGGTAGATATGTTCGACTGTATCATGCCCTCGCAACTTGCCCACCGTGGTGTAGCCTTTACCTCGCACGGTATAATTCACTTTCGGCGAAAGGTTTACAAATTTTCAGAAAGATCCATCGATGAAAATTGTAACTGCCATTGCTGCCAAAACTATTCACGAGCCTACATTCACCATTTGATAAAAGCCGGCGAAGCCCTTGGCTGGCATCTTCTGACGACGCACAACATGACCTACTACCACAAGCTCATGAATGATATCAGAAACCATATCATCAACGGTAGTTTTCACCGATTTTATCAACAGATGCGCACCGAGCTCGATCGTAAAGACGAAGAAAATCCGGGTGAACCACCAAGACAAAAGGCAAAGCCGAAGCCCGCGCGACTTGGTGATTTTGAAATTTTCGATTCAAAGCAGGGCTTTTCGACAATTCGTCAAATCAGCTCTGGCGAAATTATGCCCGCTGCGATTGAACCTCTTGAAGAAGCAAACAGCATTTATGTGAATCAGGCAAGACTGAGAAAAAAGATTGGTAATATCGATGCCCCGCCGCTAATAATCTGGGATTTATGGCTCGGAGCAGCATCGAATGTTATGGCTGCCATTAACTGTTTTGAAGATTGGTTTGAAAAAGAAGGAAAAAGTCGACAGGTAAACATTTTAAGTTTTGAACGCACTACTGACCCTTTAAGATTGGCGACTCGTGACCCTGATCGCTTTTCGTATCTTCGCCACAGCGCTCCACACAAAATTCTTAAAACAGGTGAATGGCTGCACTCTTCAGAACGACTGAAGTGGAAGCTTCTCGAGGGTGATTTTTTTGCATTGCTTGAAGAAGCTGAAAAACCCGACATCATTTTTTATGATCCGTTTTCACCTGAAACCGACTCTGAACTTTGGACCAAAAAAGCATTTTCAAGAATCAAAAGCAGATGCCAGGATTCAGAGGTTGAGTTGATTACCTATTCAGCTGCCGATTCAGTGCGGGTGTCTCTTTTGCTTTCAGGTTTCTATGTTGCACGAGGGGTATCCAGTAATGGCAATGGCGAAACCACACTGGCGTTTCTTACGAACGAGCCGGTTCAAAAACACCCGCATTTTGACAAACTGCTCGATAATGCCTGGCTTGAAAAACTTCTTTGCAACCGGCTGCATGTTTCTACCAGACTCAATGACAGCGAAAAAGCAAGATTAAAAAGCCAGCTGGAAACGCATCCGCAGTTTAACTGCAAATAAAAAACCCGCTATATTGCCAGAACTTTTGGCTTTATAGCGAGAATTTTTATGGAACTCGAAGTTCTTATTTCAATTCATTATCAAGAAAAGCTTCGATATCGTTTTGTGGAATAAACTCTGCATCGCCGCCAATTCTTCTTTTAACTTCATACTGGCTTTTTTCGATGTTCTTACCACTAACGGTAATTCTGATCGGACAACCGATCAAATCAGAGTCAGCGAATTTCGCGCCGGGGCCAAGATTGGTTCTGTCATCCCAGAGAACTTCGTAACCAGCCTGATTCAGCTGATTGTAAAGCTTTTCAGATTCCTGCATCACCACTTCATCTTTGCCCAGAGAGACGATGTGAACCTGGTAAGGGGCCACTTCTTTTGGCCAGATAATTCCATTTTTATCATTATGAGTTTCGACTATGGTACCCATAACCCGACCGGGCCCAATGCCATAGCTGCCCATAATCACATTTTTGCGTTCGCCATTTTCGTCGACATACTGCAGACCCAGGCCATCAGAAAATTTGGTGCCCAGCTTGAAAATGTTTCCGACTTCGATAGCTTTCTTTTCTACGAAGTCGGCTTTGGTCAGACCAAATTCGCTGAGAATTTCGTCTTCGAAAATCTCGCGATTGATGGCGATTTTCTTTTCTTCATTGATGTAGATCAGATCTTCGCCGTATTCGCAAAGGGTCTGAAATTCATGGCTGAACTTGCTGAAAGTTCCGCCGGAAGCATAGGTTACATAGGTAATATCACCAAGACCGAGTCTTTCAAAAATTCTGACATAAGCCGCTTTGGCCTTTTCGTAATATTCGTCAAGTTCTTGCTGATTGCGACAGAATGAATAAAGATCTTTCATGATAAATTCGCGAGTGCGCAAAATACCTGATTTGGCGCGAGTTTCATTTCTGAACTTGGTCTGAAACTGATAGGCATAGACAGGCAGATCTTTATAGGAAGTGATGAACTTTTTCATCAGTTTGGTCAAGGGTTCTTCGTGTGTTGGAGCCAGGCCGAGCTTACTGCCGTTTTTCAGTTCGGTTTTGAACCAGACATCCATTTTGGAATCGTCCCATCTATCGGTTGGTTCCCAGGTTTGCGGAGACTGCAAAGCGGTCAGCATTATTTCCTGACCGTCGATGGCATTCATTTCTTCACGAATGATGTTGATAATCTTGTCGAGAACGCGGTAACCCATGGGCAGAAATGAATAAACTCCTGCGATTTCCTTGTCGATGAAGCCGCTTTTGAGCAATAACTGGGAGTTAACACTTACTTCGTCTTTTGGAAGCGTCTTGGAAGTTTTGGTAAAAAGTTTTGATTGTCTCATTTCTTGTGCCAGGTTCCTTTTGAGTTGAAATTAGATTTTTTTGCTGTGCAAACATACCACAAAATGACTGCGAATAAAACAGCTTAACCAAGTGTTGTTTCGGTCAGACAACCTTGCCCGGATTGAGAATATTGTTAGGGTCGAACGCTCTTTTGATCTGGCGCATAAGATCAAGCTGAATCGAGCCGGAAACGTCTTCGAGAAATGGCCGTTTGGCAAAACCTATACCGTGTTCGCCAGAGACCTGTCCACCAAGCTCTTTAGCTTTCTGGTAAAAACGCAAAAAGCTTTTATGCAGGCGCTTGTTGAACTCTTCTTTGCTCAGCTCATCACGAAGCAGATAAACGTGCAGATTACCGTCGCCGGCATGACCAAAACTGCGAATTCGCAGACTTTCTTCGGCTTCGACAACCTTTGTGAACTTAACAAATTCAGCAACCCGATTACGCGGAACAACCACATCGCATTCATCCATCTCGGTTGTTGAAGCCTTGATCGCTTCAAGAAAAGCCCCTCGGGCCGACCAGATCATATCCTGTCTTTCCTGGGTATCTGAAATCAGAATATCTAAGGCCCCTTTATTCAAACAAATGTGCGCAACCTTCTCGTAGTCTTTTTCGATGTCTTCTCGGCTATGCCCATCAAAAGTCAGCAAAAGATAAGCATCAGAAGACGAATCAGGAAACTTTTTTCCGAGAAAATCTTCTGAATTTTCGATTACAGCTCTTTCCATGTATTCAATGGCGGTTGGCACCGCTTTAGACTGAATGATCAACGGCACCGTCTCTATGGCCCTTTCAAGATCAGGAAAAGGCACGAGCAGGCTGATTGCTTTAGCCGGACGCGGCAACAAGCGCAAGATTGCTCTGGTTACTATGCCAAGAGTGCCTTCAGAACCGACTATCAGATCTTTAAGGCTGTAGCCTGAACTGTTTTTAACGATTTTACCGCCAAACCAGGTTATATCGCCGTTGGGCAAAACAACTTCAAGACCGCGCACATAATCACGGGTTACGCCATATTTTACCGCGCGCATTCCGCCGGCATTGGTATTGATATTGCCGCCTATCGATGCGCTTTTTTCGCCCGGATCAGGCGGATAAAACAGGTCGTGTTCTTCAACAAACGCCGCTATTTCCATAAGTAAGACCCCGGGCTCGACGGTTAAAGTCAGGTTTTCTTCATCGAGTTCGAGAATTCTGTTCATGCGCGCGGTGCTGAGCATAATACCGCCGTGAAGTGCCACCGAAGCCCCGACAAGACCAGTTCCCTGGCCGCGCGGAGTTACAGGAATACATTTTTGATTTGCAAATCTGACGATTTCTGCCACTTCTTCACTATTTTTGGGGTAAACGAGAATTTCAGGAAACTTTTTGAGATCGCCAAGTTCATCATGGCTGAAATCTTCGTGAATATCATCGCCGGCGACCAGATTCTCTTTGCCGACTATCGAGCCCAGATATTGAATATCTTCAGGTTTCACAGCATTGAACTTCATAAGACAGAACCACTCTTTTCGATTCTTTTAAGCAGGCCGGGTATGACCTCGTAGATATCGCCCACCAATGCGTAATGCGCCAGATTGAAAATAGGAGCCGTCGGATCTGAATTAATGGCGATAATGTTGTCGGCCGCCTGCATTCCTGCGGCAAACTGCACTGAACCAGAAACTCCGCAGGTTATTATCAGTCTGGGTTTTACGGTTCGTCCGCTAAGACCTATCTGTAAGCGCGGGTCATACCAGCCCTGCTCGATCAGGGGTCTGGTGCCGGCTGTCATAGCGTCAAGAGAAGAAGCAAGCTCATCGATCATCGACAGATCAGCTTGTTTTTTAACCCCTTTACCGGCTACCACGATTACTTCTGCATCTTCAATCGAACGCACCGACTCTTTGGCTTTCACTTCAATCACTTCAATTTTCGAAACAAGCTTGTCATCAGCAATATCACATCTTTCGACAACCCCAACCGGACTGGTTTTTTCAGGTGCATTGAAAATTTTGTATCGCACCGTAGCAAACTGTGGGCGATGATTCGGGGTGTGAATATGCGCCATGATATTGCCACCGTAAGCCGGCCTTATCTGGTCGAGATCGGTATTTTTATTGATATCGAGAATGGTGCAATCTGCGGTAAGCCCGGTACGAAATCTGGCAGCAACCCTTGGCGCAAGAGACCTGCCGATGGGCGTTCCGCCGACAAGAATGGCTGAAGGCTTAACCTTCTCGATAAAATCGGTAAAGACCGCGGCATACGGCTCTATTTTAAAGTATTTCAGCTCAGGCCTGTCGTAAACAAAAACCCTATCAATTCCATACTGTAAAAGGGTTTCGCCTGTTTTTTCGACCCTGTCACCAACCAGCAGGCAAAAAACGGGTTGCGAAGTGCGATCGGCCAGCTCCCGGGCTTTTCCGATCAATTCGAGAGAAACCGGGTGAACTGAATCTGACGAAACCTCGGCAAAAACAGCTATGCCCTTCCATTCACTTTTATTAATGAGTGTTTTTACCGGCTCTTCATTCAGGGTAAAAATTTCGGGGCGCTGCTTTATGCAGATACGGCACATTCGACAACCGGCATTTATTTCAAGCTGCCCTGACTTGATTTCAATAGCGTTGAAAGGACACAAAGCCACCAGCTCATCGAGATTTTGTTCTTTGCAGGAATGAATGATAATGCCGCTCATAGAAACTTTAAATCCTTCAATTTGGCATGTAATTTTTCGGCCAGCTCTTCTGAAGAACCTTGCCAGACTTCCTGATCAGAACTGACTTCTGGTGGAAAAACCTTCAGCACCTGGGTCGGAGAGCCCTTGAGACCATATTTTTCAGGCTGTGAATCCGGCAAATCGGCAAGAGTCAGCAGCTTAACAGGGCGATTTCGGGTAGCCAGCTTCAACTTGAAAGATGGCAATCTCGGTTGAAAAATACCTTTTTCTACAGTTATGAGGCATGGGTATTTGATGCGCACCACTTCTATGGTTTCAGGCATGTCCATCTCAACCGTCAGACCCTTGTCATCTGCTTCGATAATGCTTCTTACATAGGCAACATGAGGGATGTCGAGAAATTCTGCTATTTCAGGGCCAACCTGTCCGGTATCGCCGTCAGTTGTCTGGCGACCGCAAATGATCACGTCCGGCAATCCCTGGGACAAAATACCCTGTGACAAAGCATAGGCGGTAGCAAGAACATCGGCACCGGCAAAGCTTCTATCGGTCAGAAGAATACCTTCATCTACCCCCAGCATATAGCTTTCGCGAATCGCGGCTTCAGTCTGAGGTGGCCCCATGCTGATAGCAGTAATTCTGGCCTGATGGGCTTCTTTAAGTTTTACAGCGGTTTCTATTGCGTATAAATCAAACGGATTGATTTTAGTCTCTATGCCCGTTCGTTTCAAAGTCATGGTTTCAGGGTCGATATCGACTCTGGTGGTGTCAGGAACCTGCTTTATGCAAACAAAAACTTTCATGTTCAAATTTTACAACAATTTTTATCATTAAGCATCAGCAAAAAATAACGATGTACCTGCAGCAAAATCTTCGGGCAGGTAATTGCGCCGCTTACGCAACTTCATCAGCGAACGCTCTGCAATTACCTGCCCGAAGATTTTGAAAGGCTTTTAATGTAGCGAGTTGCCCGGCGTTTTTTTTTATGCCAATGCTGAGTTTCCGGCCAGATAACCGCTTGAAAATGCCCACTGCAAGTTAAAACCGCCACAGGGGCCGTCAAGATCGAGTACTTCGCCGCAAAAATGCAGGCCCTTCATAAGACGGCTTTCAAGTGACTCGGGCTTGACTTCTTTAAGGCTTATACCGCCTCTGGTCACCATTGCAGCGTCAAAGCCATCGTGACCAGTGATGGTAAGTGGCGTCGAAGTTAAAATCTTCATCAGCTTTTCACGAAGGTGACCTGGTATTTGTCTGAATCTCAACTCTGGCTCGATGCCGGCCAATCGGCAAAGTTCCTGCGCCAGCGGCCGATTGAAAATTTCGCACAAATTATCGATTATCGCTGCCATTGGCTGCTTTTCGCGTGATTTTACAAGCTTTCGCTGAATTGTCTCTTCGTTCAGGCCGCCGGAAAGATTTAGCTTAACCGGAACTTCGCCAAAGCGACTTAAAAGAGGAACTATTTCCCGGGAGAAGTCGAGAATGACCGGGCCCGCAACCCCGTTTCGGGTAAAAATAAGATCTCCATCAGCCTTCAGTTTTTCATAACCGGAAAGGGCGACCCTTATCTCTGCTTTACCGATGGTATCTGCCCGACAATTTGCCACCCAGGTTTCGCGAGTGTATAAAGGCAGCATCGCCGGAAAAACGGGCACGATGCTATGACCAGCCTGCTGCGCCAGAACATAACCATCGCCTTCGGCACCCAGAGATGGATACCCTCTTCCGCCCGTGGCAATGATTACCGATTTTGCCTCATAGACTGCCCCGGACGAAACCACCCCTCTGATGGTTTTGTGGTCATGAAGCAGCTGTGACACTTTTTGCCCGGTAAGAAGCACAATTTCAAGACGTTGAATTTCTTTGTAAAAAGCTTCATAGACTGTCGTTGCGTCATGGGTTACCGGAAAGATTCTGAATCCGTCGGGTGCATGAGTTTCAACCCCCAACCCGCATAAAAAGCTGCAAAGGTTTTGAGAATCGAAATTCGACAAAGCCGGAATCATGAACTTACCCTGACGACCGAACTTCTTTACGAAACTTTCCCGGCTCGATGTGTTGCTTAGATTGCAACGACCGCCGCCAGTAGCCTTCAACTTACGGCCTGGCTTAGACAATTTTTCGAGCAAAAGCACCTTTTGCCCTTTACGGGCGGCGGCAATAGCAGCCATCATGCCTGCCGCGCCCGCACCGACAACGATCAGATCATATTGTATACGGTCATTCATCTTTATCGAAAGCTACTGTTCAATTCTGCATTATCATTCAGTATCTTCAACCGTTGAACTATCAATGGTTGTGCCGTCAGGAAGTTCAATTCTGCTGCCTGATTCATTGCTTTCTATTTTCATATCGTCCATGTCAACGCTACTGTCTTCGCCTTCGGCATCAACCTTCATACCATCGATGTTGATATTTGTGTTTTCGCCATTCTGGCTGACATCTATATTTATTCCGCCCAGATTTATTTTGGCAGTTCCATCTTCTTTAGCGTCAACATTTATGCCGGGCAGGCTAACTTTGGCAGAGCCGTCCTGCTGGGTGTTAATTTTGATACCGGGCATATTAATCGAAGCCCCGGCGGCATTGGTCTGAATTTTAATGTTTCCTGAACCGGCCTGTTCGCCGGTCACATTTGTTTGCGCCTTATTCTCTGTTTCGGGTGCTGGATCAGAACCGCAGCCAGCCACTAGAACCGCGCCAGCAAGCAAAGTAACGACTAAATTTCTTTTCTGTTTTATCATAAAAACTCCTCTGCAGATGATTGTATCCGCATGCATATTATCATCAGTCTTCTGTTCAGGCAAACCATTACTGTTACTGTATAACGTTGCTGCATAAGCGGCGCAATTACCTGCCTGAAGACTATGCAAGACTTTTGGCAATTTGTTTTTGTTTCGTAATAAACGGATTTAATGCTAATATGGCTGGCATGTTCTATAAGGAAGCAAACAACAGGCTTTTTGTCGATATTAAAGCGATTCTCAGCAAATCATCAGGTGTGATTTGCGTATTTTTTGTTTTGGGTTTATGCGCAATTTTGCCTCTGGCAGCGCAAGAACGGCCGAATCAACCAATAATCATCGCTCCGCCGCCAATTATTCAAACCGATCAGGAAATGCCGCCTTTTCCTGACAAAAAAGAGTCTTTAACAAAGGAAGTAAAGGTTCATTGGCCTGATCAATCACTTGAAATCATTGCCACCCCACCCTCGCAGATAGAATTGCAGGAATTTACTGCCGACGCCCTTTCAGGCATGCCCTTGCTTGACGAAAGCGGCAAAAGCATTCTTTTCTATTCGGACCCATCGCCTCTGATCAGGGAAGCATCGCCTGAGCCTGAAGAAATTGCAGCTATGAAGCAACTTGAACGTGAGCGGGTTTTTCCGGTTATCGATGCGCCGGTCGGGCTGTTCGATATTTCTTCAAGCTCTGAAAAGCTTGTCTTAGTCGCCAGTCATGCTTATAAAAACACTGCCATCAAAGCGGGTCAGACTTTAGGTATCGATTTTCTGCTTACGAACCCGGGCGACGAAAAATTGTTCATATCCGAAGTTGCATCGATTACAAAGGGTGCGCGAGCCGCTTATGAACTGGCACCTTTCGCAATTTTACCAGGCCAGACGATTAAGCGTCGGGCTTCTTTCTTTCTTGATTCGACGATAGCTCCGGGCATTCATCAGGCAAGCTACCAGATCAGAACCGTTGCTGACAAAAAAGCTATCTGTCGCTTTGAATGCAAATTCGCCGTAAACTCTTTTCCAAAAGTAAGTTTTAAGCTTGAGCCCGTAGCGCAGATACCTGAAGCTTCACAGTTCAAGATTGCGGGCAAACTCGAAAACAGCGGCAATGTTGATTTGCACCTGGCATTGAATCTTGATGGCGAGGCAGAGAACCTGAACATAATACCCAACCACATTTCTTTGCCAGCAGGCGGTCATGTCATTGTCGAATTGACCGGCGCTGCACCGGCTAGGTCTCACCCTCTCGACAACAGTCTGGTTCTGAATCTTTCTGCGATCGCAGAACAAAAAGACGGCAATTTGAAGTTACTGCAGCAGGCGCTAAAATTACGGTTAGCACCAGTTAACGACCATTCAGATTAACTGAATTCCTTTCATGTCTAACGCTTCAGCTTAAATTCCAAAAACTGAAATTGTGCTGACAGGTCCATTTTGCCTCCACCAACAAAAAACATTTTTTTTCTTTTCTTTTCATTTTTCAACTAAAAATCTTTCGCTTGTTGTCGATAGTTTTGCAAACAGTCAGGTTAAATGGTTCATGTTCATACTTCTGAAATGAAACGCTTAATTCAGGCTGTTGAAACTAAATGAACGCAGGAAACATTTGTTTAAATTTACCTTGACAAGCAATAGTGCCTTAAATAAGTTTGTTGACAGTGTCTGTTTCAGACTTCCGGCTTTCTTGTCGCCAGGCGCTGAGACAAGCTTACAAAGTTTTGAAACAGCGATTTTTCGGGTAAACAGGTATTGGCCTTTCAGCCATGAAATCCTGCGAAATGGGGGTGAGAGTTAAACAACAGCATCATCGGCATTAAGTCATTACCAAAAAATATTTTGGCCTTGAGTTCTAAATAAGTTAACAAGGAGATTTTTCATGAGAACAAAACTCGTAGCCCTTCTGGCTCTGTTCGTAGCCTTCTCTGCAGCATCATTCGCTTAGACGGTTTCACACGATGTTACCGTCGACCTTACCGAAAACCGAACCCTGACAATCAACGGCTTCCCGCCAACTCTCGATGTTCAGAGAGGCGCAGTTGCAGTAACCGACACTTCAACCGAGCTCGAAATTTTCCACGATCTGGGCATCAACCAGAAAGTTACCGTTCAGGCAGCTATTTCTGAAGGCGACTGGGCAGACCGCTTTCTCAGAGTTACAGCCACAAATGCTGGTCCGACTTTCTCCGGTGCAATTACACTGTCACCACAGGTAACTCTTATTTCTGACGGCATCCTGGCCGGTGTTCAGAATCTTGCCACCGCCATCGACAATTCAATGGCAGCCGGCGATTATGTAATTCTGGAATACGAAGCTGAAGCTGGCACTGACGCAGTAGCCGGTACCCACAAGGCTACCGTTACCTACACCATGCTTGACAACTGATTTCGAACCCTGCTATAAAAACCCCGAATTTCGGTTTTTTTTTATTTTAGCTTATTTATTTCAATAAAAGTGTTGTATGATTATTTCAGGTTAGCCTTTCAGGCTGTGACAAGGTCGATAAACCAGGAGAGAAAGCGGTTGAACAGTTTTTTTTCGCTTGATGCAAAAATACGTTCTTTTTACCTTGAAGGGTCGATTCTTTTGCTGCTTTTCTGGGGAGCTCTTTCACCAATTTGTTTTGCTGATTCTTTAGAATTGCTTGGCTCGGTTCCTTTTATAGATATTCAGCGATCAACTTCAGAAAACTGGGTTTCAGTATCGACTTTGCTTATCAAAGCTGATATCACCACAGCCGGAACCAGTAAAATCGTAATAGGTGTAGATTCTGTAGATCAATCAGCCTGGCAAGGCAGATACCTCAGAGTTAAACTGGAGAATCAGGCCGACTGGTTGGCAATTAGCAACCTTGCTGATTTCAGGCAGATCGATCTGGTGAAAAATGGAATATTTCTACCAGGCTCGGCAGTTCTGGTAAGACATCTCAATATCGGGGTCCATCCTCATATTCCCATGAACTACGAAAGCTGGGCAAATAAAGATGCAATACCGGGTGTTACACAATTGACAGTAACCCTCACCATTTTATCCGAATAATATTTTTGAACCACAAAATACAGGAGCAGACAATGAAAAAAGCAGGCAAATTGGCATTCATTTTTACGATTTTCATAATCGCCAGTTGTAGTGGAGTTACGGTCGAAAACCCGAGAGAAGATCTTTACGTAACCCCTGGCTCTAAAGCCCAAACTTCATTCAGGGTTATCAACAGAACGAACCAAAGCCAGCAAATGACTGTTTACCAAACTGATTATTCGTTCAAATCCGATGGTTCGAACGAATTTTTGTCTCCCGGTTCACATCCTCGTTCAAATGCAGAGTGGCTGAATTTTTCTCCCCGACAGTTCACAATAAAGCCCGGCATGAAAATGAACATCGACGTTTCGGTAAATGTTCCCAACAAACAGTTAACAGGATCTTACTGGAGCATATTGATGGTTGAATACATCGATTCCGGGAACAACAACCCAAACGCTGATGATATCAATGATCAGACAGGGCTGACGGTAAAGCGAAGACAGGGTATTCAAATAAGAACACATTTTTCGGGCACCGGTGAAATGAAAGCCCGCTATTTCAATCAGCAAATCAGGTCAGAGAACGGCAAACTTTTTTTTGATGTAGACATGGAAAATATCGGGACATTGTATTTCTCAGGAAATTTCTGGATCGAGTTCTTCGATAGCCGCGGAAAATCAGTTTCTAAGGTTAGCCTTGAGAGAAAATCAATTTATCCGGATTGTTCAGTGCGTTTTTCTGCTGATGTTTCTCACCTTAAAAGCGGCAAATACACAGCTCTTTGTGTCTACGACACTCTAAAAAATAAAGTTTTTGGTGGAAAATATCAGATAGAGATACCTTAACGAGTTATTCAGCATCTACCATTTCAATCTCTCTGATCTGCTGCGAAACCTTTAAGCCAAGATAGTTTTCGCCATCTGGTTCGATTTCAAGCATACCAGCTGGTTGGTCAATCTGGTAGCCTGTCGGAATGCTGGTATCCAAAACGCGATATTTCCATTTGCCGGCTTTTAAGCCGTAAAAAACGAATTTTCCGGCAGAATCCGAGGTTGCCAGGTAACGCTTTGAATCTGAGCGAACTTCGATAACCAGGCCAGACAGTTTTTCAGACTCGATTTTTTTGAAACCATCAGGCATGGGTGCAACAAGAATTCCCTCCGGTATTTTCGAATCGACAACTCTTACTTCTCCAGTCAGTTGGCAGGCATCTTCAAGCACAAGGTTCAATACGGCAAGTTTACCCCCGGCGATGCTTACCGTAACCGGCAATCCGTTCTGAGCAATCTTATTGATTGCCCCATATCTGCGATCAATATCAAGCGTGTAGGTTCCTGGTGACACATCGGCAAAAACGAATTTACCTTTTGCATCAGTTACAGCAGCCATTTGCTTCATAAGCAAGGTAACATTGGCAAGGGGGCGTGTGCCGCTTCCAACTTTTTCTTTTACAAAACCGGTCAATGCACCAATTTTTGTGTTTTTACCAACCGGAATTCCAAATTCGCGAGAAACGCTTAACTCATAATAAAGCGGCTGAGTTGAAGGAATATTTGAGTAGGCATTCCTGATAACCTTAAAATCAATCTGGCTTTCTTCGAGTTTGTATAACAAATTCAGATTCAGGTTTTGATAATTTCCACTCTTGCCTTTATACAAGGTCTCTCTGAAGCTCATATTTGCAGCAAAAGATTCGAGTATCCTCCAGTTAAGGCTTATGCCATAAATATCAGAATCATCCATATAGTATCCCGCGTAACCGGAATTTCTGCTGACTCCGGCGAAACCACCAAGCGTCAGGTCATCACGCATGCGAAAATACCCTTGCAAACGATGGTCAGTCAGCATTCTTTCGTTTCCACTCAATCGATCGAGAATTCTACGTCGATAAAGCGAATAGTTCGAACCGAAGCTCTGCCCTTTATGAGAAATAGAGGCCTCAAGATATTTTTCACGTTCATCAAATTTGTTGTTTAGCCAATCAACACTGCTTCGGTCAGAGTAACTCAGTCTAAGCGTATTTTTATCGTTTACATCGTAGACCAGGCCAGAAGTAAATCGGTCTATTTCAGATGCAGAAATGCCAGTGGTTTTCAAAAGCGGGTTTTGTCTGTCTTTAGAATAAGAAACCGAACCCTTTAACCTGTCTGAAATCGGAACATTTACTGAAGTAGTGGTATTTTCATTGCCAATGGTGTTACCGGCATAAATAACCCCGGTATCAGAGTGATGTATGCTGAAGGTAGCAAAATCGCGAACCCGGGTCATGTAATCGACAGAGAAGGCAGCATCTTTTTTATCAGCGAGCTCGCCGCCCCATTTTTTGCTGATTTAGGCCTTTAAACTTGAACCCCTGTTAGGTCTGAAATTTAAGCTTAAGGTCGTAAATCTTTCTTCGGGACTGATGTCAAACCTTTCGCCCGTAGTAACAAAATGGCTTAATTTCAGATTTATTTTTCTATTGAACTGACGAGCCACGTAAACCCCTTTTCCTTCAAGAGGAACACTGCTCCATCTACTTTCGTAATCAACGAAACCGACCCTGGTTAGACCGTCAAAATTGTAATCAGCACTTATGCCTCTGCCGAGATATGACTTTGAAAGACGTGAAACACCATATCTTCCGTCGCCAACAAATAAGCGCACCTTTTGATCTTCATATTTAAACCGTGCTTCGTCGCGGCTAAGGGTGAGACCGGGACTGTCTTTCGAGCCTTTTTCGCGCACCAGAAAATCGATCTGGCGCTGGTTTTTATTATCGATATAACCTCGCGAAGAAACTTCCATCTGGGTGCTGTATTCATTTTCACGACTCTTAACTCTTGCCGTAACAACAACCGGAAGGCGATTTTTAAAATCTATTCTTTGCTTTGCCTTTGCATAAAAACCAATGCTGATAGCCTGATTAAGCAGAACCCGACGGTCTTTGCGCCCCAGATCCCTTGCAGTCAGAATTGTCGTCAGAGAGGTTCCCCGACGATTGTTGATACCGGTTCTGCCTTTTATCACAACATTGGCGAAACTTCCTGGTTTCATAACCGTCTTTTTTGGCCCGAAATTAACGCGAAAATGCTTTTGCTGCGTCATATCAAGACCAACAGTCAAGGCTCTATTACTGTTATTGAAAAGCTTGCCTTTGATGGTAAAGCTTTCACCGTCGATTATACTGTTGGGTTTTTCTTCAATAATAAATCTTAGATCGATCATTTCAGAGATATTGAAACTGAAAGACAAGCTGCCGTGAACCGATTGATCGTTGCGCTCGAAAACATTGTAGGTAAATCTATGCTCACCAGCGCTCAGGAATTTTGAAGCAGTAACCATAACAATGCTGTTATAGCTTTCCATAGGCTCGAGATTGAATTCTGCCGGGGGAAAAGTCAGCTGGAAGCCATCAGGCATGACAAACTCTTCAATGAAAGTTCCGGCTCGACCCGAGAGGTTTGTTATTCTGAAACCTAAGGCAAAGCTTTTACCCGGTTCAACAACTATGCTCTGCAAATCGGTAGTCGCTTCTATATGCAAGCCACCGTCAAAGCTGTTTACACCATAAACAACCGAACCTTTATCGATTCTTTCGCTTGTTACTTCAACTTTCTTGCTGCGGTCATCTGCCAGTGATTCCTGTTCAGCGATTTTTGTTTCAACAACCGGTTTGTCCGGTTTTGCTTCTGTTGCTTTGGCCGGTTTTGCCTCGACAACCGGAGCTATTGAAACCGGAGCACTGATTGGTTTTTGCGGTGAAAGGTCTGAACGTGGATATGGAAGTGAATCTTCATCATTTAAAGCAGGAGCAATCGCTGGTGCATTTAAAGGCGCCGCGATAACTTTTACCGATGAAACCTGTTTTTGCGCATCTGCTGATGTTTCAGGCGTAAAAATGGCTGAAGGCCCGGGCGCTTTGGGCGACCGAGCTTTAGACTGGTTTTGTATTTTTTTCTTTGCTTCTGG
>JASURT010000190.1 GCA_030446435.1 Candidatus Ozemibacter sp.
CTGGTTTCACGCCAACGATGTACCCGGCGCCCACGTAATTTTAAAAAAGCCCGATGGCGAAATTGAAGAAAAAGATCTTCTGCGCGGGGCGCTTCTGGCCGCCTGGTTCAGTTTTGCCCGCCAAAGCAGTAAAGTCGCCGTAGACACAACCCAGGTGGCCCATGTGAAAAAAATTCCTGGTGGCGGCCCGGGAAGAGTTTCTTATACCCACCAGAACACATTGTATGTAAACCCACAGCAGGCTGCTGAACTGGTTGCGTCAGCAGAATCGCAAAGCGGAGAAAACCAATGAAGAAAATCTTTCTGATTATTTTTGCCTTTATATTCTCTCTTCAGCCCGGCTACGCTGAAGTGCCGAAAAAAATAACGCCCGAAGACGTGCAGTGCATGGTCGGTAATATCAATCTTCCCAAAGATCAGGTTGGTAGTCTGAAACTTGATATGCACATGAACCTGTCTTCTGCTATGCGTATTCTCGTGCAACTGCGTTATGCAAAACCTGACAATTACAGTCTTATGGTGTTCGATGATCATGATAAAACTCCAATCATGATCGTAACCGGAAAAAAGGCCCTGGTGAATGATCCGCTGGCTGAATCGATGACCCTTGTGGCTTCTGCGGGTGTGGCTTTTGAACTGAAGCCCCAGGGTGACCAATATAACGCCAATTTTGCCTTCAACATGCCACTGGCCGGAAAAATCAGCAATCGGGTTGACCTGGACTTTAAGACCCTGTTCTCGCGTGTGCGCATCGATGTTGAAGTGAATCAGAGTCAGAATGAACATGTCAGATTTTACGGCAAAACCGCACAAAAAAGCAGTTGTGAAGCTTTCTTCGACGCGACGGAGCCCTTTGCTTTAAAGTCGATGGCGATACGGGTCGAAGGTCACTCTGATCCGGTCATTCAGTTTCCGGTCATCGAAGTCGGAAAAAATATTCCGAACCGGGTTTTTGCTTTTCCGATCGATGAACTTCGCAAATCGGGTCTGAAATACAGCGAAATAGAACCTGACGGAATGATCGATACCATGATGGTTGTCGCCTCGGTTATGCGTGGCATTTTTTCCCGGGCGGCAATCAGAAGCGTAGAGCTGCGTGAGCAAATTGAAACATCTTTGAAATTTTCACCAGATTGGGAAAAAATGACCCGGGTCGATGCCGAGCGCTCCAAACTATTGAAAAAGATATTCTTTCCGATGCAATGAAGCAAGAAAATAGAGAAGACGGAGATGCGTAGCGCTGAAATACCTCTGGGCAACAGCTTGGGCAAAAAATAGTTTTGATAAATTACCCAGCGGGTGAGAAGAAAAACTTGTCTAACCACGCTTCAGCAAACGTTTTGAGCCTGGCAAATGCTTTCGATGATTATTTCAGGGAATCGCCTTCTCTAAAATTTTGCCACAAACGCCACCGCCGTTTTTTCGGTGTCGCATTGCATTGACAGGTGTACCGTGGTGATTTAGAATGACCTTCTAAGTAACGGAGGTAGAAGTGGCAACATCGAGAAAAAGTAGCAAATCCGCAAAATCTGCAAAAAAGCAGAAATCTGTGAATGCACCTCAGAAAAATAATGTAAAAAAACTCAAAACTGAACTTGAAGAATATCTGGCTGCAATTGCCCTTGACGAAGAAAGGCTTCTGGCTAACCTGACTTTCGACCCGGTAATCATCGGTCGGCAGTTGCGTGAAAATCACTTTACCGTTTCTGATTTTCAGGGGGTTGAAGCAAACCGGCTTTTGCTTGGGGCAATACTTGAATTAATCGATGACGATATAACTTTAAACTTGCCGAACCTCATTGAAAAACTGAAATACATAAAACACGGACAACGCAACGGAATAGAGCTCGCCGGCGGCGAAGAGCGAATCAAGAATCTTTTCCTTTCGCCCTTTTCCACTCCCGGAGTTGCGATGCTTGAAGACATTGAACCGTTGATTGAAAAGATTCGTGATAGAAACATCAGAACTGAAGCGCACAAAAACATGATTCAATATTCCGAAAGAATCATGCACAAAGAAAAAGATGCTTACGAAACCATCGGAAGCTGTATTCAGGATTTAAGAACCCTTTTCCTTCAGGGAAGTGCCGGTTACCTTCGCGGCATGGAATCGCACATCGAAGAAATGAAAGAGCTTGTTGACGCCAATCGCGCCATGAAAAAAAGTTATCTTGGCTTCAACACTAATTTTCCAATCCTGATGGAACGGTTGAGCGGTTTTCAAAAAGAGTTTTATCTCATCACCGGTGGGGTGGGCATGGGAAAATCAACCTTCGCAACTCAGCTCGCCTGGGACCTGGCGGTTCTCAACCCTGAGCTTACGGTGATTTTCTTCAGTCTTGACCTTAATCGCCTCGATGTAACCGCCAAGATAGTTGCGCATGCAGCTGAAGTGCCCATTGATTATATCAAGAATCCATACGTTGCCCGCCCGGATTTTGAAGATAAGCGAAAACAGGGCCTGCAGACCGTTGCTGAAATGAGTCAGAGGTTGCTTCTCGTCGATGAATCGTCCGGACGTCTTTTTCTCGATGACATAAAGAAATTTGTTAAACGCACGAGACTTGAGCGTGGTGGCGATGTGGCAGTTATTATCGATCCAATTTTTAAAATTCAGATTCGCAACCAGCATTTGATGAATTTTAGTGAAAAGTGCAATTTCCTTTCGGCTGAGCTAAAGAGCCTCAGTGCTGTCGAAGGGGTTACTTTAATTGCTACTGCTGGTCTGCCAAAGGCGATTAGCACCAGGCGCCCGGTTAAAGACGATCTTGAAGAAATCATGGGCTTGCTTTATGACCCCTATGCTGTTTTCTTTCTGTATTCAGATTACCTGAACAACTTTGACACTCCGTTTCTTGAATGGGAATGGGGTAAAGAAGACAGTTTCATGATTCCTATTTCTGAAGCGTTGATCGCCAAAAACAAAATGGGAAGTATAAATTCGCGAATCTTTTTCAGATTCTACGAGGCCTATTCAAGGTTCAAAGAATGCGCTCCGCAAGAGGTCGAAAATTACAGCGCCATGATCGAAAATCTTGAAAAATTCAAAGAGCAAGGCGCTAATCAACCTCAAAAACGCCAGGGAAGACCAGAGGAATTCTAAAATGAATACTGCACAGGATTATTTTCAGAAGGGAATCGATCTTCAACAGCGCGGTCTTTTTGATCATGCCATCGAAGAGTATGAAAGAGCCTTGAATTTAGAACCCGAGAATATCGATATTCTGGTTAACCTTGGGGCAGCTTGTCTGCAAAAAGGCTTGTCAGATCGGGCAATAAAGCTTTTATCCCGGGCTCTTGAGAAAGATTCTTCGAATAGTCTGGCGTTGTTCAATATCGGTAAGGCATTTATCTACAGAGAAGACCCCGAAGCTGCCCTGATTGCATTTCGGCGAGCCGAAGAACTTTTGCCTGATGACCTCGACGTTAAAAAGTCGATTTTCTATTGTTATCAGGAAATGAATAATGGCGAGATGGCTCTGGAAATTGGTAACTCTATTATCAATGAATTGGCAGCTGATCTTGATTTTCTTCTTGCATTTGGCAGTTTGCTTTTAAAGGCCGAAATTTATGACCGGGCGCTTGATGTTTTTCGTAAGGCTTCATCGGTGGCCTGTGATTCTATTGTGCCATTGATGGGCATTTATGAAGCCCAGCTTTCTCTTGGTAACAAGGAAAAAGCTGTGACCACGCTTAAGCGTGCGATGATGGTCGAGCCTGAAAACCAGGACCTGCAGGTGAGAATGGTTGATCACTTGATTGAAGATGGTCGTATTCAAGACGCGGTCGATCTTTTGAAAAAAGGAATCGAAAGTCTCGATGATCCTGCGACACTACAGGAAAAATATAACGAGCTTGCCCGCCGGCTTCCTATATTGCGAAAAAAAGCCGACGCCAGTTGTTTAAAAGTTAAGCAAAGTCGCTTTGAAACAGATGTTTACGATATTCTTGATAATCTTTACGACGGCAAAACAGGCCTGGAGGTAGCTGTAAAAGAACTCGAGCGTTTGCGAAAGCATGACAACACAGATCTTTTCATTGCTCGAGAACTGGCAAATCTTTTGTTCCAGGCAAGAAATTTTGACCGGGCCGCCGAAATTTACTCTGAAATTCATGCAAGCGTTCCTTCTGAGCCGATTTATCGTGTCGAGCTGGCAAAATCGCTTGCAATGAAAGGTGACTCCGAAGCCGCAAGAGCAATACTGAAAGACGCGGTAAGAGATCTTGGGCATGGGCCTGAGCTGGCTTTGGCGTTGGTTGAACTTGATTTGTTCGACAAAGAGTTTGAACGTGCTGCCGGCCGTCTCGATATGGTTTTGAAAGAATACCCTGAAGAGCCTCATGCAAAGTTTTTATATGCCTATACCGCCTTGCGATTGAATGAGCTCGATACAGCCGAGAAGTTTTTTCTTGAGCTGCTGAAAAGAAATTCGCAGGACGAAGAGGTCGCATTGTGGTATTCACGATTGGCAATTGTAAAAGGCTGTCCGGAAAAAGCTCTCGAAGTCTGGAAAGGGTTCGATGACGGCATTGAAAGTCTGGTTGAGATTATAACCAAGGTAGAGCTTACTCTGGCTTCTGGCGACAGCCGGGGGATAATGAAATATCTGCAGCGAATCGGCGAGTATCATCCCAGATTTATGGAAGACCATCTGCTTTTTGGAAAAGCTTTCTTCTTTGCCGGTGATTTTTCTTCAGCACAAAGAGAATTCGACCTGGTGCTGAAATACGAGGCTAAGAATGCCGAGGCTCTGGCGATGTCAGCGATGAATTCTTTGATCAGAAACAAAACCTCGAAATTCTGGAACTATTGGTACCATGCTGTTGATAATGATTCTCTCTATTCGGTTATTCCGGCAACCATTTTGAGAAACAGCCTTAATTTCTCGCAAAAAGAGCGCTTAAAAGCAGAAACACGAAAAATTATCGAAATCGGAAGAATTCAGAATGCTGACCGGGCCAGGTTGGTGAAACTTTTACAGAATTTATAATGGAAAAAACAATGAACAAAAACAGCAGTATTTCACGAGATTTAACAGTTTTGAAAAAAAGAGTGGCCAGGTTGAAGCGTTTGCCCATGCGAAAGCTCAATGATGCTATTTGCGACATTATCGATCTTAAAGGTTATGGTTTGGCGGTTTTGCTGCGAAAATTGCCCGAATTTTCCCAGGAACGGCAACTGAAGATCGCTCAGAAAGTAGAAGATTTTTTGTATTTTCACCCTGAAAATGGTGTGAAAGTATTTGATCGCATTAAAAGAGCCTATGAAAACTCATGTGAAGAATGTCGTCCCCATTTGCTTTCGGCAATGGTAGACGTTTCACAGCGAATGCGTGATGGCGAATTGCAAAAAAGCAATCTGTTGAAAGAAGCCAAAGAGGTTCTCGAGTCATCAACTGATTTGACCCGAAAGGGTAAGGCGCTCGAAATAATTGGCGAATCAGAAAACCGGGAATTAATTCTTGTTGTTATCAAAAATATAATTAAAGCGGTCGAAAAAGTCGGTGAGTTTTCTGGTTATCATTTTATTGAGAATAGCCTGTTGTCCCTTAAGAGACTGGGCGGAGACTCGCTTTTGCGCTTATTGATTAATCCCACATCAGACGAGACTATCAAAAAATTGAGAATAGAATGGCGTTCTGAAAAGCCTGAAATCGTTGATAGGGTTTTACGGCAGACGCATTCTCTCGACAGCGATTTTGCTCAAACCCTGTTAAAGGTGGTCGATCTTTCCGATTTCAATCTTCCTTTCGTTGCCATGATACAGGAGGGCGTTTCGCATTCTGATAAATGGGTGCGTCAGGCAGCTGTGGCTTCAATGGAAAAGGCAAGCCAGGGATTGAGCCCCGAGCTGCTGTCGCGAATGCTTAATGATTCTTCCCCCGAAGTAAGGCTTATGGCAGCTGCTTCTCTGGGTGGCTTTTCTTCTGAGCAGACAGGTGATTTACTTGAAGCTCTGGCAGAGAAGGGTGGCGAAACCATTGGCACCAGAATGAATGCTCTTTATGCGCTTCATTCTCAAAAAAATCTGGCCGCTCTTGAAAGAATTTCTGCCAGCTCTGAACCCAGAATAGCCCTGAATGCAATCGGGCTGGCAGCACTGCTCAAGCCTCGAAATGAGAGCCTGGAATCTCTTTTAAAGGTATATTCTGGTTTGAAGCCTGACCGGGCGCTGGAATTACAATATTACCTGCTTGAACTGGCTGAGCCGGAAGATTTAAAGGGGCTGATAGACTGTCACAAGGCCGCCGCAAACGATGTGCAAAAAGATAACTGCATCGAGCTGTTAAAGCGGTTTCTTTTGCAAAAAGCCGGACCAAGGCTCGAGCGTGCAAAGTCCCTCTTAACCGACGGAGAAAGAAAAGCTATCGACATTTTAACCTCAGGCGGATTATCAGAAAACGGATAATGCGGCGTTCTTTTTGCGTCAGTCTTTGGTTGCCGGCACAGATCTTTTCTGTTTTGTGTGGATTTCTTTGTAAAGGCTTGTCTTTTATTTCTCCAGGGCGGTGTTTTGCAGGTTGCGCTGAATTCTCAGGCGACTCCGTATTAACGCTTCGTGCGCGCTTTATGGGCTCGATGGCCGCACCGGTGACAATGAGCTCGATGCTTGATTTGCGAGTCTGTCTTGGCGCCGAAGGCTCGAGTTTGGCGAAGTGCGCTCGATGAGCTTTTACGTAAAAAGCCTGAGCCGCGGCAAAAGTTTCAATTTCTTTATCAATAGAGAGTTTGCGTAACTTTTGTCGCGGTTTTTTACTG
>JASURT010000028.1 GCA_030446435.1 Candidatus Ozemibacter sp.
CCAAGCTTTCTTGGTATTTCTTTACCATGCACATAAAGTTCTTTAATAATTAGATTGGTAATGATTTCTTCATCTATTTTAAGCTCGTATAAAGCTTTTGCCTCTTTAGGAATAAGATTTCTCAATTCAGTCGCCATTGTATTCTCTCCTTTGGCTTAGTTATGTGTAAGATATATCAAATTTCGGTCTGTCTCTTCAACACTTATTGAAATTATGACAGCTGGAAGTTAATCTGGTTGAACCATTTTTTTTGCGAGGTAGCAATGATTTCTTCGATATGTCTGTTGGCGGGATTTTCGACACGCATGGGGCAAAGAAAGCAACATGTAAAGCTGGGCGAACTTACTTTTCTTGAAAAAATCATTCATAACCTTGAAGCAAACTCTGACGGCATCGCGCAGATGTTTTTCGTTGGTCAGGCCGACGATCAAAAGAGCAAAGAGCTGATAGAGAAACATTCGGGAATCTGGCTTGTAAATGACGAACCTGAACGCGGTCCCCTGAGTTCAATAAAAATTGCGCTGGAAAAAATCAAAAATGATTCTGCAATCATGTTGTGGCCGGTCGATCATCCCATGATTAGCGTTGAAACGGTAAGTCTGCTGTGCCGAAATTTTGCTGAAAATCCTGATATGATAGTCGTTCCGTCTATAGACAACCGACGCGGACATCCTTCTATTTTTCCCGCCGACTTGAAAACCGAGTTTTTTGCCATTCCTGAAAATGAAGGGGCGAGAAAAATTCTGCAGCTACATCCTGACCGCATAAAACACGTAATTACCGACGATATTTGGGTGCGCAAAAACATAAACACCCCTGAAATTCTGGCAGAAGCAAGAAAAATTATAGAACGAATCTAGGGTTTACCGGTAAATTCAATTATCATCAAAGTAATGTCATCGGCAGGCGGCTCATCGCCAAGCCAGCTTTTAACGCCCGCCACGACATGATCAACTGCCTTCTTCACCTCGAACTTGCTGCTTTCTTTTACAAGCTGGTAAAACCGCTCTTCACCAAAGAATTCACCTTCGAATCTGGCTTCGGTGATTCCATCAGAATATAGAATTATTCTGTCTCCCGGTTCAAGAGCAAGCTTATACTCATCGTAATTTCCGTCTTCGGTAAGACCGACAGGAATATTGCCTTCTTCTTTGATTACAATATCTCCGGATGGTTTTTGAATTATCAGGGGCGTATGCCCGGCGCGACAGTAACTCAGAGTATTCTCGTCAGAATCGAGGAGTCCATAAATCATGGTGAAATATTGAAAATTGTTTTTCTGTATCAAAAATTCGCGGTTAAGCTCATTCACTACCCGATCAGCGGTTCTTGGTAAACCATCAGGCCTTCTTATGATACTGTTTTCTCCGCCCCATGCAGAGAGCATGCGATGGGCGCTGACTGCGAGCATCGCAGACTGTATGCCGTGTCCTGAAACATCCATTATGAAAAAAGAAGTCACCCTTTCACTAAGCGGCACCACGTTGAGAAGATCTCCGCCAATCGTGGCACAGGGTTCGAAATACCATGAAATATTAAAATCCGGTCTGCGAATGTTTTCTTCGGGCAAAAGACTGCGCTGCATTTTTCCGGCAGCTTCAAGGTCATTGTTGAGTTCATCGAGAATTCTCTGTAACTCTTTGTTTTTTCGCTCGAGCAATCTGGTAAAGTCTTCAAGCTCTTCTTCGTGAAATTTTCTGTGGTCTGTTTCAGACTTCAACCTCAGCATTGATCTGATTCTCGCTATCAATTCAAGTTCGTTGATCGGTTTGGTCAGATAATCGACTGCCCCTGCATCGAAAGCTTCAACAAGAGCGTTGGTTTCAGATCTTGCGCTGACGACAAGAATGGGAATATCCTGATACTCTTCTTTCGAGCGAATTTCTTTGATGGCCTCGATTCCGCTTATGTCAGGCATCATGATATCCATTAATATCAGATCGATTGCGGCTTCTCCCTTGAGGGCAAAAAGCTTTTCATAGGCTTCCTGGGCAGATTCTGCCAGAACAATGCTGTTAAAACCTTCTGTTTCAAGTATGGCCTCTAAAAGCATCAGATTATCCGGTGCGTCATCGACGATCAGGATATTCATCTTTCGTTCTACATGCTTAGTCAAAATCTGATCCTTTCCGGCTGGTAAAAACCAGGCTGAAACACGACCCCTGCCCATACCCGGTTTCAAGCTCTATTTCAAAACCGAGCAACCTGGCAAAAGACTGAGCAATGGCAAGTCCCAAACCGGCACCGCCATACTTTCGGGTCACGGTGTTATCACATTGCTGAAAAGCTTCAAAAATTTTCTCAAGGTTGTCTTCTGAAATCCCCGGGCCTGAATCGCGAATTTCAAGCCTAACAGGTTTGCAGCTTTCAGCTTCTACTTTTAATCCTATGTCTACGGTTCCCGATTCAGAGAACTTTACGGCATTATCAACCAGATTCTGCACAATCTGGCGCAATTTTACCTGATCCGTTTTGATAACTTCGACTTTGTTGGGCAGATCAAGCCTGACGGTAGTGTTCTTTTCTTCGATCGTAACCTGCATCAAATCGACTATTTCGTTCAGCAAATCGATCAAATTCACCTCTTCTGAAATTATTTCCTGAAAACCCGATTCGGTTTTAGAATAATCCAGAATTCCGTTGATCAGTTTCAACAATGTATTGCCGTTTCTTCTTATTCGATCGAGATAAAGCAGATCTTTTTCAGAAAATCCGCCCGAAAGATTCTTTTGCAGAATTCCTGAAAAACCGATGATTGAGTTAAGAGGGGTTCTCAATTCATGGCTCATCTTCGCAATAAACATTCCCCGAGCCTGGCTCGATCTTTCGGCCTCGATCTTGGCCCGTTTCAGCTCTTCAAGAATTCTTATCTGTTCAGAAACATCACGCGCAACTGCGTAAACGACACGATTTCGATGGTCGATTGAACTGTTCCATAAAATCCAGCGATACTCGCCGTCTTTACCTCTGAATCTGAAGTTTCTTCCCAGGACTTCTTTATTCTCGGCAATTTCTTTGATCAAAACGTCATTATCGGCAAAATCATCAGGGTGCAGAAAATCCGAAAGCTTCATTCCATGGATCTCTTCGGGGGTATAGCCGAGAATATCGAACCAGCGCGGGTTAGCATTTTTAATCATGCCATCAAGATCGAGAATGCAAAACAGATCAAGTGACATTTGAAAAAAGCTGTTTCTTTCACTTTCAAGCCTGATGCTTTCAGTTAAATCTCTTACGAAGCCGGTGAACAAATGACCTTCATCAAGAACCACTTCACCTACGGCAAGATCGATCGGAAAAATTTCTCCGTTGCCTCTCAGTGCATCGACTTTTCTGCCGATGCCGACGATATGCGCCTCGTGGGTATCGAGGTATCGTCTGATATGGGCATTATGCTGGCTTCTATGCGGTTCGGGCATCAAAACCGACACATTCTGACCGATTATCTCTTCAGAACTCATTTCAAATATTTTTTCGGCAGCATTATTGAACCCGAGAACGATACCTTCTTCATTAATGATGATTATACCGTCTACGGCTGAATCAATGATTGTCGCCATGGTCTTTTCACTTGTAACCAGACGGCTTTGCGTCTCACAAAGCGCGGTAAGATCGGTTGCGACTTCGGCAAAGGCTATAATCTGATTATCATCATCTGTGACCGGAAAAATGCTGACATTAACCGGCAACCACGAACCATCACGGCATCGATAATGCAGGAACTGCTGATCTGCCTTTTTATCGGCAGCCCTATGGGTCAGAGATGCAAAATCGCCCAGTTTTTTTGCGTCGGCATTACCATTGGCGATTCGACGTTTTAAAGTTTCTATTTCTTTTTTCTGGTGGATAAAATCGACCAATGACTGATTTACCACAGAATCCAGATCGTAACCGAGCCAGTCAATGGCCGTCTGATTCAGGGTTATGATTTTTCCGTGTATGTCTGCGACGATGACCGAATGAAAGGTAGAAGCGAACAGATGATCGAGAAAATTATCCTTAACCGGTAAATTATGCGTATTACTGTTCGACAACTCTATATCCTCTAAATTAATCGATTCCCAAAAACTGCTACTTGAAAGCATCTGCGAAATCAGACCCGCAGAAAACTATACCCTTAGACTTCATTATGGTATTATAACAGGGAATTTTTTAAAACCAAAAACTGGAGTATTTAATAATGAGTTTAACACCCCCCCCCGGAACCCTGGGATCAGCCCAAAGCAAACCCACTTCTCCGACCATGAACCGCAACGAAATTACTCCACCAAAATGTTTTGGAACCGATTATTACGGCAAGTGGAATCAGACCGGAATGACTTTTGAATCGATGAAAATCGATAGACCTGATTATCAGATGAAATGTGCCAACTGCCCATTATTTGAAAAATGCTATATGCTAAATCACATTCGCCTGCTTAGAATCAAAAGATAATACAGCTCAAACAAGGAAGGAATTAAGAATGCGCGCCTACGATGTCATCAAAAATAAAAGAGATGGGAAAAAACTTACCCAGACAGAAATACAGTTCATGATCAAAGGTTTTGTCGATGGTTCGATACCCGATTACCAGATGGCAGCCCTTCTTATGGCCGTCTATTTCAAAGGTATGGACGAAGAAGAAACCTACTGGTTGACCGATTGTATGCGAACCAGTGGTGACATTATCGCACTCGAAGGAATAGAAGGAGTTACCGTAGACAAGCATTCAACCGGTGGCGTGGGCGATAAAACCAGTCTGGTTCTTGGCCCGGTACTCGCGTCCCTTGGGCTTAAAGTTGCGAAAATGTCTGGCCGTGGCCTCGGCCATACTGGTGGCACCATTGACAAGCTTGAGTCGATCAAAGGCTTTTCATGTGAGCTTACCACCGAACAGTTCATCGATGCGGTTAACTCAACCGGTGTTGTAATTGTCGGGCAAACCGGAAACCTCGTTCCCGCCGATAAAAAGATCTATGCTTTGCGCGATGTAACCGCCACAGTAGATTCGATTCCGCTTATCGCAGCCTCGATCATGTCGAAAAAGCTTGCAGTTGCCAACAAAGTTCTGGTTCTCGACGTTAAGGTCGGCAGCGGCGCATTCATGAAAAACCTTGAAGACGCCAGAGAACTCGCCCGCCTGATGGTGAAAATCGGCACACAGGCCGGTCGCAAGGTCACAGCCGTGCTTTCAAACATGGATGAACCTCTTGGCGAAATGATCGGCAATGCCGTAGAAGTTAAAGAAGCTATCGACACCCTGAGAAATCAAGGCCCCGAAAGCTTTACCCGGCTGATTAAAACCCTGGCAGCCCAGGCTTTGGTTATGGCCGACAAAGTAACTGCTGAAGAAGCCGAGAAAAAAGTTGAACAGGTGATCGCCGATAAAACCGCTTACAACAAATTCCTTGAGATGGTTAAGATTCAGGGCGGCGATGTTTCGATGATAGAAGATTACAGCAAATTACCAACTGCCCGACAGACAGTTGAACTGAAATCTGACAAAGATGGTTTCGTCAAAGAAATTCATTGCGAAGAAATCGGCCTTGCAGCGATGATGCTGGGTGCCGGTCGAGAAACAAAAGATTCCGTTATCGATATGGCAGTTGGTCTCAAGCTGATTAAACACGTTGGCGACGAAGTAAAAAGCGGTGATACCATCGCCGAGATTTTCGTCAATCCTGACCTGGATAACAGCAAAGCCATTCAAAGACTTAAAGATGCGATCAGCATTTCACCTGAAAAGGTAACCGCACAGCCATTAATTCTTGACATCATCTCATGAACAAAGTCTCAAAAGCCCGAACCAGCGATGCTTCGCTGCGAATATCGTTTGAAGAACTGGAAGAAAAGAATCTTTCTCGCTTTGCCTGCCGTTCAAAAGACAGTCGAGGCCGTGAAAGAAAGGAAAATTCCTGTTTTATTCGCACCAATTTTCAACGAGATATAGACCGAATTATTCACAGCGAAGCGTTCAGACGGCTTAAGCATAAAACTCAGGTTTTTCTTTCTCCTACCAATGATCATTTTCGCACTCGCCTGACCCACACTCTTGAAGTGGTCTGCACCGCCAGATGTATTTCGCGATGCCTGGGCCTGAACGAAGATCTTACCGAAGCCATTGCCCTTGGGCACGACCTTGGGCACACCCCTTTCGGACACGGTGGAGAAGAAGTTCTTAACGAGATAAGTGAAACCGGGTTTCATCATGCTTCGCATAGCGTAAGAGTCTGCACCAGGCTCGAAAAAAATGGTGAAGGTCTAAACCTTACCCAGGAAGTACTCGATGGTATTCTCAAGCACAGCAAGGGCAGACATGGCTCGGCAACTCTGCAAAGAGACTCATTACCCCTGACCGTCGAAGCTCAGGTGGTCAGGATTGCTGATCTGGTTGCATACGTAAACCATGATGTAGACGATGCAATCAGAGCAGAAGTGATAACGACCGAAGATCTGCCGCGTTCTACGATCGACATGCTCGGCACCCGGCATTCAGTGAGAATTCACACCATGGTTCGCGACATTATCGACAACAGCTATGAAAAAGATCTTATCAGAATGAGTGAACCAATAGAACAAGCGACCCATGAACTGAAAAAATTCCTTTATAATGATGTTTACCGTCGGCCCGAAATTGATAACGCGGTTCAAAAATCAAAAAATCTGCTGCGGCAGATGGCTGAATGGATGACGAAAAACCCTGATGAACTGCTGCGCCATTTCAAAGGGGCGGTACCTGAAGACCAGAGTTTCAATCAGACCCTGGTTGACTATCTGGCCAGTATGACCGATGATTATGCAATAAGAAGATTCAAAGAAATTTTCGTTCCACATTATTACACCTTTCCAAACTATCAGGCAGTTAAATCGGAGAAACTCAAGTGAGCATGCTTTCAATCAGCAAAAAGATCATGTCAGGATTCATTTTTATCCTGATTATTTGTGTTGGGGTCGCGGGCTTTGCCGGCTACAACATGCTTGAACTGAGAGAAATCATCAATTTTCTCAAGGGCGCCCACACTGATATTCTGCAAAGCGCCCAGGACCTTATGGGTAACATACAGATTTCGGCCAACTCGGTCACAGAAATCGCGAGAAATTCGCCCAACAAAGATGAATTGCTGGCATTATATGATTCCTCGAAAGAAACTGCTTTTGCGAAACTGAAAACGATTGGTGATTTAACCGTCGACCCTTTTCTAAAGACGGCGGCCAGCTTAAAATCATTTCAGCAAACCACCGAATCGCATCTTTTCGAACTTTATGATCTTGCCGACACCTACCTGAATAAACCTGAGCATGTAGAACTTTCTCTTGCGAGCAAAACCGAGCTTATTGCCACAATTCGCGAGAAAGAAATGGAAATCAACGCGAAGTGCAGAAGCCTTTCTGAAGCTTTGTCACGGCATTCAAAAGTCGTCACCAAAAGAAGCATCGATACCATGTTCGATATCATGGGCTACATCGTCAAGCTGTTTCCGATTGTTTTGATCGCATTCAGCATAGGTTTCACCTGGTTCATTTCAAATGGTATTTCCCGACCACTTGAGAAAATAGCTTTTTCGATGTCAGAGGCCGAAAAGGGGCATCTTCACACCCGTCTTAATTTTGATTCACAGGACGAATTTCAAAGGCTTGCCGAAAGTTTTAACCGTATGCTTGAAGGCATTTGCCAGATGATCTCGAAGGTTCTCGAAACCAGTGACGATCTGGCAACCAGCTCACAGCAGCTTAGTTCGGCCTCGGTCGAATCGGCCGCCACCCTTCTTGATATTTCCAAAAACGTCAATGACATCAACCTTTCTTCGCTCGAAATTACCGATAATCTCGAAAAAACGACCAATTCGGTCGACAGTTTTTCGCAATCTGCCCAGAAAGTTGCGCAGCTCGCAGAAACAGCGGTTACAGCGGCCAGCACCACATCTGAAACTGCCGGACTGGGTGGAAAAACGGTTAAAAAATCGGTGGAAATGATTGGAAAAATCAAGGAATCGGTCGACATTGCAACCCAGGTTATTCTCGACCTGAACTCTGCTTCTTTGCAGATCAACGAAATCGTCAATACCATCACCGCCATTGCCAGTCAGACCAACCTTCTGGCTTTGAATGCCGCCATTGAAGCGGCCAGAGCCGGCGAACAGGGAAAAGGTTTCACGGTTGTTGCCGGAGAAGTTAGAAAACTGGCCGAAGAATCAGCTGAAGCCGCAGAAGCGATCGGCACCCGAATCGAAAACATTCTTACGAAAACTCAGAATGCGGTTGATTCAATGACACTTGGTCGTGGCCGTGTCGACGAAGGTATCAAGATTATTCGCGAAGTAAGCATAAACCTCGACAACATCATTTCCAACGTCGACGACGTTAATCGAAAAATTTCAGAAATCAGCTCTATTTCGAATGAACAGTCGCAGAACTCGATGGTCATGGCGAGAACTATCGAAGATATTACCAGCATTACCAAGGTAACGACCGAAAGGCTCAGCATTGTTGCAACATCGGTAGAACAGCAGACTACGACGGTCTCTCAGGTTTCCAGTTCAACAGAAGACCTTGCTACTCTTGCTGACGAGCTTCATTCACTGGTTTCAAGGTTCACGATTATCAGCCAGCAACAACACCACAAATAAGCTTTTTGTTGATTATTTAAAACCCGCCAGCCTCATAACTGCAGGAAACAAAATTGCCCAGCCGACGACAGAAATGGCGGCAATCGCGAATCTCAGGCGAATAGAAGCAATTTTTCCGGTATTGAATGCAGCAAAATAGACAATCACAGTAAGAATCAGACTGAAAAAGGTTCCCATTAAGTCCCAGGTGTTACCATATGACAACCAGCTGAACAAACAATTTATGGTTGCACCGGCGAGAAAAACGGTGGCAAGCAGGCAAGCCCACTGAACGAACCACTTGAAACTGAAGAGCTTTGCAGCAGTAGGCTGAGAAGTTTTTTCTGACTGATAATTTTCTATTTCATTTGTTTGATCATTCATGACAAAGGATTATATCTGCAAAGTCTTTCAACTGCAAGACCGAAAATAGTTGAACAGGTTCGGGGAAGGTTTGAAAAGCGGGCACGAATGAGCTATAATTCATAATCAAAACATGAAAGACAAACCTTATGGCCAAGCTGGAAAACGTTTACGCCCAAAGACATTATGAAACCGCCCTGTATCTCTTTGAACAGGGGCAATATGACAAAGCAATTGCGCAAATAGAGAAAGCCATAAAAAAAGCCCCCGACAACCCTGACTATTACTCGACCAAGGGGGTTTTTCTGCATAAGATGAACGATCCAATCAGGGCTATCGAAGCGTATCAGGCTGCTTTACAGGTAGCCCCGGACCATTGTTTTTCACATTACAATCTTGGTCTGATCTATATGCGCCAGAACAAAACCCTTCAGGCCATAAGCGAATGGGAAGCGGTTATAAAATCCAAACCGCGCGACGTCGATGCAATTTTCAACATTGCCGTAGCCTTGTCGCATCTTGGCAAAAGCACCCAGGCAATACCATTTTATGAAAAAGTAATCGAAATCAAACCTGATCATGTTCAGGCGCACCAGAACCTTGGCGTAATTTACCGGGATGCCGGAGATTTTGCCAAAGCCAGACATCATTTGTTACGCCTTAAAGACCTTGACAGCACCTATGTCGAAGTCGTCGAGGCAGAAATAATCAAATGCGAAGAACAGGAATTTCTGGCAAATCTTGATAAGCAAAAACAAGATTATTCAGAAACCATGCTTGACGACCATGGCGACTTAAGCGTGGCACTGATGGCGATAATTAACGAAGACTTCGACAAAGCGCTGTTTTGTGCCGAAAAATACCTTGAATTATACCCCGATGATCTGCTGGCACAGATGATTCTCGGGCAAGCCCAGCAAGGTCTGTCAAAAAGCTCTGATGCCATTGCAACTTTCATGAGAATAGTTGCAGAGCACCCCGAAAACTGTGACGCTCTCTTCAATCTCGGCAACATTTTTCTTGGTATCGGCGAGCTTGAAAAGTCTCTTGGTTATTTCGAAAAAGTCTTTGCTCTTTTGCCCGACTACCCTCTAATCAGAGAAAACATATCGAGCATAAAGAAAAAATTGCACAAAACAGAGAGTGATGATGACGAATAAAAAAGGTTTCAGGTTTGGCATAACCGCAAAACTTACGTTTATTATTCTGGTTTTGTCACTGTTGCCAACCAGCTTTATCGGGTTCAATGCCTATAACGAACAAAGAAGAATCATCACAGAAGAAGTAACCGCAAACCACAAAGAGCTATCGAATATTCTCGCCAACGGGATTTATGAAAATCTTGAATTCACGAGGGCTTTGCTTTCTGCAATTTCAAATCTTAAATCTATACGCAATATGGAATCACATATTGCAGAAGACTTTTTCAACTCACTTCTCACAAATTTTTCAATTTTCAAATCGATTTATCTCATAGACAACAACCGCAAAGTAATTGCCGCCACCGACCCTAATATCAAGATTCCTTCAGACAGAATTTATTCAAATGCAATTAAAAGAAGTTATCACGGCTCACTCTCTGAAGTGTTTTCGGGACCCGACGGCAACCCGTATATGACCCTTGAAGCCATAATCAGATCGCCTGAGAAGCATGGTTTCACCGGCGTTTTGATTACTGAAGTAAATCTCTCAAATATTCGCGAAATTCTTAAACAGGCCCTTAAAAACTCACGTTCTCAGGGTCTGGTACTCGACGAAACCGGAACCGTTATCGCAAAATCATCTGAAGAGACCAGAGTTTTCAACATATCTGCCGCTGAAACAATTGACAGTGATGTAACCAAACTAAAGAACCTCGATGGCGAGCCCTATTTGATCACCGCAGTTTCTTTGAAAAAATTCGATTTTTATCAGGCGCCCAACTGGACAATTGTCTTGCAGATTCCTGAAAAACAGGCTTTTAATGCAGCTTACACTTTCAGAAGCAGACTTTTGCGAATTCTTCTCATAACCGCTCTAATTTCTGTTTTGCTTTCAGTGCTGCTGGCCAGGAACTTTACCGCTCCGCTTTCGAACCTTATCAAGGGTGCGAAAGAAATCAGCAGCGGCGATTTTTCTCATGAAATCAATCCATCTTCAGACGATGAAATCGGCGATTTAACCGCGACTTTCGATGAGATGAGAATAAATCTGAAAAACACCAAGGCAGACCTGGACTATCGTATTTTGCAACTTTCAACCCTATATGAAGTGGGCAAGGCCATCAGCTCGGTTCTCGATTTTAAAAAGCTTCAGCATATAATTCTCGAAACGGTAGTTAAAGTCATAAAGGCAGAAAAGGGCTCGCTTATGCTTCTGGACGATTCCGAAAGAATTCTGTCAATCGGCGTGGCAGTGGGTCTGTCTGAAGATGTTACCCGCGAAACCCGTCTCGAAATTGGGCAATCAATCGCAGGCTGGGTTGTAGATACAAGAAAGCCACTGTTTGTAAAAAATGTTGAAACTGATCAGGCATTTCTTGCCATCAAGAAAAAGAATGTAAAAACCGGCACCCTGATGTGCGTTCCTTTACTTGCCAAAGACAAGCTTCTGGGTGCATTGAATGTATCCAAGTCTGTGCCAGAATCGTTTTCAGAAAAAGATTTTGAGCTATTCGTAAACCTCGCCAATCAGGCTGCCATAGCCATTGAGAATGCTCGTTTATATCGTTATGCGGTTACCGACGAAATGACGCGCCTTTACAATCACAGATATTTTCAGCAAAGACTCGACGAAGAGCTTTTGCGCGCAGACCGTTATGACAACCATGTTTCATTGCTTATTCTCGACGTCGATCACTTCAAAAAGTTCAACGACACCTATGGACACCCCGAAGGAGACCGGGTTCTTAAAGCGGTTGCCCGATTGATCGAAAAAAGCGTACGCGAAGTCGACATTGTTGCCCGCTACGGCGGCGAAGAATTTGTCGTTATTTGCCCTGAAAAGAATGGCGAAGGCTCTCTTGTTCCCGCCGAAAGAATCAGACACGCGGTCGAAGAGTTCGACTTTAGAATCAGCGGTAAACATGTGCCTATAACCGTTTCACTTGGTGTAGCCTGTTACCCTGATCAGGCCCGGTCAAAACCCGAGCTTATTCAAAAGGCTGACTACGCGCTGTATTTTTCCAAGCAAAACGGCCGAAATCAGGCCACACTTTATAATCAAATAATGGATAGAGGCAGCTGACGGCTACCCATGTGCTTCTTCTTTGCCTAAATAGTATTCGGCCAGGTCCCAGTCTTCCTGGGTGTCGATATCTATCGATTCTTTACGGCTCATTAAAAAGGTGCCGTGATTGCTTAAATCATACAATGAGCCATGTTTCATCAACCAGTCCGCTTTAACGATATATACAGCACCGTTCTCAATATAGCTTTTCTGCAATTGCCGGGTCGGCAGGTTGAATTTTTCAGGGAACATGGGATGAACTTTTTCTGAATCGTTTTCTTTGATAAAAAGCCATTCATGATGCTGAAAAGCTTCGCACATGGTCGAAAGACTGTTAAAATTACCGTTCTCAAAAACGCGCAATGATTGCTTAAGGCTTTCTACACTTATTAATGGTGAAGTGGTCTGCAGCAGACAGACAATCGTGTGGCAGAAATCATCTGGCAAAACCAGCTGCCCAACGGCATGACACAGAACATCTACCGAGGCCGCCTCATCAGAAGCAAGCTCGGCAGGCCTGACAAAGGGCACTTCGGCACCACAGGATCTGGCTTCTTCAGCGATTTCTTCGTCTTCGGTCGACACAATCACCCGGTCGAAATCTCCTGATGACAGCGCCTTTTCAACGGTTCTGCGAATCAGCGAACGGCCCAGAAGAGGCCTGACATTCTTGCGAACAAGCCTTTTGGAACCGCCGCGAGCCGGAATAACCGCTAACTTCATCAATATTTAAGCAGACAAAAAACCTTTTTGCCGGCGAACTTTTCAATGCCTTTTAAAAATTCAAGCTCAATGGCAAAGGCTATTTCTACGACATCGGCACCGATTTCTTCCAGCAATTCCAGGGCCGCTTTTGCCGTTCCGCCTGTGGCGATAAGATCATCGATCAAAACGACTTTTTCGCCTGGTTTCACCGCGTCTTCATGAATTTCTACGGCATCGGTTCCGTATTCAAGACTGTATTCGCGTTTAATCGTTTTGTAAGGCAGCTTACCAGCCTTGCGCACAGGTATGAAGCCAACACCCATATGTAATGCCAGTGCTGCTCCGATAATGAATCCACGCGATTCGATACCGCAAATATGTGTAACCCCTGAATTCTTGTAGCGATCGGCAAAAGTTTCGATCATATTCTGAAAAGCTTTGGCATCACCAAGCAAGGGGGTAATATCTTTAAATACTATGCCCGGTTTCGGAAAATCCGGAATATCGCGAATAAAATTTTTCAGGTTCATCTTTGGCCTCTTTTATATTTCGAGCTTTTTCTGCTCGTTTTCAAGCTTCTTTTGTAGTTTCTGCCAGGTAAGAAAGTAGCCTTCAAGAGATTTTGGCTGAAATTCTTCGTTTTGATATTTCTTAAAAGCAAGCTTACCCATTTTTAAAAACAGTTCATCACGTTTGGCCGCGAATTTCTCGGCCTGTGAAGCGGCTTTTTTCTGTTCGGGTGTTTTTGCAAAAAGTCCTTTAAGCTGCTCAAAAAAACCAGCCGGTTTCTTATCAGCCTCTTTTTCTTCCTGTTCTGAATACTTCTGGATGAAAAAATTCATACGCAGAATTTCGTGCCCGATAGTCAGCAAATCGGGTAACTCAAGCTGTCCGGCCTGATAAATATCGAAAGTAATTCTGCCTACTTCTTTTAAAAGCTCGTTAAGCTCTTTTTTAATGTCAGTAACATTAAAATTAATGGCAGCACGATTCGAAAGACCGATAGCTTCGTCTTTGCCCTTGCGAAAGAACTTGGTAACCGTGCTTGCCAGATCAGCGCTTTCTTCTGACGCCTCGGTCGATTTTTCACCTGATTCAGCCTCTTTTTCAGCCGGACCTTCTTCTGATAGAACTGTTGTCTCAGGCGGATTTGGTCCAAACTTTTCTTCATGAAGTTTTAAAGCGCGATTGGCAGCTTCTTTGAAGGCTCCTTCACCATTGACTGACAAACCCTTGAGAAAGCTGTATGAAGAAAGGTCATGATAATTTGCCAGGGCAACAATTGCTTTTATGCGGGTTTCTGAATGCGAAGCATTTCTTGCGGTTTCAATAAGAAGGCTGATAGATTCAGCGGCCTGAATGTGCGACAGGGCGTAAATAGCACTGCCTTTCATCCACTCTTCATGAGAATCGAGCATTTTTTTCAGCTCGGCAAAAACCTTCTCTTCTCCAAAAGATTGCAAAGCTTTGGCTGCAACCGCCCGAATACGATTATCGGGATCTTCCAGGGCAGAGAACAGGCTGGGTATAGCCTCTTCAACCTTGAGATGTTCGATGGCTTCTATGGTATTGGATCTGACCCGGTTGTCAGGATCATTAAGGTAAGGGCTGAGTATGGCCGCCTGATCTTTTTGTAAAAACAACTTTAAAGTGCTGATAAGACTTGCTCTGACAAAAGCATGCTCTTCGGTCTCAAGCATTTTTACAAGCTTGTCGCAGTATTCTGAACTGTTATCGCTTTTGATTTTCATCACAGCCCGAAGTCTGTCTTCAAAGTCTTCTGAAGCCAGCATCTCTTCTACTGGTGGAAGATGCTCTTCGCCAATACCAGATTTAAGAAGCTTTTCAGCCTTTCTGATTTTATCAATTGCCTTGCGGGCAAAAAAGCGCACCGAAACGTTGTTATCCTGGGTTACAGCTACAAGGGCTTCCAGCACCTCTTCACGAGTTTCCCGTTCAGGAAAATCGAGTTTCATAAGAGTCATGGTCGAAAGCGCCCGCAGATCATCATCAGGATTACTGAGATCTTTCAAAAGACGTTTAATTTTAATATCCATTTCTGTTCAACTTCCCGTCTTTGTGAATTTTTCAAAGTCTAACACAGAATTGAGGGTTTTATAAAACCTGTATTCAACTTAATCTATCAGTCGGCCACCAGCTCTTACTTTGCTTAGCAAAGCGGTTGCCAGCTTTTTGATACGTTTGTTTTTTCCGGCATTTGCAATGGCCTGGTCTAACAAAGTTGCCGCAGCACTTGGTTTGTGCAGATGATACTGCGCCAGGGCTAGATAATAAGCGACTTCCGGGTTATCCGGCTGCACCTTCTGCAAAGTCGATAACAGCTGATACCCCCGCTCGTATTTCCCCCAGAGGACGTTGGCAATACCCAGTTCGCGGTATATGTTTTTCTTCATCTTCGGCGAAGCATCGAGTTCTCCGTCAGTGAACCTGCTGTAGACCCTGATAAGTCCTTCCCAGTTTTTCAATTCTTTGAAAACCTTGCCATAAAGGTAATTTGCTCTTGAATTATTGGGGTTTTCTTTCAGGAAGGTTTCAAGAAAAGCTCTTGCATGCTCAAACTTGCTGTTTTCTGCATGCATGATGCCCATATAAAGATAAATTTTACCCGGAACCTTCTTTTCGGTTTCAATCAAAGCATTGAATTCTTTCATGGCGCGATTGAATTTACCAAGGTTATAGGCTTTCATACCCTTTATATAATGCGGAGATTTTTTTTTCTTCTTTTTCTTGGGTTTGCGATCTTCCAGATCAAGTTCAGGCAGGTCAAGAATACTTTGCGCTGATTTCTTTTCTTCAGCAGCGGGTTCGCCAAGATCTGGCAAAGCAGTATCTGTCATCGCTTTTTCAGATGTTTCCTCTGACTTTTCAGAATCCGGGCTTTCTGCAGCTTCCGCTTCTGTTTCAACTTCGGGCTCAATAACCTTTTCTTCAACTTCAATGGTTTCGAGGCTTTCCATCAAGGGCTGAGGAATGGTTTCGCCAAGCGCCAGAATATCGAGACAAGAGTCTACGGCGGCAATCAAGGCCGAAATCTGTTTTTCGCCTTTAGCCTGAGAAAACCTTTCGACCAGCTCTTCGAGAATCTTTCTTTCGCCTGCTTTTACCAAAACTTCAGTCAAAAGCCTGATGACTTTTGGGTCTCTCTGATCAAGTCTGGGAGCAATGGATTTAACACCGGCAACGCCGCTTATGGCGACAACAGCATGCAAAAGCGCCTTAACCACCTGATGTCTGCGATCTTTAACATGCAGCTTCAGCGCGCCCAAAGCCTCTTCTACCGGGTGGGTCGCAAAGAAGTTCATGCAGGATTCCAGATTTGGCGCAGAACGTTCGGTTTTCAGCAATGCCAGAATCTTTTCATGTGGAAAATGAGTAATCTTGCCGGCCATATCTACGGCGTATTTTCTGATCCATTTATTTGCATCTGAAATTGCCTGGTCTAATTGAGAACAGACGAACTCAGAAGAAAAATTACGCAAAGACTGCACCATTCTTTTTCGCACCACATCACTTTGATCGATGACAAGTTTCATTGCCAGATCTTCGTAGCCTTCTGAAGGAATCATGCCGAGAATGAACGCTGCACTTCTTCTCAGTTGCACATCGTTAGATTCGACCATCTCCTGAATCTCGGGTCTGATCTTTTCGGGGTCGGTTCGGGCAAGTGCCAGAATCGTATTAGCCCTGATTCTATTGTTCGGATCACGAAGAAAGTGCTCGATTCTTGATTTTATCTCTTTTTCGGGAAGATTCAGATTGCCGATGGCTTCAATCGAATTAGCTCTTAATCTGGCATCTCTGGCTGCAATGCCTTCGTCAAAAATACTGATCAAAGTTACACTTTTGAATCTCGCCAGAAACGACACCATCAAAGCCTTTCGGCGCAGATCATCATCCTGATGGAATTTTTCTGCAAGAATAGGTATGGACTCATGTTCTCGCATCAGACAAAGAAGTCTGAGAATATTCATCGAAATCCATTCATCGGGGTCGGAAATATAGTCACACATGGCCAAAGCCGCGTCTTTTCCGCCCACATTGAACAACCCATAAACAGCCTGAAACCTGACCTGACGGTCTTCGTCAGCCAGCAATTCTGAAATTCTGGGAACTGAGGCGGGCTTCTTTTTTAGAGCAAGCTGCTCTGTGATAATATCGCGGTGGGGCGAGCGGTAATCGGCGAGTTTCTCGTAAAGATACTCTTCGATTTCTTCACTGTCGTAGGCACTGGCGGCAAGAATGGCGTCTTCAAGATCGAGATGATTTTGCAGAAAACTGAACACAACCCCCTCGAACTGGGGCAATCTCGTGTTAGAAAGCAGGCGCACCAGCCTTGCCCGTGTTTTATCAGTAATTTCAGCACCAAGACAATTAGTTATTGCTGATGCGATCTTTTCGCGATAATCATTGATTCTTTTCAGAGCTATTTCGTTCATTCTTCAATCTCCTGCAGTAGAGATTTGACCAGATTCTGATCGAGGCTTTCATCTCTCAAGAGCCTTTCAAGCGACTCTTTCAACGCCACACAACCATCTCGCTTTGCCATCATCATCGCGGTGTTAAGCTGATTATATTTCTTTTCGCGAATCAGGTTTCGCATGGCCGAGTTGACCACCATCAGTTCATAAGCGATTTTAGGCGGCTGATAAGGATCAACACATGGAATAAGTATTTGCGAATAAATTCCGATGAGGTTCAGGCTCAGCTGTCCCCGGGCTTCGTCTTGTTTGCCCGGCGGATACATGGAAACAATATGTTCGATGGTTTGAGCCGCGCCCATAGTTGGCAGAGAAGAAAGAACAAGATGCCCGGTTTCGGCTGCCATTAGAGCCTGTTCGATAATAGCGCGCTCTTTGAGTTCACCGATTATCATAACGTCAGGATCTTCTCTTAGCGCGTTAGTCAGAGCGTCAAAATATGTATCGATTACGTTGCCGATTTCGACCTGAGTAAAAACCGCCTGCTGCGGAGAATAAATCACCTCTACCGGAGATTCCATGGTGATAATATGTCGGGCAAAACGACGATTTATGGCATCGGCCATAGCCGCAATGGTCATGGTTTTGCCCGAGCAGGACGGACCGGTTACGAGAAACAGGCCACGGGGTCTGGCGGCAATGCTGATCAGAGAATCCGGCAGTCCGAGCTGGCGAATGTTAGGCACTTGCGGTGGAACGAACCTGAATGAGCCAGCCAAGCCCTCGCGCTGTTGAAAAATATAGTATCTGATTCTACTTTTATTGTTTCTATAAGAAAAGATCGAGTTAACGAAAAATTTGTCACGCAATTCAACCTGTTGTTCGGCATTGATCAGAGGCAGAAAAAGATCATACATCTGCTGAGGTGCAAGAGCTTCTTCTTCTGAAACGATAAGATGCTTGTTAAGCCTGAAAGCCGGTGGCGAACCTGGTTTTAAAATCAGGTCGCTTGCGCCGAGTTCGAGTGCCTGTTCGAAGTAATCGTAAATTTCAGGTCTCATGCGACACCTCCTGAAGCTTCTCGTTCTTCGACTTTTCGTCTGACGAAGTCGCGATTGTTGGCTCGCATGAACGCTTCAGTCTTGTCGACTTTGCCGTCGCAAATCAGCTCGATAAGAGACTGATCAAGAGATATCATACCTGAGCTGGAGCCTGATTCGAGGTAAGAGCTGATCAGATTTATTCGGTTCTCGGTTATAAGCCCCCTAACCGCAGGGGTGTTAAGAAGAATTTCGAAAGCAGCCATTCGCCCCCTTGCCTGTTTTCTGGGAACGAGAACCTGAGTTACCACCCCCTGCAGATGACTGGCAAGACGTCCGATAATCTGAGAATGCAGGTTCTGGGGGAAAAGATTCACGAAGCGTTCGATTGCCTGAATTGACGTGTTGCTGTGCAGAGTTGCAAAAACGAGTTTGCCCGATTCTGCGGCCAGCAGAGTCATTTCGACTGCCTCGGGGTTTCTTAGTTCGCCCACCATCAGAACATCACAATCCATCTTGAGAGCCCCGCGAATGCCTTCTTCAAAGTTCGCGCAGTCAACACCGACCTGGCGCTGATTTATCAGGCTTTTTTCGTCTTCAAAAAGGTATTCGATCGGGTCTTCGACGGTAACGATCGTTTTTTGATAATTGCTGTTAATATGTGTAATAAAGGCTGACAGAGTGGTAGATTTTCCGGCCCCGGTTGCACCGGTTACCAGAACGATGCCTTTTTGCTTGTCGGCGAGTTTTCGCCCCGAAACCGGCAAATCGATATCGCTGAACGAAAGATTCTTGAATGGAATCACGCGAAAAACGGCATTTCCACCATGAAAATCATAGAAAAGATTGACGCGAAAACGTGCATTTTGAAAACTGTAGCCAAGATCAAGTTTGCGGTTACGATTAAAGTTTACCAGCTGCACGTCATCGAGAATCGCTTCAAGCATTATCTCGTAATCCTGAAAGGTGATTACCGGCATATCCTTGATTGGGCGCATGGTTCCATCTATGCGAAGAATGGGTGGATAAGCGACCTTGAAATGGAGATCCGAGGCTCCTTTTTCAATACACAGGTTCAGCAACTCAAAAATCATGGCTCCTCCAGCCTCTGAAAAATAATTCTATGGCTATAATACTATGATTGAATTCTAACTCTAAGAAAAATAACAGAAAATATTTTTTTTTGCGCTAAAATTCGTTTTTGCCATAATAGAACTTGCCTGTTATAATCTTGAAAACTCAATTCTTTTCTAAAAGCGTGATTTATTCTATATGATTCAATTACAGAACATTTCAAAGATTTTTCCCAATGGTGTAAGAGCCCTTAACAACGTAAGTCTTACCATCGACCCGGGAGATTTCGTTTTTCTGGTTGGCCCTTCGGGTGCCGGTAAAAGTACCTTTTTGCGAATGCTTTTTCGCGAAGATGTTCCGACCGAAGGAAAAATCTATGTAGACGGCAAAGAGATTTCTGCGATGCCGGAAAGTCGCGTGCCATATTTGCGAAGAAATCTGGGAATCGTTCTGCAGGATTTTCAGCTGCTGAAAAGAAGAACTGTGGCCGAAAATGTAGCTTTCGGGCTTCGTGTAATCGGCGCGTCGTCTTCGGTTATCAGCAACCGGGTCCAGGAAGCCCTCGAACAGGTGGGACTTTCTCACAAGCGCAGAATGTTTCCGACTGAACTTTCTGGGGGTGAACAACAACGCGTCTGCATAGCCAGAGCGATTGTAAACAACCCGCTGATTCTCATAACAGACGAACCGACAGGAAATCTTGACCCGATGATTTCTCAGGAAATCATGCAGTTGTTTCTTGAAATCAATGCCCGGGGAACCACGGTTATCATGGCCACCCACAACCACAACCTCGTCAACAAACTGCGAAGAAGGGTCGTAGCTCTGGTCGATGGCCAGATCATCAAAGACGAACCCTGCGGAACCTATGCATATGAATAGACCACGAAAAGGAGAGCCTGATCGATGTCATTGGCCAACTTTTCATTTTATCTGAATGAAGCGATAATAAACCTGAGAAGGTCAGGTTTTACGGCTTTTGTCACCCTTTCAACCATTGCAATTTCTTTGATCATGATGGGTGCATTTCTTCTTGCCACCATGAACATGGAATCATTTCTACAACACATGCAGGCCGAGGCATTGGTTACAATTTATCTCAAGCCTGAAGTCAGCATAACCGATGCGAAAACTCTTAAGCTTAGACTAACCGGGCTTGAAGAAATCGAAGACATCGAACTGGTCACACCTGAACAGGCCGCTCGTGAACTCTTCAGCAGCCCCGACGACCAGCAGCTCCTTCAAATAGGCATTACAGAAGATTCAAACCCTTTGCCCACAACGCTTCGTTTGAAACTCAAGTCGGGCATGAAATTGAAACCTCTTCTGACAAAACTCAACAACGAGCCTGAGATCGACAATGTAAGTTATGGCGAAGATCTCTTCAGACAATTCCAGGGCCTTTCCGATCTACTCTGGATCACAAGCCTGATCATAGTTCTGGCCCTGGGCCTGGCTTCTTTGTTCATCGTTTACAATACCGTAAGATTGACCCTGTTCATGAGACGCGAAGAAATTCTTATCATGAAACTGGTTGGCGCGACCAACTGGTTCGTCAGAGGTCCATTCATGGTCGAAGGCTTCATTCAAGGCACATTTGGCTCGTTGATCGCAATACTTTTTCTTTTTGCATCATATAAGTTTATTCTGGCCAAATTGACCTTATTGACACCATTTTTTGCCACCGACATAGGTATAGACCAGTTCTTCAAGCTTTCAGTCAAGCTTTTCATGATGGGAACGATTCTGGGCATCTCGGGCAGCCTACTTTCACTCAGAGACATAAGCAGGTTCAGCAAATCAACTCCTGAAGGAGTATGAAATGTTAAAGCGAAACTGCCACCTCTTCATTCTCACCAGTCTTTTTTTGCTGCTTGCATCACTGCAGGCGACGATGGCAGAACGAACCGCCATTAAAGAAACCGACAGACTACAGACCGAGCTCGATTCGATAAATCTGCAGATTGATTTTCTTAAACTCAAAGTAGAAGAAAACAAAAGCAGAATTTCCAGCATCGAAAAAAGCATTGGCAAGAAAAAGAAAGAAATTCGTGAAGTTGAAAAACAAATCGACCGCCTGAACGAAAAGCAGATTCAGGTTACCGAACAGACAAGCATACTTGAAAAAGAAATCAGCGCCGGCAAAAAACAGATTCATGAACTTTTAAAAAGATTCCGAGCCCGCCTGGTTCAACTGCACAAAATCAAACAGGGAACCCTTTTAAGCTCTATCTTTTCCGCCAAAGATCTGAACTCATTTTTAAATCGCTTTCAGATGGTCAAATATCTGCTTGAAAACGACAAAGACTTACTGAGTGAACTGAAAAAGCAAAATGCCAAATTGCTTGTCGCATCAGAAGAACTTAGCAAACATCAGAAGCAGATCGACTCGATTCAAAAGCAACTCGATTCAAAGCGTAAAAAAGTTGATTTACAAAAGGCTTCTTTGCAGGCCATGCTAAAAACCGTGGTCCTTGAGAAAAAATTGTTTCTGCAAAAAGAAAAGAAACTAGCATCTGCAAAATCACAGCTCGAAACAGAAATAGACAAAATCGAGCAAAAGCGACAATCGACGGCTAAAACCTTTGAAAAAGAGCTTGCGGCAACGGCACCGGTCACCAGAAAGCCCGAAGCTACGAAGCTGTCTGAATCTGCGCCTAAAGGGGCGAAAATCATGGGCTTTATCTGGCCGGTAACAGAAGATCAGATAAAAAGCTACCAGCCTTCTGCTGACGCGAAAAACGCTGCGCTTAGAATCGCGGTGCATGGGCAATGTGAGATTCGCGCTTCGGGACGAGGTAAGGTTCTGTATAAAGGTGATATCAGTGGTCTGGGCAGCGTCATAATTCTTGGACATGAACGAGGCTTTTCTTCTGTTTATGCCAATCTTGACGATATCTGGGTCGGAATGGGCCAGATCGTTGAATCGGGCGAAAGCATTGGCCGGCTCTTCGGCGGGCAAAAATCTTTGCACTTCGAAATTCGATTCGGCGGAAAAAAACAACAGCCAGACCTTTATCTTCCACAGCTAACAAAGGCAATTTCAAACTAATGTGGAAGTTTGATAAATTTGTGTGATAAAATTTTGTTGATAACAAACTAATTCAAAGAAGACTTGAAGGAGCTTTTAATGAAAAGTAGATTTTACCGCTATGCGCTTCCCCTTTTAATACTAAGCGGGCTCCTGCTGTTTATGTTCAACAACTCAGCTTCAGCAACATCAACGAATTTAACCTATTTCAAATCTCTGGATCTGATTAGAAAAGTTCTTGAATTGATTAAATCTGACTATGTTGAAGAAAACATCGACGAACAAAAGCTTATTTACGGTGCCGTAGAGGGAATGCTTAAAAAGCTCGACGACCCCTATACCAGATTCATGGAACCCAAGGTTTACAAAGAAATGCAGGTCGAAACCCAGGGCGAATTCGGTGGACTTGGCATTGTTATAAGCATCAAGGATCGTATGTTAACGGTTGTTTCACCGATCGACGATACTCCGGCGGCCCGTGCAGGCGTTCTTGCCGGTGACATGATCGTTAAGATCGACGGCAAAGACGTCATCGATATAGCTTTGCACGATGCGGTAAAACTTCTTCGCGGTCCTGTGGGCACGAAAGTAACCATAACAGTGCTTCGCGAAGGCGAAAAAGACACTCATGATTTCGAACTCGTTCGCGAAATCATCAAGCTGCCCAGCGTTAAATACTGGACCATCGCTCCGCACATAGGCTATATAAGGCTGACTCAATTCATTCAGACTTCATCTGAAGATCTTGAAAAAGCCATGATCGAGCTTGAAAAAAACGGGGCCAGATCAATAATTCTCGACCTGAGAAACAACCCGGGTGGTCTGCTGACCGCGGCGGTTGAAGTTGGTCGAAAATTCATTCCCAAAGGCGATATCGTTTCGATCAAGGGTCGTGATGGAGAAGAAAACACTTACAGTTCTTTCTTCAAATATCACCCGCTGCTGCCTCTTATAGTCTTAATCAACGAAGGTTCAGCCTCGGCTTCTGAAATTGTTGCCGGCGCGATTAAAGACAACAAGCGCGGGCTTCTGCTGGGCAAAAAATCTTTCGGCAAGGGTTCGGTTCAGACGGTGATCTCA
>JASURT010000191.1 GCA_030446435.1 Candidatus Ozemibacter sp.
AAAAAGCCTTTCAAAATCTTTGGGCCTGTATTTGCGCCGCTTACGCAACTTCGGCGTCTCCTGACACTGGCTTCTCAACCTTCTCATAACGCGCCGAAGCCCCGACGAGTCTCCATCCATGGAGACCGTCGAGGTCTCCCGTTATCCTGACGGTCGACGGCGCTTTTATGGAAGGTTGGTCAGAGAGTCAGGGCCGCCTTTCGTCAGCGAACGCTCTGCAAATACCGGCCCAAAGATTTTGCCGCAATCAAAAACGCTATTTTTCGGTTGAATGTTAGAGTTTACGTATCGGGTTTTTATGATTAAACTTATACTTTGGTGAAACTGAAGGGTTACAGGTAGGCAACTTGTCACAAAGTAAACTTTTAATCTGGCTTGCTCGCATCGTTTATGCTTTTCTGCTTCCGGTTTATCTTTTTTATTTTGCTTTGAACAGCCATTATCAGGTGAAACTGGAGCAACAGAAGGCTTCTTTTCGCGAACAAATGGGCCGTGAGATCGATCTGCTTGCTGACTATCACAGTGATGAAAGGTTTTTTCATGCTTTGCTGCAAGTGAATTTCATTCGCGCTGATAATGAAAACAGACCCTATCAGGCGATGCAGCAGCTAATTCAACGACTAAAAGAGCGTTTTCCCGATACTTTCAAATTCATTGTCATGAATCGTTCCGGAAAAATAGATCGCCGGCTATCAGATGAAAACCGTTATTTTTACGTCATCAGATCAATGTTCGATATTATGAAAAAGCTTGCCGGGCAGATCGATGAAGGTGTTGCTCCCGATCCTGAATCAGATGAATTGATTGCCGGCAAAATAGGGCTTTTGCGCAGTTACTTCGGCCAGTTCATGATGGAAAAGCACCTCGTAAATCCTCTGAAAAAAGGATACCTGGGAAGTTGTTTGAGAATCAGCGAGGATTCTGATAAAGCTCTGGTCTGGTATCAGGTTTGCAAAAATCTCGCGATAATCTGTTTCATTGATGAAAAAGCCCTGGGAAAAAACATCGGTCCGCGAATGATTTGCCGTAAAAACAATCTCGAAAGTGCTGTGGTTAAGTCTGGTTACTATAATCCGCAGAATTTTGTCGTAGGTGGATCAGAATTTTTAGAAAAAGACGCGAACGAAATTAGAATTCGTGCCGGTGAATTTTTGTCTTCAGCCGTTTCATTTGTAGAAAGCAGAAGCTTTTTGCTTGGTTTTCGCCAGGTTGTACCTGATCTTATTGTTTTTTCATACATTGATCAGGCCAACCATCTTATTGACCCGCAACAAAAAACTTTGGCCGCTATGTTTCATTGGTTTAAATGGCTTATTGTCATCGTTTTCATTCTTTATTGCGTGCGATTGCGCTTTAGCTCTTTTTACTTTTCAATCAAGCATAAGCTTTTTCTTCTGTTTCTTTTTACGAATGGCTTGCCTTTGTTAATAATGGTTTCAACCGGGTATGAATATTTTGAACAGAAGAAAATGACGATGATCAATTCAATCAACAATGAATCGGCACGATTTCTAAAGGAATTTGACAACCGGTATCCGGCACACATCAACGATATTGCCCAAAGATTGAATCAATTCATCGGTCAGGAATTACATTTTTCGGACGATAAGCCCTCTGAAAGCTCTCTTCGGCGTCTTTCGGCTTTTATTAAAAATCTCGAGCCCGACGAGGCATACCTGTATGACGTTAACGGCAACCAGATGCTTACAGAAGAATTGGTAAAATTTCAGACCGGCAAATTCGCGCGAGAGTTTTTCAGCAAAGCCCTCGAGTTCTACAATCATTCCGATGTTCTCAGAAGGCATTTAAAAAAGACGGTTCTCGAGAAAATTTCAGACGACGCATCTGTTTTTAACGGCATTCTTGAATCGATGAGCCGGATGACACTGCAGAATTTTGGTTCAGGAAACCGCTGGACCTATCTGAAACTTCTCGGAGATCGCGAAAACTATCGCTCATGGGGCTTTCTTGCCGTAACCTGGAAGCCTGAAACCCTGATGAAAAAGTTCTTTTCAGAACGCATCAAAACGTTGAATAAGAATATTTTTCCGCGCCGACTGATAGTAATGGAAAAAGATTCAGAAGAAATTTTTCCGGCAAATTTTGCCCAAAACAGTCATATTCGGCGCATTTTTCATCGCACAAAATCGCGCAAGCTGATGAACGAAAGTGAAGTTATTGTAGATGGCAAAAGCTATGTTTGCAGTTCACTGGTAGGAATCGAGCTTGCCGACGCAGTGCTGATGTCTTTATATCCGTCAGCTTCGATACATAAATCTCTCGAAGACCTGCTTTTTCAGATCAAGCTTTCTGCTTTTGCCAGCTTATTCATTGTCTTTATCATTATCAGGTTTTTCTCAGGGCGCTTTGCAAAGCCGGTGAATCTTCTGGCCAGGGGTGTGGAAGAAGTTGGTCGGCAGAATTTTTCGTTCAGGGTCGATTATCGGTCGAAAGACGAGTTTGGCGACCTGATCAAAGGGTTTAACGAAACCGTATCGGGAATGAAAGAACTGGCTATCGGCACTGCGGTTCAAGAAAGTCTTCTGCCCGAAGAGCATGCCAGATTCGGTCGGCTCGAAATTTTTGCCAGATCGATCTTTATGAGCCGAATGGGCGGCGATTACTATGATTATTACAAGATCGGTGAAGATAAATCAGGTGTGTTTTTTGGTGATGTCGCCGGTCATGGAATTCCGGCCGCAATGATTATGGCCATGGCCAAGGCTGTGGTTGCCGCACATCGCCAAAAAGAATGCAGTCCGGCAAAGTTTCTTGAGCTGGCTAATTCTATTTTCCTTCATTTGAAAGAAAAGGGCTGGCGCCGCATGATGACCGGGCTTTGTCTCGAAATAAACAATGAAACCGGAGTCTTCAGGCTTGCTAATGCCGGTCAGTGTTTTCCGATCGTTGTTTCGGCAAAAGGCGCTTCGGCCCGCTATGTAAAAGCTCTGGGAATGCCTTTGGGCAACAAAACCAGAAAAGGATACAGCGAAATAGAAGATAAACTCGAGCCCGGCGATACCCTGATTCTGTATACCGACGGCATAATCGAGGCCACAAACGCCGATGGCGAAGTTTTCGCTTTCGAAAGATTCGAAGCCCTGATGAAAAATGCATGGAACTCAGATCTGACAACCTACTGGCATGATATCTTCAAAGCCTATAATGCATGGACCGCTGCTCAGGATGATGACATAACCTTTTTGATGGTAAAATATGATTAAAAACGATAACAGACAAACAGGCTTTTCAGGCTGGGTAAAATTCTTTCTCATAGCCGTTCTTTTTCCTGTTCTGGCTGTTTGCTATTCGTTGTTTCAGGTCGCAAAACTGCAAAGCGAAATTCGTCTGCAACAGTTCAAGATATCGGCCGCCGATAAAATGGACCAGCTTAGCGAGGCCACCAATGCAGACGAATACATCTGTAGAAATCTGAACGATATTTTCGAACAATCGCATGATGAAAGAGATTTGCAGAAGAATGTCGCTGCCTTTTCGGCTGAATATGAACTTGATTGTCACTTTTTTATCTGGAACGATGCCGGCGCGGTCGTATGGAGCAATTTCGATCATGAGCAGTATGGTGCTGATTTAAAACTGGCTTTTACAACCCTTCATCGCGCTACTGAAATCGACAAGGAGTTCATTTCCTGGGAAGAAGACACCAATCTGCGCAAGCTTTTTGGCCCCCATTTTTTTGCCAGGTATCATCATCAGTGCTTTTGGAATTCACGGCCCAGATTGATCAGGGGTGACAGCGCCGAAAAATGGCCCCGCGCCTGGGTTCGTGCAGACAGAAATTTCGGTCTGGTCGTCTTCATTCAGCCAGAAAAATTTGCCGGCATTAAGATTCTCAGTCAATTAGCCATGAACTTTCCCGTAGCCAAAAATTCGTCTGTGGGTGTTTTTGCTGATGATAAGGTTTTTACTGCATCTGAAAAGCTGAAGAAACTTATGCCGAAATACGGAGAGCTTCTTAAAGGCAGCTATGAAAATCTGCATCGTCTCGGTGAATTCTACTTTTATAAAAGTTATCTTGCAGAAAAGATTTTCGGACTCAATCTCATTCCTGCAGATCAGATAGAGGGCCTGGCGCTTTCGCTATGGGTTAAGGTTCTGCTGGCTTTGTTCGTTTGTCTGCTGCTGGTGATAACGATTGTCAGCTACCAGATTTATGTGAACGGCAAAGCCTTGATAATGAATATTCGTAAACAGCTTGTGGTTCTGTTTATGATGTCAAATGCTTTCCCGCTGCTGATTTTGGGGGTTCTCGGCTACGATTATCTTAAGCAGTATGAAAACTACCTGAGAATCGAAGTATTCTCACAGGGCATGATTTATCTGCAGAACATCGATGAAATGTACCTGTCAGAATTCACTTACCAGCTCAGAAAAATGAATGACGCCTTTTCCTGGTTGCCTGAAGAGCTCAAAAAGAAGACCGTTGACCGGCAAATGATTGAAAAATTTCTCGCTCATCAGTCTGTCAAACCGTTTCGCCTGATGCTGGTAGGAAGTCACACGCCCAGGGTCGGTTCTGAGATAGGTATTTATGAAAACGATAGTTTTGTTTCAGTGATAGATAAAGAGCTTGCTTCCTATGAATCAATGGGAACCCTGGTGGATTCTCTTGATCAGATGGGTAAATACTACCTTTCACGGTTGAATCATGAATCTATTCCTGATAAACAAATGCTGCAGATCGAGATGATCGCCGAAGCACTGGGCCAGATCAAGCCCATTGAAATGATTCAGGAATTTTTTGCCGCGACCGGTTATTTCTGGCAATGGGGCATGGGCAGGCATTATTATCCGGCTCACGTTAGAGTTTTGAGACTTTTTGACCCGGAAATTTACGATTATGTCTTTTTGTATCTCTATCCGCCGGATCTTCTTCAATATGCCTATTTTCAAAGGGTTGTCGACGCGGTGAATCGTAACGAAACCGGCCTTACCATCGTTGCTGTAAATGATAAGATCAACATGACGATTCCTGAATCGTTTCTGGAAAACGCCGAACTGAAAAAATATGCTTCACGTTTGAGAAATAAAAGCGGTGCGGAAATGGAATTTCATAGCTGGAACGGCGCCGAACATATGCTTATGGGACTCAAATGTTCATCAGCTGACAGGCTTAGATTGCTGGGTCTATACCCGGTGGCCGAGATTTCCCGCAAGGCGGGGGTAAAATACTGGCTTTTCATGGCTTCAGGTTTGCTTAGTCTTTTGATTGCTTTATCTTTGGGGCTTATCGTTTCAAGATCGTTTCTGTCGCCTCTTTCTGAACTTCAGAAAGGCGTCGATGCCCTAAAAAATCGCGAGTTCGCTTATCGTTTGCCTGATCTGGGCAATGATGAATTCGGACGTCTGGCAAATATTTTCAATTCTACCATGGTCGATCTCGAAGAACTTCAGGTTGCCTCGGTGGTTCAGGAAAAGATTTCTACTGACATCAGCCAGGATGCCCGAGCTGGTTGTTTTTGCTTTGCAGGCATCACCAAATCTTTCTTCAGGCTTGGCGGTGATTTTGTCGATTATTTCTCGCTTGATGAAAATCGCTCTGTCATCATTATTGGAGATGTTGCAGGCCAGGGCGTTGGTTCTGCTCTGGTAATGGCCTTCGTTAAATCATGTCTTCTGCAGCTGAAAGATTTTCTTGATAACCCCATTTTCGTTGTCGAGCGCATAAATCAGTTCATTAACGATACCAACACCAGAAAAAGCCGCAAATTCATGACGATTCAGCTGGCTTTTCTCGATGGAAACTCAGGCAGGGTAACGGTCGCCAATGCGGGGCATTGTTTCCCCATTTTATGCAATGAAAAGACCGGACAGTGTCGGTCATTGGAAATGCCTTCTTCGCCTTTGGGCGCTTCACGCAAAAGCCGCTTTTTCAGCTTTTCTCACGAGCTTCATCGTGACGAAAGCCTGATATTGTACAGCGGAGGAATGTATCGAAATCCTGGTCAGACTTTTGCCGGCTTCATGAATCTACTGTCGGGCACTCTGGCTGATTCGCCGCAGAAATTTTGTGCCGAACTGATGACAAAGGCGTTGGAAAAATCTGAAAGTGCTGATTTTAAAGATGATTTGAGTATAATTTGTATCAGGAAAAACACAGATTTGGGTAGTTGATGAAGTTCAATCTGTTGAAAAAATTTACGCTTGGTCTGGCCAGACTTGTTTATGGCCTGATTTTGCCTTTGTATCTTATGTGGTTCGTGTTTTTCAGCTATTTTCAGTATGAACGAGCCGAAATCATCGATGATTTTCAGCAAAAAATGGAAAAATCTCTCGAGATTCTCGTGAATCTGCACGATGATGATCATTTTTTTCATGCGCTGTTGCAAAAAAACTTTTCTTTGGCTGATCGGCATAAAACCCCTTTGTCGGCACTTGAGAGCAGAGTGAAAAGCTTGCATCGGCACTTTCCCGATGCTTTCAAATTCATTGTCTTTAACCCTTCAGGTTCTGTGAATACTCGTCTGTCTGAAGAGAAGCGCTTTCAATACGTTTTGAAAACCATGTTTCAGGTAATGAATGAGGTTCACAGGCATTTCTCCGTTTCTTCTGATCCCCAACCCCAGAATTTGCCGCTGGTTAAAGATAAGATCAGGCTTTTGCGCGGATATTTCGGGCAGTTTCTTATTGCCGAGCTGTTGACCGAGTTTTTCAAAAACTCATATCTTGGCAGAGTCATTACCGTCAGTGAACTTGAAGCAAAGCGTAAACTTTGGTTTTATCATGGTCAGAA
>JASURT010000192.1 GCA_030446435.1 Candidatus Ozemibacter sp.
TTTTGCCAAAGCGCTCAAACCTTTCAAATCAGTATTTACTAACGGCTGTTTTGACATTCTTCACCCCGGGCACATTCATGTTCTGCGCGAAGCGCGAAACCTCGGTGATCTGCTCATTGTGGGGCTGAACTCTGATAATTCGGTTATCAGACTTAAAGGCCCCACCCGACCCTATCACAGGTTTTCTGAACGGGCCGAAGTTCTTGCAGCCCTTTCATTTGTCGATTACGTAGTCTGTTTCGATGAAGATACCCCTGCCAGACTTATCGAAACACTGACTCCGAAAGTTCTGGTAAAAGGCGGAGACTACAATCTCGACACCATCGTCGGCGCTGACTGGGTTGTGAAGAACGGCGGTGAAGTCAAGGTAGTTCCGCTTCGAGAAGGTCATTCAACCACAGGAATACTAAACAAAAATGCAGAAAAATAATAATTTCAAGGTTATTGGTGTCGTTCCCGCCCGACTTGCTTCGGTAAGACTTCCTGAAAAGATGCTTGCCGACCTGCAGGGGCAACCCCTGGTCGCGGTTACCGCCGCATCTGCCATGCAAAGCGGCGCTTTTGACGAAGTAATAGTGGCCACCGACTCAGATAAAATTGTCGCCGCTGTTGAAGCTGCAGGATTCAAGGCCATACTCACCGACCCTGAGCTGCCTTCCGGAACAGCAAGAGTCGCTGAAATTGCCCGCCAAACCGATGCCGACGTCTATGTGAACATTCAGGGCGACGAACCTCTTATAGATGGCGAAGGCCTGCGCCGTGTCGTCGCAGCTTTTAACGATGATTCGGTAAAAATGGCGACTCTCAGTTTTCCGTTGCTGCCTGAAGACGAAAACAACCCAAACGCTGTGAAGCTGGTTCTCGATGCCAACAATGATGCGCTTTATTTCTCCCGCAGCATCATTCCTTACCCGAGAAATTATGAAAAATTCGCGCCACTCAAGCATCTTGGCGTCTATGGCTATCGCCGCCAGACCCTGCTCGATCTAATGTCACTTACGCCCTGCGACCTCGAAAAGATCGAAAGCCTCGAGCAACTTCGCGCTCTTTATCATGGCATTAAAATCAGGGTTCTTCCCGCCGCCCGGGATTCTATCGGAGTCGACACCCACGCAGACCTCGAAAGGGTCAGGCAGGAACTCAAGCGTCGCAGTTCTGAAGCTTAAGCAAGGAGAAATCTAATGTCGCGTTTCGTATTCATTACCGGAGGAGTTCTTTCGTCTCTTGGCAAAGGCATTACAGCATCTTCGCTGGGCATGCTGCTTAAAGCCAGAGGCATCAACGTTACCATCATGAAATGCGACCCCTATCTTAACGTCGATCCCGGCACCATGAGTCCTTATCAGCACGGTGAAGTCTTCGTGACCGAAGATGGCGCCGAAACCGACCTTGATCTCGGGCATTACGAAAGATTCATAGACACCAATCTGACCCGCTACAACAGCATTACCACCGGGCAGATCTATTCGACGGTCATCGCGAAAGAACGTCGCGGCGATTACCTTGGAGCCACGGTTCAGGTCATTCCGCACATCACAAATTGCATCAAAGACAGCATCATCAGAGTTTCAAATATTAATGATGCAGACGTAACCATAGTTGAAGTCGGCGGTACCGTCGGCGATATTGAAAGTCTGCCCTATCTTGAAGCCATCAGACAGATGCGGGGCGACCTTGGGCGAGATAAGGTTTGCTATGTTCATGTCACCTATATTCCTTATTCAAAGGCTATCGGCGAGATGAAAAGCAAGCCCACTCAGCATTCGGTCAAGGAAATGCGCGCCATTGGCCTTGCACCCGATCTGATTGTCTGCCGCACCGCAAGGTCTTTAACGAAAGAAGTTAAAGACAAGATTTCGCTTTTCTGCGACATCGACCCCGAAGGAGTTTTAGAAGCCCGGGATGTCGACTGCCTTTACGAAATTCCCCTTGAAATGGAACGCCAGGGTCTTGCTGAAGGAGTTTTGAAAAAGCTTAAGATGCAAGCCCCGGAACCCGACCTGGAACAGCAGAAGCAGATAGTAAAAAGCTTTCGCAGCCCACACCAGGAAAAAGTTAAAATCGGCCTGATCGGAAAATACATCAAGGTTGCCGACGCTTACTTGAGTGTGATTGAAGCACTGCGACATTCTTCGATAGGTCACAATGCTTCTCTTGAACTGATCTGGGTTTCTTCTGAACAGATTGAACGAGACGGTGCCGAAGCTTGCCTTAAGCACCTCGACGGGGTTATCGTTCCCGGAGGATTTGGCGACCGGGGCATTGAAGGAAAAATTCTCGGCATTCAATACTGCCGCGAAAACAATTTGCCATTTCTCGGCATCTGTCTTGGCATGCAGTGCGCGGTTATCGAATTTGCGCGAAATGTTGCCGAAATGAAAGATGCGCATTCAAGCGAATTTGTAGATTCCGGCGAATACCCGGTTATCAGCCTGATGCCAGACCAGTCAGGCGTGGTTAAAGGCGGCACCATGCGCCTGGGTGCTTATCCCTGTCGCATCAGCGAAAATTCCATCGCCGCAAGTCTTTATAAATCAAATCTGATTTACGAAAGGCACCGGCATCGCTTTGAAGTAAACAATGAATTTCGCGCCAGACTGAGTCGCAAAGGCTTGATTATAAGCGGCACCAGCCCTGATCAGCAGCTGGTTGAAATCGTCGAACTCAAAAATCACCCGTTTTTCGTCGGTTGTCAGTTTCATCCGGAGTTTAAATCAAGGCCAAATCGCGCTCACCCTCTCTTTGCCGGACTTTTTGCCGCCGCCCTGGAAAAGATGCAGACCCGACTTTCTTAAGCCTCACAAGCAAACATACCCCAAGATTTAGAATAGCCCACCCCAAAGCAAGCTGCCATATACAGCTAGTTTTATTCTTTAATTTAAAAGGTTTAATTAGAAGGGTTAGCAGAGCCAGCAGGGTTTTTCAACGCAATGCTGTCGGAGTTTGCCGATTTTCTCAAAAACAAAAGCCGCAAAGACCGGCCGGCGAAGCAGGACGCTTCGCCGCGAACGAGGCCTCAGGATGAGGCTTCGAGTTCGCGTGCCGGTCCGCGCGAGCGTTGTTTTTGTCTAGAAAATCGAGCAAACGTAGATGCATGGAGTTGAAATTCCTGCTGGCCCGGCTTTTTAGTATAAGGTAAGTTATATTTCACAATGTTTTAAAGATTGTGATAGAATTGCTGCATAAAAAATTCCCCTCCCCCATAGGAAAGGAGCTCTTCCATGTCAAAAGATTTTTCCAGAGTATCCATTGAGCACCTCTGTTCCTGGATTCTCAAAGAATATGATGAGACCAACCAGATTTTCGCAATACACAAGGACCTGTTTTTCACACCCAAGGCCAATGACCCATTCACCATGACCAGATATGGCCGCCACCTTGAAACTCCCATCGGAGTCGCAGCAGGGCCACACACCCAGATGGCGCAGAATATCATCGCCGCATGGCTTTGCGGTTCAAGGTATCTCGAGCTCAAAACTATTCAGACCCTTGACGAGCTTAATGTTTCCAAGCCATGTATCGACATGCAGGATGAAGGATACAACTGCGAATGGTCACAGGAACTCAGACTTGAAGATAGTTTCGATGAGTATCTCAATGCCTGGATAATGATTCATGTTCTTCGCCACAAATTCGGCTGGAACAACGACAAAGGCCCCGGCTTCATTTTCAATATGAGTGTCGGCTACAACCTCGAAGGCATTCTGAAAGACAACGTTCAGCAATTTCTCGCCAAAATGGCTGATTGCAGCGATGTTCTTGGGCAAAAACTCGAAGCCGTAAAAAAATTCTATCCTGACGTGGACAAGATCGATATTTCGGCGACTCTTTCAGACAATATAACCCTGTCAACCATGCATGGCTGCCCACCCGAAGAAATCGAAAAAATAGCCATGTATCTTCTTAAAGACCGTGGTTATCACACCACAATCAAGCTCAACCCAACCCTTCTCGGGCCTGATCACCTGAGACATATTCTCAACGAACAGCTTGGCTTTGAAACAATAGTTCCTGACGAGGCTTTTGCCCATGATCTCAAATACGAAGACGGCCTTAAAATCATCAGAAACCTTACCCGGGCAGCAGAAGAAAAAGGGGTCGCCTTTGGTCTGAAACTTACCAACACCCTCGAAAGCGAAAACCACAAAACCGTTTTCCCACCGAACGAAAAGATGATGTATATGAGTGGTCGCGCCCTGCACCCGATCAGCGTTAACGTCGCTGCAAAACTGCAAAATGAATTCGATGGTCAGCTTGATATAAGTTTCAGCGCCGGTGCTGACTGTTTCAACATGCACCAGATCGTGGCTGCCGGAATAAAACCCATTACCGTATGTTCTGACATTCTCAAGCCAGGCGGATACGGTCGCCAGCTGCAGTATCTCGAAAACCTGGCCACTGCTATTCGCAATGAAAACGCCGACAACATCGATGATTTCATTCTCAATTATGCCGAATGCAGCTGCAAAAACGTCAAAAAGGCTGCATTGATCAATCTGCGCCGTTATGCAGGTGCGGTTCCGTCTAACCCGGATTACCTGCGGGAAAGCAAAACCGGTCTGTCGGTAAAAACAATGCGACCGCTGCCTGAATTCGACTGTGTCGCTGCTCCCTGTATCGGCACCTGCCCCGCCGGTCAGGATATTCCTTCTTACCTTTATCACACGGCTCAGGGTGACTATAAAAAGGCTTTCGAAGTCATAATGCGCAACAACCCGCTGCCACATGTTCTTGGCATGGTTTGCGATCATCAGTGTCAGCATAAATGCACAAGATCGAATTACGACCAGTCGATTCTCATTCGTGAAGTCAAGCGTTTCATCGCTGCCAAAAACCAGAACCGACCTGAACTAACCCCGGCCAAAGCCAACGGCAAAAAAGTTGCTATTATCGGCGCCGGCCCCAGCGGCCTTTCGTGCGCTTACTTTCTCGCTCTCGACGGTTTCAAGGTTGAAATATTCGAAACCAAGGCCTTTGCCGGCGGCATGGTGTCTGATGCCATTCCAAGTTTCAGGCTTACCCTCGATGCCATCAATAAAGATATCGAATACATCAAACAGCTTGGCGTTGAAATCAGATACGATCAGAAAATCGATGCACAGCGCTTCGCTGAACTGAAAAAAGATTTCGATTACATCTACATTGCCATCGGAGCACAGGGCGCAAAACTGATGGGTATTCCCGGCGAAAACGCTGCCGGGGTTATCGACCAGCTCGTTTTTCTTTCTGATGTCAGACAGTGCCGCAAAGTCGAAATCGGTCCGAACGTAACCATCATCGGTGGCGGAAACTCAGCAATGGACGCGGCAAGAACTGCCCACCGTCTGATTGGCGACACCGGAAAGGTTACCGTAGTTTATCGCCGCACGCAGTCTGAAATGCCTGCCGACCATGAAGAAATAAAAGCTCTTCTCGACGAAGGCATCGAAATAAAAGAACTGCACCAGCCCATAGAAATAGTTGTGGTAAACGGCAAGGTCAAGGGCATGAAATGCCAGAAAATGAAACTTGGCCCCAAAGGTGAAGACGGTCGCCGTCGTCCGGTGCCGGTTGAAGGCGCTATTATCGATATAGATTGCGACACGGTTATCGAGGCTATTGGCCAGAACGTCATCACAGACTTCATCGATCTGAAAGATCTCGAAACTGACCCGGTAACTGGTCTGACAAAAATTCCGAATGTTTTTGCCGGTGGCGACGCGGTTCGCGGCGCATCGACAATAGTAAAAGCGGTAGGCGACGGCCAGAAAACTGCAGTCAATATCATTGCACAGGCCGGAAAAGATCTCGACCTCGCCCCAGCCCGAATCAAAAAGGGCATGACTCCCGCACAGTTCCAGGTCAAAAGCGCGAAAAAAGTCAAAGGAATCAGACTTCCGGAAATCGATGTTGGTCTTCGCAAGGGCTTTGCCACAGTCATTCGTGAGTTGACCGAAGAAGAGGCAAAAAAAGAGGCCGAACGTTGTCTTTACTGCAACGATGTCTGCAATGTCTGTGTGACTGTTTGCCCCAACAGAGCCAATCGCAGCTATCATATCAAACCCGGTGACTACATCGTGCAAAAAGCTCATATGAAAAAGGGCAAATACAAATTTGAAAACGAAAAGACCCTGCGCATAAAACAAGATGTTCAGGTTCTCAACATTGGTGATTTCTGCAACGAATGCGGTAACTGCACGACTTTCTGCCCCACCGCCGAAGAACCCTACATGAAGAAACCAAAGTTCTATCTGACCGAAAAAAGCTTCAAAGAAGAAGAAAACGGTTATCTTCTCGCAGGTCACGTGCTCAAAGCCAAAATCGATGGTCATGAACACATCATCGAAGAAAAAGACGACGCCCTGCATTATCATCATGGCTCGCTGCACGCAAGATTGAAAAAAGACAATCTCAGCCTGATCGCCTTCGAACCAAAAGGCGAAAAGCCCAGAGATTATTCTTTCGAAACGGCTGTAACAATGGGTATTCTTTACAACTCACTGAAGAACGAGTGTTTTCTGATGTAATTCCAGCCCGTTCAAGCTAACTACTGACAGCCCCAAAGGCCAACGACATCCTCCCCGGCCCGAGGGGCTGTCTTTATTTAGCCAGTCGTTTCACAGCGGCTTTTCTTAAACTGAGATCAAAGTAATAAGATAAAGAAAGTAGGGCTGGCAGGGTTTTTCAACGCAATGCTGTCGGAGTTTGCCGATTTTCTCAAAAACAAAAGCCGCAAAGACCGGCCGGCGAAGCAG
>JASURT010000193.1 GCA_030446435.1 Candidatus Ozemibacter sp.
ATATGACGTCTAAGTCTTTCATCACCGCATTGTTTGACGATTTCTTTAATGAAGTTCTTACCAGGCTCGTCTTTGGGGTGAGCTTTACCGGCGAAAATAATCTGAATCGGCCGATCTTTGTTAGTAAGAATGCGAATCAAGCGTTCTTTGTCTTTGAAAAACAAAGTGGCGCGCTTGTAAGTGGCAAAGCGTCTCGCAAAACCGATAGTAAGCATTTCAGGATTAAGAACTTCCTGTGCAGCAGCGATTTCTGAAGCTGGGGCATTTCTGTTACGAAGCTGCTTTTCAAGGCGACTTCGGGCAAAGGCCACCAGGCGTTCACGTCGGCGCTCATGTGTTCTCCAGAGCTCTTCCATCGGAATCATTTCAACTTTTTCCCAGACTGTCTGGTCACCGGGGTTCATAACCCAGCGTGGTCCCAGATAACGATCAAAAAGAGTAGATAGTTCCTGAGAAACATACGATCTGGTGTGAACACCGTTGGTAATCGAATCGATTGGAATTTCCTGGAAAGGCACTGCCGGATACAGGTTGCCCCACATTTTACGAGAAACTTTTCCATGCAGCTTACTTACACCGTTTGCATCTCCGCAGAGATTCAAAGCGAGAACTGCCATCGAAAAGCCATCGCCTTTTGGGGTATTGTCCTGCCAGCCAAGATCGAGAAATTCCTGCCAACTGATGCCAAGTTTTGAATAATACTGAGAGAAGTATTTTTCCATCAACTCTTTGCTAAACACGTCAATGCCCGCGGGAACCGGAGTATGAGTGGTGAAAACATTGCTAGATCTGGTCAGTTCAAGAGCTTCTCTGAAAGTCATCTGGTGTCTTTCCATGGCGACTGCGATTCTCTCAAGCGCCAGGAATGCCGAATGACCTTCATTCATATGATAAACATACGGGTGCAAACCAAGCTCGTGCAGAGCCCGCAGACCGCCAATACCCAGAACCAGTTCCTGCATGATTCGGGTTTCGGTATCTCCGCCATAAAGTTCTCTGGTTATCCATCTATCGCCATGAGAATTCTCAGGCGTATCTGTATCAAGCAGATAAAGCGGCACTCTTCCGACCTGAAGTTTCCAGATCAGGCAGTATACAGAGCGACCTGGCATCTGCACACTGATCTTCATCTGATTGCCGTTTTTATCAAGCATCGGCACAACCGGCATATTGTGAAAATCGTTTTCAGGATAATCTTCCTGTTGATAACCGCCGGCGTTGAGTTTCTGCTGAAAATAGCCAACGCGATAAAGCATACCAATACCAACCAACGGAATACCGAGATCTGAAGCAGACTTCAGATGATCTCCGGCCAGCATGCCGAGACCGCCCGAATAAAGCCTTACGCTTTCGGTAAGACCAAATTCAGCTGAATAATAGGCAACAGCAGGTTTTTCTGCATAGCCATATTTCTTTGCAAACCAGGTTTGCTTATCGCTCATATAAGCCTGAAAGCTTTCGTTCACCCTTGTCATATGGGCAAGAAATGCTTCATCTTTAGATTTGGCTTCGAGTCTTTCCTGAGAAATGATGCCAAGCATCTTCACAGGGTTGTGGTATGTTTCTTCCCATTGTACGGGATCAAGTCGACGCCACAGAGCAATTGCTTCCGGATTCCAGCACCACCATAAATTATGGGCAAGGTCCTTGAGTGGCGCAAGTGCATCTGGCAAGCTTGGAACCACGACAAAGGTTTTAATAGGCTTCATTAAGAATGGGCCTCCTGCATTAATTTTTTTTCGCGTGCATTTTATACCATTTTAATCTGATTCTTAGCAAGACCAAACTGCAACAAAGCCAAACCTCGTGCCCCCTCAAACAAACACCACTTCAACACTTCCTGTCATTTTTCAAACTGTATTTTTTTGTGTAGCGACTATCGTGAACCAGACAGCTACGATTCGCTTGAACTAGTCAGGCGAGCCTTGTTAATACTGGCACTTAAACAAAACCAGGAATTTAGAAGCATTTGCTTCACCAATTAAAATTGATGGTTGCCCCCGGTTCAATTCGCTGTTAAATTAAGTTAGCAAATCTTTTCGCAAAATTAGCAATATGAAATCAAGCAGATTCATTCTTATAACAACCTATATTCTACTTTTCAACCTTGGAGCTTTATTGGCTCAGGAGCCGGCTTCGGACACGTTCGACATACCGAAGCGCCCGCCAGATATGGTTATTACCGCCAACACCATGTCGGTTAAAGACGGTATTGCAACCCTTGAAGGTAGCGTCAAAGCTACCAGAGACACTGATATACTCACCTGCAACCGGGCAATAGTAAGTGAATCGCCCCAATGGGTTCTGGCCAGCCTTACCCCGAAGCTCTACCGCAAAGAAATAGTTACCGATCTAAAACTTCATCGAGAAATGCATCTCGAAGCCAGAAACATCTTTTACGATGTGGATGCGGGAAAATTCAATGCTTCAGACAGCGTTTCGGTCAGGTTGGAAGAAAAATCATGGGACCTGGCAACTTATTCGTGGGTTCTCATAACCGCCGATGCCATGGCAGGTTACAAAGACAGTAACCGCCTGATTTTCAGCGGCAATGTAAGAATTAAAGACAAAGAGCATTTTGGCCGCGGCAACCGTCTTGACTACATGAAAGATTCGAACACCGCCATTCTTTCGGGCGACGCCTTCGTTGAAACAACTGAAAGAAATGCCAAAACCGGCAAACTTGAAAAAAGAACCATCGAAGGGCAGAAAATCACCTACAATACTGAAACCAAAGAAGCCACTTCAGAATAGCACATTGCTATCGAGGATTATTTTGCAGTATAATTTGCTTCTGATTAAATACTGAAATTGGGTATTTTATTTATTCGCAGCATTGTTAAAGCAACAATCAGATCAAGGAAAAATTAATCGCCTATGGAATTAAACGTTAAATATCGTGATTTTGTTCTGGACAAGTTTCAAATTCAGGCAATCACCGAGCTGGAAAATGGACATTCACTGGTCTTATCAGCTCCGACCGGATCAGGCAAAACCCTGGTAGCTGAATATCTGATTGAAAAAGTTTTGAAAACAGATCAGAGAATTATCTATACTTCTCCGATTAAAGCCTTATCAAACCAGAAATACCGAGACTTTTCACGGCTTTATGGTGATAAAGTCGGTATTCTAACAGGCGATGTGGTTATCAACAGAGATGCCCAGGCCCTTATCGTAACCACCGAAGTATATCGTAACATGGCGATTGAAGACCCTGAAGCCATTGCCGATGTATCTTACGTTATTTTCGATGAAATTCATTTTCTTGGCGATATCGACCGCGGCACCGTCTGGGAAGAATCCATAATTTTTTCGCCCAAAACTGTCAGATTTCTCGCTTTATCAGCAACCATCCCAAACTGTGAAGAACTTGCCCGCTGGATCGAATCGGTAATTGATCATCAGGTCAAGGTAATCAGCCACAATCAACGCGCTGTTCCGCTTGCATTTCAATTTCATTACAACAAGCAGATCCTGAACTTTAAAGATCTCAAGAAAAAAGCGAGAGGTCGTTCAGATAAAGATTTTAGAGGGCGCGATCGCCGGCAGTTCAAAAAAGAGGGCGAATATAAGCATTTCGACATTATCAAACAGCTTAAGTCACAAGACAAGCTGCCGCTTCTTTATTTCGTTTTTTCGCGTGCTCTGGCCGACAAGCTGGCCCATGACACCGCGCGGCAAATGAACCTGACGACTCCGGCGCAAAAGCAGCGCATCGAGGAAATGGTCGATGCCTGTATCGAAAAATATCAGCTTCACAACCTCGAGACTGCCCAAAAAATGCGAGAAGAGCTTTCACGCGGGGTCGGGCGACATCACGCCGGCTTATTGCCGCAGCTGAAAGAGCTGGTCGAAATTCTTTTTGCCGAGCGAATTCTTAAGGTTCTGTTCGTTACCGAAACCTTTGCGGTGGGAGTAAACATGCCGGCGCGCAGCGTTGCTTACGATGCCTTGAAGAAATACGACGGACGCAGTTTCAGAAACATGCATTCGCTTGAATTCTGCCAGATCTCTGGTCGTGCCGGTCGTCGAGGCATCGATGAGTTTGGCTGGGTAATCGTTCCGTTCAACCCGAGAGATCTGTCTATCGATGAACTTCAAGATCTGGTCTATGGTGATATCGAACCGCTTGAAAGCCAGTTCGACCTATCGTTCAACAGCGTTTTGAACCTTTATTCAGGTCATAAAAGCGATGAGGTCAGAACCATACTGAAGCGAAATTTCGCCCAGTTTCAGGCCAACAAGAAGCTTCCTCATCTTATGGACAAGGTGAACAAGCTTAGAGCAGATATTGAAAGGGTCACCCCCCGCTGCCCTGAAAAACGCAACGATCTCGACGAATTCATGAAGTTTCATAAAAAGAAGCAGCAGACGATTACAACCATGTCAAAACAAATCGGGCAGATTCGTGGTGGCATGTATGGTCGAAAGGGCAGAAATTATCAAAAACAGATAGAAAATCAGCTTGGCGGCATCCAGGATGAACTGAGAGAAAAAGAAAGACAGTTCATATGTGGCCGCTGCAAAAGTCGAGCCAAATGTATATCTAAATATTACCAGGCTGCCCGCCTTAACAAAAAGCTCGATTACTGGCGAGGTTTAATGGAAGAACAGCAGGAACTGCAGCTTCCTATTTACGAACGCAAACTGGAAATTTTGCGCCAGCTCGGCTACATTGACGAAACCGGTCTGCTGGCCCGTGGTGAAATTGCCAGCCGAATACATACCGAAGAAATTACGGTTACCGAACTTTATTTTCAGGGCTATTTTCACGAATGTACCCCTGAAGAAATCAACGCTATCAGCCTTGGCCTCATCTACGAACACCGTCGACGCGGTCAGAACAATGATGAAAGAAGACCAATGGCCAAAGTTCCTGAGCGGGTAAGAAGCGCAAGGGGTTTTGTAAACAGCCTGGTTCGCCAGCACCCATTTATCAAACCGCTCGATGTCAGGCTTTCACATCTGATGATTTCCTGGTGCAATGGCGAAGATTTTGAAGAAATGATGAAAAAGTGTGATATTCCTGAAGGTGACCTTATCAGAGCTTTCAGGCAAACCATAGACCTGATCAGACAGATGCGTGATGCCATAAAAGATCAAAGTCTGCGAGACAAACTTTTAATCTGTCTTGATTTACTCAACCGCGACATTGTACTGGCCACCGAATTGCGAGACTGATATGAACACCAGAGAAAGCTTTTCACCCGAAAACACCTTTGAAATAGCGAAAGAAATCGCAGAACAATTTGGCCATAGTCTTATTCTTCTAAAAGGCCCGATGGGTTCGGGCAAAACTCTTTTCAGCAAAGGTTTTGCCGCCGGCCTTGGTATAGAACAAAAGGTTTCAAGCCCTACTTACACGATAATGAATGAGTATCGAACTGACGATCATTGCCTGTATCACCTTGACCTGTATCGTATAAACAGTCTTGAAGAAGTTATTGATACCGGCTTGTATGAAATACTCGAATCAGAAATTCCCTGTCTGGTCGAGTGGCCTGAAAGGGTTGAGGATTTGAACAAACTTCCGCATCTTCAGGTTAATTTTTCTCTCGACCTGGCTAAATCGCCTGACTATCGAAAAATCACATGGGAATGGATAGGAAGCTGAAATGAAATACCTTTTTATCGATGCATCAGAGAATAAAACCTTCATTCAGACCGGCAACCCAGAAAATTTCAGGTTTTTCGAATTTGACACCCGACGCAACCTTGGTGCCCGAATAACCTCATTGGTAGACTCGGCTTTAGAAGAAGTTTCTATAAGGAAAAGCGAACTCGAGCTTTATGCGGTTTGTACCGGCCCGGGTAGTCTAACGGGTCTGAGAGTGGCCAACAGTTTCTTAAGAACCTCTTCTTTTGTTGCAGACAAGCCCCTGATTGGTGTCGATCTTTTTTCATGGGCAGCCATGACTCTGAAAGCCTCAGGGCTTAGCGAAGAAGTCAGAATCATGGCTCCGACTCTTATCGATAAGGCGTTCGCTCTCGTTGTTGACCTGAGCCGGAATTTAGATAACTTTATACCCCAGCCAGAATTGATAAACGACAGGCAACCTGCGAAGGGTCTGAAAAATTTTGGTATCAGATGGCAATCTGAGGGCATCGAAGCTGTATCGCCATCACCTCAGGTTCTGCATCAGATGATACAAAGCCGGCAAATCAGGCCAAAGAATGATTTTTCAGAAACCCTGAAGGTTTTGCCTTTTTACATAATTCCATCACAGGCTGAAAGAAAGTTGCAGGAAAAAGAATGCTGACGCTCGGTATAGAATCTTCGTGTGACGACACTTCGATAGCAGTCGTCGAGAACGGAAAAGAAATCAAGGTTAGCCTGGTTTCATCACAGATTGAAATTCATCGAAGATTTGGCGGAGTTGTGCCTGAAGTAGCTTCCAGAAAGCATCTCGAAGCAATTTTGCCCTTACTGAAAGAAGCCCTTGAAAAGGCAGAAATCAATCTGAAGCAAATTGACCAGATTGCTGTAACCGCTGGTCCGGGACTTCTAGGCCCGCTTCTCACCGGTCTCAGTTGCGCTAAAGCCCTGGCCTGGAACCTTGACGTTCCGCTGATACCGGTAAATCATATCGAGGCTCATCTTACCGCGGCATTTCTATCGCATGGCCGCCTGCCTGAATACCCTTTTCTCGGCTTAATAGTGTCTGGTGGTCATTCAAATCTTGTATTGGCAAAAGG
>JASURT010000194.1 GCA_030446435.1 Candidatus Ozemibacter sp.
TGGCAATCTTACCTATTTCATCGATGGGGAAAAGTGTGCCGGATTCATTGTTTGCAGCCATAACGGAAATCAAAGCGGTTTCCGGAGTTATAGCGGCCTTAAGCTCTTCAAGGTCGAGATCGCCCTGTTTGCTGACCGGCAGCTCGGTAACCTGATAGCCATTTTTGGCCAGGTAGCGGGCCACATTGAGAACAGCGGGGTGTTCAACTTTGGTGGTGATTATGTGCTTTTTGTTTTTATTTGCTTCAAGAACACCGCGCAAAGCATGATTGTCGGCTTCTGTTCCACATGATGTAAAGACTATTTCATCTGGCGAAACATTCAAAAGGGCTGCGACTTTTTCGCGTGCCTCTGTGACGTGAGAAGCGACCCGGCCACCAAATGTATGCATTGAACTCGGGTTGCCGTAAAGTTCACCGAAGAAAGGCATCATTGCCTCTCTGACTCCGGGTGAAACCATGCAGGTTGCGTTATTGTCCAGATATACCTGTTTGATTTCGCTCATTGACTTGCCTCGATAATGTTAATTTCAGGAGAAACTTCTTTGCGAAGGGTTTCCTGAACAAGATTCTGTAGGGTTGCTCGTGCGCCCGGGCAGCCTGCACATGCGCCTCTTAGTTTAACGATGACATTTTTGCCTTCGATATCGACAAGCTCTATGTCGCCGCCATCCATTCTAAGCATCGGAGCAATCTTATTTTCGATGGTTTCGCTGATCAGCTTGATTCTTTGCAGATTGGTCATGCCGCTTTTTTGCTCCTGTTGCGGCTTTTGTGCTGAACCATGCATTTCGTCAAGAATTCTCTGAATGTCAGGAATACAGCCACCGCAACCGCCACCGGCCTTGGTGTAATGCGTGACATCTTCAACGGTTTTCAGATCATTTTCTTTGATAACATGTCTGATTTTTTCTTCATCTACCCAGAAGCATTTGCAGATAACCGGTGCTTCTTCGTGTTCTACGATTTTTTCACCCTTCAAATTGGCGATAGCCGCCTCAAGTGCTTCTTTTCCCATTACTGAACAGTGCATTTTCTGTTCCGGTAAACCACCGAGAAACTTTGCGATGTCGTCATTAGTGATTTTGGCGGCATCTTCAAGGCTCATTCCTTTAATGATTTCGGTCAGGGCAGAAGCGCTGGCAATAGCGCTGGCACACCCAAAGGTCTGAAACTTGGCGTCTTCAATTTTGCCGGTTTCAGGATTGATTTTTAAATAAAGCTTAAGGGCGTCGCCGCAGGCTAGTGAGCCAACTTCACCAATACCGTCGGCATTCTCGATCTTTCCAACGTTTCTGGGGTTAGTGAAGTGATCCATAACTGATTTTGTGTAATCCCACATGATTGTTCACCTGCATAAAATTTAAGTTCTCTGAACGAAATTAATGGTTCAGCTGGCCGAATTCAGTTATCTCGGCTCACATATAATATATGCAAATATGCCGAGGTTTCAATCTTTATTCGAAAAAAGTGCAAAAATTCACAAGGGCTGATTGCCAAAACTGATAAAACTCCGACACCTTCGCTTTTCAAATAGCCCCTGGCAACTCGCTATTATAAAAGTCTTGCCAAAAATTCGGGCAGGTATTTGCAGAGCGTTCGCTGACGAAAGGCGTCTCAGACTCTCTGAAAAACCTTACATAAAAGCGCCGGGCCTGTATCATAGGACGAATCATATCGGAATTGTTTTTGATAAGCTGTTTCCCGGATAAGCAGACAAAGACCTGAGACGGGCTTTGTACTTAACTTTGCCAGGTGGTTGATGAGCCTGTCGAACTATCGAAGTGCCCGTCCAGGAATGGTCATTTCGATCAGAATTCTGGCTCAATGACCGTTTTTGCTCCTATGAGACAGTATCCACGATGGTCTTCTTGAATGGAGGTGCGTCGGGGCGGCGCGATAGGAAGATTGAGAGGCTGAAGCTGCCTAAGCGGCGCAATTACCTGCACGAATATTTTATTGCAAGTACCGTCGCTAATTTGGAATTATTGTGTACACTTGACATTAAATTCGTTATTGGTTATAAATAACGCACTCTAGTAATTGTATTATTGAAAGAGAACTCGATGGTTAACAAAACTTTTGGTCATAGAACTATAATAGCTGCAGGAATAATCTTGTTTTCAGTGTTGAGTCTGGTTTCTGCGCAAGCTGAACCGGTGATGGGCGGCCTCTATTCAGAGGGTATGCTTTTTTGCCAGCCCGAAAAATTCTCGCATTCTGCAGACCTGAACAGAAAAAGTAAAACCGAAGCCCAGATGTTCTTCGGCACCATGGGTCCTGATATATCAGGCATGGGTTCGGTAAAAACCTATGCGGTTAAGGTCGTAAAAAAGCTCAAAAGTTCTGACTGGAAAAAAGTTAAAGATCAGAATGAAACCAGCTTTGAAAATTCGAGCAAGTGCTTGATTAGACCGGTTATTGGTCGTATCAGCTCTTTGTTCGGGCGTCGTAAGCACCCAAAGACCCGTAACTGGCATTTTCACGCCGGAATTGACATCGTAGCAAGAAAAGGCACTCCGATTGCCGCCGCGATGGCAGGAAAAGTTACTTTCTCAGGCTGGAAAAGAGGCTACGGCATGGTAGTAGTCGTTGAGCACTCAGAAGATTTTGAAACTGTTTATGCCCACTGTTCGAGGGTTATGGTTAAAACCGGCCAGGTTGTAAATATTGGTCAGAAAATTGCCAAGGTTGGTAATACCGGCGTAACCACCGGCTCGCATCTGCACTTTGAAGTGCGCAGAGGCGGTAACTGCAGAAATCCGTTCAGGTATTTCAAGAACTGAAGCTTCGAAACTTCGCGATAAAATAAGCATAAAAAAAGAACTGATCAAGATCAGTTCTTTTTTTTTATGGTAAAAGTTCTGGTTGAAAATCGGGAAGCTTATTTGCCGTGCGGGGGCAGCTTCACCCATACCTGAAGTTTGGTTTTTTCGTCTATTCTGACAAGGACATAATCTTTGTAAGTTTTAATTGCATTCTGCTGCATAATTTTTCACCACCTGAGCAAAGTCCGAGTAACGCTATAACTAATGCACGCAAAACTCATACCATATTCTATTTAATGCATCGGCAACTTTGATGAATTTGCTTAAATTCTTTTAAATAAAGGGTTTGAATCGGCATGTTGTGCATTGCAGGGGTAGGTGAAAAAGTTTGACATGCCCAAAAATCGGCGATTTACATTGGGGTATGCTGAAAAATCAGTGTGCTTTTTTTATACAATGCTCAAAATGTGCACATGCTCAGAAGCCTGGAAGCTCAATTTCTTCAGGTTCGTATTTGCCGGAAGGCGGTGGGCGCTTGAGAGTCTGTAGATACATCCATACAGATAGCAGTATTCCGGCAAGACCAAAGATAAACCAATTAATACCCAGATCAATAAAGGTTCTTGACTGAACGCTTATGAATGGCGAAAAAGCATTCTTTTCGACCTTAGTCAGATTCTGTGCTTCTGTGTAAACCACCGAAGAAACTCCGACTCGCTGATACAGAAGGTCTGTGTCTGAAAGGTTGCTTTGCGGGTCATCGATCAAGGCATTGATGATGGCTTCAGAACCGGATCTGGTTTCAATTTCTGATTCTGGTATCAGAAACAGCCAGTATTGCGTTGAAGTTACTCCCTGAGAAGAATTCTTGCGAACGACTATTCCCGAGAATTCACGGCCCAGAGAGCGAAAGGCAGAAATAAGCATTCCGCAACTGAAAACCAGTAGCAGCAATGCAAATATTCTTGTCTTGATTTTTCCCGCGCGGTTGTTAATATTTTTACCTCAGTAATTTGAATGATTCTTTAATAATAAAATAACCGAAATCACGAAAAAACAGAAGAAATTTTTGCTGTACCCTTACGGGTTTGCTGAATAAATGTTATATTTAACTAGTAAGTTTTCAATTCCGGAGGAATTATCAATGAAAAAGATTATTATCGGGATTCTGGCAGTCCTTTTGTTTGCTTCTGCACCATTGTCTGCAGGAAACCTCAGCGCGATGAAAGTTGATCCTAACGACCAGGCAGTAGTTGCTCTGCTGTGGCTCGTACATTCTGATCTTCAGATGTGCCGAACCTCTATGAATCAGTCGATTATGGATAACGTTTCTGCCATCGGTCATCTTAACAATTCTCAGTCAGCCCTGCGAAAAGCCAATCTTGATCCGGCATACGATCTTTTGATCGGTGAAATCGATAAACGTATCAGCAAGATTAAATTTTATCTGGTAATGAACGAACGCAGAGCAGTTGAGCAAAGAATTCAGCAGCTTATGGTAATTATCAGAAACGTTTTGGGTGCATCTTCAGGTAACTTGCCAAACACTGGTGGTTACAATGGCGGATACAATACAAATGGTTTCAACAATGGCTTCGGAAATCCTAACGGTTCAGGTTTTGTGCCTCCGATCAAACCCGAAATTCCGGTTGGTGGTCAGAGCGTTCAGGGTATGCCCGTAATGCCTTCAGGAGTTGTTCCGGTTCGCTGAAAATTTTGAAATCGATCTAATTCAGGAAGCTGTCTCTTAAGAGGCGGCTTCTTGTTTTTTCGCGAAAGAGCTTTTTAAATGCATTCAATTTTACTTACTGGCTTCATGGCATCTGGTAAGACCACGGCCGGCAGCCTGGTCGCGGCAAAAACAAACCTGAAGTTCATCGATACCGATGAACTGATTTCAAAGCGTATGGGTTTAAATATCGCCGAAATTTTTTCAAAGTTCGGTGAACCCGAATTCAGGCGTATCGAAAACGAGGTTTTCACATCAATTCTCAAGTCTGATTCATCAGATGCGATAATCTCTACCGGCGGTGGATTATTATTGAATCAATTAAATATCAGTTCAATCTCTGAGCACCCTGTCGTTTTTCTTGATACTGAGTTTGCCCTGGTGCAGCAACGAATTCTTGTTGAAATTTCCACCCGACCGGTCGCAGCTTCGTTAGACCAGGCGGGTCTGGAAAAGCTGTTTCATTCGCGGCGCGAAAAATATCTTGAACTGGCAGATTTTGTGGTACAAAATTCAGAAGAACTCGAAAAGCTTGTAAATAAAATGAAAATGGAAAATGATAATGAAAAATGACAAAGAACTGATTGCCAAAGAACTTCTTAGACTTGTTGAAATAATGGAAAAGCTGCGCAGTCCCGATGGCTGTTCATGGGACCGCAAACAAACCCATTCAAGTCTGGCAAAATATATAAAAGAAGAATCAGAAGAAGTAATCGAAGCGATCAACAGTGAAGATACTCTTCACATTGTCGAAGAGCTGGGCGACCTTTTGATGCTTATCGTTTTCAATTCTCAGATCGGCATGGAGCAGGGCACTTTTACTCTGGCTGAAGTTGCGGCAGGTATTTCAGACAAGCTGGTATCAAGGCATCCGCACGTATTCGGAGATGCGGAAAAAGGTATTGACCCGGAAAAAGTTCTTGAAATGTGGGGCGAGCTGAAGAAAAAAGAAAAGGCGCACCGGGGCAAAATTTCAAATCGTATGAAAGAAGCGTTGAAGTTTCCTTCTGCCATCAGATTGACCGAAAAGGTTCAAAACGAAGCCGCCGGCGTTGGTTTCGATTTTCCCAATCACAAAGAAGCATTTAAAAAGATTCAGGAAGAAACCGAGGAAGTCAGTCAGCTGATTGAAAAAGAAGACTGTGAACCGGGCAAATTTGAAGAAGAAATCGGAGATCTTTTATTCTCAGTGATAAACGTAACCAGACTTCAGGGAATCGATGCTGAAAACTGTCTGAGAAAAGCATCTGAAAAGTTCGTCAGACGATTTGAGCAGGTCGAGGATCTGGTCGAAGAAGATGGCGGGTTTGCCGGCAAAACTCTTGAAGAGCTTGATAAATACTGGGATAAAATTAAAAAGCCCTGATAATCAATAAGGTAAATTCTTTTTCATTCGCATAAGCTTTTGCCGTCGTTCCTGGTCTTTCTCGACCTCGAGACCACGGTTTATCTCTTTCAGGGCCAGACGAAAGTCATTGTTGCGCATCGCAATTTCGGCTAATACCAACCTTGCTTCACCATTATTGGGGTTAGCTTTCAGGGCTCCTTCAGCATCTGACTGAGCTCTTGAAAAGTCACGCTCTTTAAGATGAAGGGCTGCCGACATCGAAAGGGCCTGGCTGTTATTAGGGTTGGTCTTGAGTGCGCGGTCAAGGTATTCTCTGGCCCGGCGATTGTTTTCCTGAAACATGAGAATTTTTGCCATTGAATAATTCACTTCAAGTACATTCGGGTTCAATCTCAAAGCGTTTTCAAGAAATCTTTTGGCGTCTTCGATCTGACCAAGACGGGCCAGCTGTAACCCGGCAGTATATTGCAGGCGAAGATCATCGGGGTTGGTCATGGCTTTTCTCTTGACGATTTCGGCCTCGGTTTCGCTTTCTATCTCTCTGCTTTGTTGCGAAGATGCCTGCAAAAGTGCTTGTTGCTGAAGTCTTTTCTGACGTTCAAGTCGAGCAAGATACCCCTGGTAGTCTTTTTCCTGCTGGTCGAGTAATTCACACTCGCGCAGGATTCTTTTCGCGTCGTTTTCAAGTTCAGAGCCGACCAGCCTGGGCAACAGGTGTTGAATCTGATCGCGAGCTACCTTGTGGTCGCCGTTGATATAGTTGATAAATCCGCTGAAAAATCTTTTGTCGATTTCTGAGCCGCTGGCCTTGATCATAC
>JASURT010000195.1 GCA_030446435.1 Candidatus Ozemibacter sp.
ACTCACAGCATGTTCGTTCCTTCAAGAAAAGTTCGTTTCTTTGGTAAGTTCGAAATTAAAGAAGGTTATACCACTAACCTCAAGATTAAATTCATGCATAGAATCGTTCACTGGAAGGTCTTCAAGAAAAATTCCTACATGCTGATACCCATAGTCAAAATTTCTTCATCTCTCGAATTGAAGCCCGTTGATCCAGCGATAACCGATGGTGATCTTAACGGTCATGTTGAAAGCTTTGTCGATGCAAGCCTTCTTTCAGGCATCAATGTCGCTCTTGAAGGCACCAGCTTCTCGGCTGTGACTGCGGCTGATGGTTCATTCAGCTTCACTCAGGTACCGGCAGGGGTCTATACCCTGAAAGCTTCTCACCCTGACTATCTTGACTACAGCTTTCAGTTCGAAGTCGTAGCTGGACAGGTAACTACCGCTGTGGTTCAGATGAACCCGGCCATCATCAGAAGTACCGTCGCCAACACCGGCTGGTTCTCAGAATACTTTCCTTACGCAGACGCGAATGCAACCTACGGAGAAGTAGCACTTGAAACACCGGTTCAGATTGATTTTGTCAGCTTGGCCTTCACTAAGGCTGAAGTTAAGTTTACCGGTCAGTATCGTGTTCCTGGCGCGGCTCATTTTGAAACCTATCTTGGTGTGATTCAGCAGGTTAGCGCCGAAACCGATCTGGGCTCATGGTGGGTCGGTAATACAGCTACTCTTGGTAATGCATTGGGCCTCTTCTATGCCAGCGATGCCGGTTCAGAATATACCGTAGATGTAACCGAAATGATAAGAAACAACCCCAGCACCGCATATTTCCTTGCTGGAAAAAATCTGGATTTCGTTGATATTCGGATGACTGACATTCAGCTTAGTATCTACTATCGCTGATTTGTTTTGTTCATAACATCCCAATTGCTTTTCCCCGGTGCCTAACCGGGGCTTTTTTTTCCCGTTAAACAGCAACCAGTCTTGCCGCAAACAATGTAAGGCCGATAAGCGCCATCATGATTCCAACAATCCAGAATCTGATAACTACCTTTTCTTCGGCCCAGCCGCAAAGTTCGAAATGGTGGTGAATCGGGCTCATGCGAAAAATTCGCTTTCCTTTGGTAATCTTGAAGTAGCTGACTTGAAGCATTACCGACAAGGCTTCGAGAACGAAAATTCCGCCAACGATGGCCAGAAAGATTTCAGTTTTTGTGCAGACCGCTATCGATGCAAGAGCGCCACCCAGGGCAAGAGAGCCGGTGTCGCCCATGAAAACTGCTGCCGGATGAGCATTGTGCCACAAAAAGCCCAGGCAGCCACCCACGATAGAAGCGCTCATGACTGCCAGTTCGCCGGAGCCGGCAATATAAAGAACACCAAGATGTTTGGCAAAGATGATATGGCCGCATACATACGAAAATAACAGAAAGGGATTGGCTGCAACGGTCATGGTTCCTGCAGCCAGGCCATCGAGACCATCTGTCAGGTTTACCGCATTGGTTGCCCCGACTATAACAGCGATAACGAAGGGAATGTAAAACCAGCCAAGATCAAATGCGCCGATCACTGGAACTTGTGTTACGGTGGCAGGCATTTGAACGGTGGGAGAGCCTTCTCCGGGTAAAGTCAGTTCAAATCTGAGCTCCGGATAATAAATCATCGCCAGAGCCGCTCCAAGACCAACCAAAATCTGGCCCAGCAGTTTCTGTCGTGCAGTCAACCCCAGAGATCTGGCTTTCACGACTTTTGTAATATCGTCAAAAAAACCGATAAAGCCCATTCCAGCAGTGGTGAGCAAAGCGATTATCACGAATGGGTTCAGTTTGGTCCAGAGAATCGTGGTTACCATAAGCGGAATCAGGATAATTATGCCACCCATGGTCGGAACACCAGTCTTCTTAAGGTGCTCTTTTACCCCTTCTTCGCGAACAGTCTGACCAATTTGCCTTGATTTGAGGTTAGATATTACTCTCGGTGCAATAATCATCGAAAGTAAAAATGAGGTAACGATCGAAAAGATTATTCTGATTGAAAGCGGCGCAAAAATTGAGCTGAACAAGAAAAACCTCCTGCAGTGTCTTTAGTGCAGATCTTCAGCTAATTCCGGCCAGATGCTTCGAACGATTTTTTCGAAGTGCATGCCACGGCTGGCTTTGAAGAGAACAGTTGCACCAGTTTTCATTTCCCTCTTTAATAGTTCGGCTGCTTCTTCATTAGAATTTAGAGCTAGAACAGATTCTTGTCGCATTCCGGCTTCTATTGCTGCCTCGGCGATGGCTTCAGCTTCAGTGCCAACAGTCAGCAATACTTCTGGGCCAAGTTCACCAACCAGCTTTCCGACCTGGCGATGAAGTTCGAACGACATGTCTCCGAGTTCTTTCATGTCGCCAAGAACCGCGATTCTTGGTTTGCTGCATATCGAAAGATACTTAACAGCTTCGCTTGTAGAGCCGGGATTGGCGTTGTAGCAATCAAGAAGAATATTTATGCCGTCTTTGACGACTTTCTCCATTCTCGCATTAACAGCGGCAAAGCTTTGCATTCTCTTTGCCCCGGAGCTAATGTCGAAGCCCAGGGAATGGTAAAGAGCCAGCGCGGCAGCTGCGTTAAAAGCATTGTGGCGGCCGATGAGTGGAAGCATGCACTTTATAGTCATGTCTTGATAAGAAAAATTGAATGAAGTGTTGCTTTCGGTCATTTCAATATTTTCTATCAGGTAGTCGGGTGAATTGGTTTGCCCGAAGGTTTTCAGGCTTTCACCTGCCACAGAACGAAAAAGTTCGTAAAACTGGTTGTCAGAAGGTGCAACGGCCTGAGAATCAGGTGGCAACAGCTCGAAAATCTCTGCCTTGGCGGCAGCAATGTTTTCAAGGCTACCAAGGATACCTATGTGGGCCGGGCCAATATTGCTGACAAGTGCTGCATCTGGTTTCGCGATGCGACAGAGTTCTCTGATTTCGCCGCTGTGGTTCATGCCCATCTCGAGAACCACGTATTCAGCATCCTCAGGAGTGCTTAGAATAGTCAGAGGTAAGCCTATGTGATTGTTCAGATTGCCTTCTGTCGCACTGCAACGGTGTTTCTCTGACAATAGATGATGCAACATGGCCCTGGTGGTGGTTTTGCCGTTGCTACCCGTAACACCAATAAAAAAGCCCCGGTGATTTTTTCGATAGTGGTGGGCGCATTGTTGAAGCGCTTCAAGACAATCATTAACTTTAACCACAAAAGCTTCGCAGTTTTCTTCAAATTCAATATTTTCAGAAACTATAAGACCGGCTGCCTGCTTTTTTATTGCCATCTGGGCGAAAGCGTGGCCGTTGAAATTCTCTCCGGAAAGTGCAATATACACATTGCCACTGGAAATGGTTCTGGTATCGGTGCTGAAACCGGTAACTTCCTTTAAGCCTGGATTAAGAATGCGGCCATCGCAGATTTTCGCGATCAGCTCTGCATTCCATTCACTTTTCATCTTGTTCAACCTTGAAAAAACTTCTGGCCACTTCGCGGTCGTCGAATGGAATTGTTTTGTCGGCGAAATACTGACCGGTTTCGTGTCCTTTTCCGGCTATTACAACTGTGTCACCGGCTTTGGCCATTTTTAGGGCCTGTAAAATCGCAAGCTTTCGGTCAGCTTCTTTGATTATGGTTTTTTCTGTGGCCACGTTTTGTGGAATTCCACCCATTATCTGTTCAATGATAGAGTCGGGTGGTTCTTTTCTTGGATTGTCACTTGTAACCACGACAACATCAGCATTGTCATAGGCAATTCTGCCCATTACCGGTCGCTTTTCCTGTGAACGGTTGCCGCCGCAGCCGAATACGGCGAATACCTTGTTTCGCGTAATGGGTCTGACGGTTTTTAAAACATTTTCCAGGGCTGAAGGACTATGAGCATAATCGACGATGACGTTGATTCCAGCTTCGTTTTTTATTGATTCAAAGCGCCCTGGAACGTTTTTTAACGACGAAATTCCTTCGGTGATTGCTGTCCAGTCAGCGTTTACCATGCGACACATGGCTGCGGCCATTAAGGCGTTAAAAATATTGAATTCTCCGGCCAGGTTGATTCTGCATTTGTGTTTTTCGTTCTGGTTGCAGATTTCAAAATCGCTGTAAAGGCCGGTCATTTTTTGATTGCTGCTGTAAAAATCGGCTTCGCTGTTGTGAACTGAAACGGTGAAGACCTGCTTGCCAAGCTTTTTCAGCTCGCCTGCCAGCTTTTGTCCGTAATCGTTGTCGATGCCTATTACCGATGGTTTATCTGCTTTTGCCAATTCAGTGAACAAGCGCTTTTTTGTGTCGAAATAATCATCCATGCTCGGATGAAACTCGGTGTGCTCGAGGCTCAGGTTGGTAAAACCGGCAACCGAAAATGAAATGTCTTCTACCCGCCAGGTTTTGAGGGCGTGTGAGCTGACTTCCATAATTCCATGTTTGATCCCGTTTTTCAAGGCCTGATCGAGCATCGAAAAAACCACCTGAGACTCGGGGGTGGTGTTATTGGCCTGAATTGTTTCAAATTCCATGTCGTATTCGACGGTGCCAATTCTGAAAGCTTTTTCGAATGCTTTGCGAAGAATACTTTGAGTCAGATAGGTAATTGTGGTTTTACCCTTTGTGCCTGTAATGCCAAGAAGTTTGATTTTGGCCGATGGGTCATCGTAAAATTGTTTCGAAATTTGAGAAAGCGCTTTTCTTGCGTTGTCGACTTTAACTACAGGCACTTCTATATTTTTTCGCGAGGCTTCTGTAACGATTGCCGCAGCTCCTCTTTCGATTGCATCGAAAATAAAAGCACTGCCATCGATGTTGTGCCCATTTAAAGCGCAAAAGAGGTAACCTTTGTGTATTTGTCTTGAATCGAAAGCGACACCAGAGATTTCGATATCAAGAACACCCGTCGTTGATAAGACGTTGGATGGTAAAATGCTGCGAAGTGTTTTCATCTGGGCAACTCCCAATAGTGTTATTTGATTTTCTCTTTCAGACTATGGATTTTATCAGGTTTTTACTGCTTTATAAATAGTTTTTTTTACTGAACGGAATCAGGTGAAAGGGTTACTAAAAGTATTTTGGAATCTGGTGGTGGAGTTCCCGGGGCCGGCGATTGATCAATTACAACTCCGTTTCCTTCAAATATTCCCTTCAGACCAAGCTTGTTCAGAGTTCTGATTGCCTGGCGCAAAGATTTGCCTTTCAGGTCAGGAACGCCTTCTGAAGAAAGTTCTGCCTGAGAAATCTGAATTTCTTTAGGTTCGTTGAGTTTGTTGGGAAGCTTTATTATTTCCTGTTTCGAGGATGGTGTAATCTTTTTCAGTTGCTCTTGACGGGCGGCTATGGTCGAAGTTCGATCAGGCGGAACTTTTAAATGCTTCAAAACCCTGTCAAGAATTCTGGCAAAAGTTGGTGCGGCAACTTTTCCCCCGTAGAGGGTTCTTTCGTCGCCTTTTGGCTCGTTAACACCAACGTATAAGACTACTCTGGGGTTTAATGCCGGGGACATGCCGATAAACGAAGTTACAACCTTGTCGTTGAAATAACCGCCTTTCGGGTTTGCTTTCTGTGCGGTGCTGGTTTTGCCGCCAATTGTATAGTCTTCAAGCCATGCAGATTTTCCGGTGCCGGTTTCAACAACGCCCAGAAGCATTCTTCTTAACCACTTGGAAGTGTCGGGCGACATGACCCGGCGAACTTCGACGGTTTCGGTAGATTGGCTGATATCTTGATCGGGCGAGGAAATTCGTTTTACCAGATGGGGTTTTACAAGTACTCCTCCGTTGGCTATGGCAGAATATGCAGTTGCCAGCTGAATCGCTGTGGTAGTGAGTTCCTGGCCAAAGCAAAGTGATGCAGCCGAAAAGCTTGACCATCGTGAAGGTGGGTTCAGAATGCCATTGATTTCTCCCGGGGCCTCTATTCCGGTCGGGTCTCCAAAGCCGAGTTTTTTGTAAGTTCGATAAAGCTCACCCGGTTCAATCATTTGAGAAACCTGGGCCATTGCGGCATTGCAAGATTCTGCAATGGCTTCATCCATTGTGACCAGACCATGAGCCCCATGGCATTTGATTCTTCGGCCATCGATTTCGCCGTAACCCCGACAGTAAAATCTCGTGCCGTGATCTGCTTTGCCGGCTTCGATCGCACTTGCAATCGCGAAAATTTTCATACATGAGCCAGGTTCGAAGCTGTCGGTTACCGGTCTGTTTCTTCGCTGTTCAGGTTTGCTGCTGGAAAAATCGTTCGGATCGTAGTTTGGCATACAGGCCATTCCGAGTATTTCACCTGTTTTTGGATCCATGGCAATGGCTGTAACATCGATTGGGTCATATTTTTCCATCAGATGTGCGATTTCTGTTTCAAGAGTATGCTGAACAAAAGCATCGATGGTCAGATTAATATTGCTGCCACCCATGGGAGGGGTAACGATGCGCATTTTGGCGGGGCCGCTGTCGCTGATGCTTATATCTTCTTGTACTGCCAGGCCCGGGTAGCCGCGCAAAGTTTTATCATAAAGGTATTCGAGTCCTTCTAGGCCGTGCTTGTCGGTTCCGGTAAAGCCTATTAGATTCGAGGCGAGATTTTTCT
>JASURT010000196.1 GCA_030446435.1 Candidatus Ozemibacter sp.
ACCTGAATTGGCGTCGAAAGTTTGATGCAGGTTTGGCCGGCCTCAGACTTCAGGCTGAAACTGTCAATATGCCACAAGCTTCGGTATGACGCTCGCGCCAGGCCGATTCCAACCAGAAAGAGCAAAATGGCAATCTGCAGATTCGAGAAGATTCTAATTTTCATGTCTTTTTTCCAGGAAGATTGTTTCGATTAAAGAGTAGATATTGAATCTGGTCTGGTCATCAAAACGATATGGTTCAATGCTATCGAAGCGATTTTTTCGACCACTCGCCTGCGCCAGCCGTGAAAAATGTTGGTAAACCCCTTTTGAATCAGGTAAATCAGCAGCAAAGAGCATATCTTCTTTGAGGTCGAGACGATTGTAACGAATAGCCGCCAGAAGCGCCTGGTTCAGGCTGTCTTTATCGATCATCTCATATGGGGCGAATTTAAGGTCTTTTATTCTGCAGCCATCTAGCCTCAGCAGCTCTCGGCATTCGGTATAAAGAGGATGATCGAGTGGTACATCGGCGAAAGGGCCATCTGCAACAGCTACACCGGCATTAACTCGTAAGATGAACCAGGTTCCGAGAAAGGCCAGCAAAAAGCAGCTTATGAGCGCGCTTACAATCCTCGTTTTCATGGTCAGATTCGAACGGTAGCGAATTTTGATTTTTTTTAATCGGCTCAGAGTGCGAGCAGTCTGGCGAAAAAAGTTTTTTGCGCCCGAACGCAAAATTCTGAATGCCGAAAGCAGAATTTTTTTCAATTTAAGACAGTGGGCTTTAGTTTTCTGCTGGACCAGGTCTCTTTGCGAAATTCTCTTGCCGCAATTGCCGCAAAAATTGGCATCAAGAAGATTCGCTGCCGCACAAAACGGGCAACAGCAACCTATCTGGCCGGCCAATTCTGATCTGTCTGCCTTGATGTTCATTTTATCTCTACTACTAATCGGCGAAACAGAGCTTTTTCTTTATAAATTTAATGCTAATGGTTAAGGTACAAGACAAAACAGTCGACATTTCAGGGGTGTTATGCTAATATCTTCTCCTACATTGCGTTTAAGAGGAACTGAAGGGTACACAAAAAGATGACGCCCATAAGAAAAATTATTTTTCTTCTGACTGATATAATCTGTATTTCTTTCTCGCTGGTCGCAGCTATCTGGCTGAAATTCGACAAGCTTGACCCGCAGCACATTCATTATCTTCTGATGATGATTCCGATTTTGATTCCGGTCTGTATCATCAGCTTCTGGGCAATGGGCCTTTATAACCGAACCCTGCGTTTTACATCGATCGCCGATATGGTGGCTGTTTTCACCGCAGTAACCGGCTGTTCGATGCTGAAATTATCATCAGTTTATTTTCTCGAAAGTTTTCCCTATCTCAGCGCAGTTTTCATCATCGACTGGATGCTGAGCCTTATTCTTATCGGTTCAAGCCGCATAGCGCCAAGAATTATTCTTAATATGGCAGAGCTTACCCCTGTAAGAAACTGGCTGTTCAACAAGACAAACGAATCGCCTAAAAGAGTGCTTATCGTTGGTGCCGGCCAGGGTGGCGAGAGTGTTCTGCGCGAAATTAAAAGAAATTTCAATTTGCCGATCAGTGTCGTTGGCCTGGTTGACGACGACCCCAAAAAGCTTGGGCAGATCATACATGGGTGCCCGGTATTGGGTAACTGCGAACAAACAGACAACATTGTACGCAACCACCGCGTCGACGAGCTAATTATCGCCATTCCATCGGCTTCTGGAAATGAACTGAGGCGTATCGTCAAGCTATGCCAGAATTCCCGGGTCAGATTCAAAACCCTTCCTGGTCTTCAGGACCTTATTGGCGGCAAGCTTGTCAGCCTTCAGCTGCGCGACATTGCCATCGAAGATCTTTTACGAAGACCACCGGCAGAGATCAACCTGGCTGAAATCGCCGCATACATTACCGGCAAAACCGTTTTGGTTACCGGCGCGGGTGGCAGTATCGGCAGCGAAATCTGCAAACAGATTCTGCCATTTCAACCCAGCATTCTTCTGCTGCTGGGTCATGGCGAAAACAGCATCTATTCAAGCCAGCAACGTCTGGCCAAAAGTCCTGAGCTCGGCAACACCGTGCTTATTCCGATCATTGCAGATATTCAGGACAGGGTCAAAATCGGCCAGATATTCAAGGCACACACACCCCAGATCGTTTTTCATGCTGCGGCCCACAAGCATGTTCCCATGATGGAAATAAACCCTGAAGAAGCCATCAAGAACAATGTTATCGGCACGCGCAACCTTGTAGACGCAGCCCACGAAAACAAAATCGAAAGATTTGTCATGATTTCGACCGACAAGGCAGTTAACCCGACTTCAGTCATGGGCACTACCAAAAGAGTCGCAGAGAAAATTCTCAAGGGTTATGCCAAAAGAAGCTCTACCAGATTCGTAGCAGTTCGCTTCGGTAACGTTCTGGGAAGCCGCGGCAGCGTAATTCCGCTTTTTAAACAGCAAATCGAAGATGGGGGCCCGATCACCATCACACATCCGAAGATGATTCGCTATTTCATGACCATACCAGAGGCCAGCAAGCTGGTTATTCAGGCCGGCGCTTATGGAAAAGGCGGCGAAGTATTCATACTCGACATGGGTGACCCGGTAAGAATCGTCGATCTCGCCGAAGATCTTATTCGTCTTGCCGGTCTCGAAGTCGGCAAAGACATCGAAATTCGCTTCACCGGCATCAGACCCGGAGAAAAGCTGTTTGAAGAACTTCTAACTGCCTCTGAGGGCATTACCGCCACGAGAAACAGCAAAATTTTTATCGCCAGGCCGGAAGAAGTAAACGAAAAAGAGCTATGCGAGATGGTTGACAAGCTTGAAACGGCGGCAAGAGAAGGCAAACGCCATAAAATCATCAAGTTGCTGCAGACTATTGTACCTTCTTTTTCACCGAACCGGGATATGGTTCATGGCGACAACGTCAGCAAAGAAACTCGCGAAAATTCAGGTGAACACCCAAGATTAAGGGTTATACAGAGCTAATTAGCCGGATCCCGGAACCAAGGAAAGCCTGAAACCAAACCCTGCTATCAGTTTTTCTTTTCGTCATCCTCTGGAGAAATGGGAGGAAATGGCTGAGAAGATGGCTTGTCAGGTTCAGCATGAGAGGGCACAACCGGTGGATAAGGCTGACTTTCAAGCTTTTCAGGCTTACTGTCGGCTTTTTCTTTCTTTTCAGATGTCTTGTGCTCGTGAGCCGCCATTGGTGGGTATGGCTGACTTTCAAGCTCGCCATGAATTCCATCGGCTGGATCTTTGGCATCTTGTTCGTCATCTTTCAAGACCATATCATCTGTGCCATCAACCTTTTCAAAATACTGAAACAGCTTTTTGTCAAAAGCTCGCAAAAAGGCCTCGACACAAAGTGGGTCGAACTGTTTTCCCGAGAATTTTTTAAGCTCGCCGATCGCAGTTTTTACGGTAAGGCCTTTTCTGTAGGGACGATTGGTCGTCATCGCGTCAAAAGCATCGGCGACACAGATTATTCGCCCATCGAGCGGTATGGTTTCACCGGTAAGATGGTCCGGGTAGCCGCGACCATCATAGTATTCATGATGATGGAGTACGCCTGGAATCTTATCTGCGAGAAAATCAACCGGGCGAAGTATTTTGGCCCCGATAGCCGGATGCTTTTTAATGATTGCATATTCTTCGTCAGTCAAGCGGCCGGGTTTTCTGATGATGCTGTCTTTGATCCCGATTTTACCCACATCGTGAAGCAAACCTGCGTATCTGACATTTTCGATTTCTTTTCTGGTCATGTTCAGTTCTTCGGCAATCGCCACAGAATACTGGGTCACTCTGCGCGAATGGCCCTGAGTATATGGGTCTTTGGCATCGATTGCAGTGGCAAGAACTTCGATCGTAGAAAGATAAACTTTCTGAATATTTTCATACAACCTGGCGTTTTCTATCGCTGAAACAGCCTGATTCGCGACATTTTCCAGCATTTCAACGTCGTGTTCGTTGAAAGGAATATCGCCGGTGCGGTTCAATACCTGTAACACACCAATGACCTTATCTTTCAGGCGCATCGGAACACAAATCATCGACCTGGTGACGAAACCTGATTTTTTATCGGCACCTTTGAAAAATCGCGGATCCTTTTCGGTGTCGGGCACCATTACCGTGGCATTATTCTGGGCACACCAACCGGCGAGCCCTGTACCCATCGGCAGGCGTATTTCCTGGAGTTTGGCCCCAACATTCGGGTCACCCTGTACCAGATGAAAATACAGCTCGTTAGTCTGTTCGTCGATAAGATAAACTGTCGAAGTTTCGCAACGCATAACCTGGGTTGCGGTATTCATGATTTTGGTCAACAGCTCTTTTAAATCAAGAGTCGAGCTGACAACCCGACCAACTTCGAGCAAGGCCGCCATTTCTTCCATTTGCAGCTTGACCAGATCAACTTCAAGAAAGGTGCTGATAGCATTTGTAGCCAAAGCCCGAAATTCATCCAGAGCGTTCTTATCTTCAAGTGGTTCATCGATAAGAATCATCAGCCCAAATGGCGCGTCGGCCTCACCGACCGGAATAACCAGGTGGCTGTCGCCGTTTTCGTCGGCAATGACTCTGGCTTCGATTTGCAACCGTTCAAGCTTGTGCCGGGTGAGTTCCTGGCAAAAGAAATTCAACGACTTTTCTTTGAAGCCTTTGTTAAAGCGAATTCTTGACTGCTGAGCCGAAGCGTCGTAGAAAATCAGACCGAAGCCTTCGCGGCCATACAGATCGCAAACGGTTTTACTGAGAATTTTAAGAATATCGTCAGTATTCTTGCCACTGGCAAGAATACCCTTCTGCGCATCAAAAAGGAGTTGCTGATACGAACTTTTACTATTTTCAGCCACTCGGCAGCTATCTCCTTAAATCCAACAATATGTACAAATTCAGTGAAATTCGAGTATTCATAATCTGACTACGTCTCTGCAAACTTTTGTTATTCGCCCTTTTTCGTAGAAAAACAAGCTGTAATCTGCGTTAACCGGAGAATTATCGGGCAGCATAGGCACCGGCACATGCTGAACATGTTTTTTCCACCAGTTTTCCGGAGAAACTCCGGCGATGGCATTCTTTGCCGCCACCGCTCCGATATCGGCGAGAAACAGGTTCCCGTTGCCGTCTACCAGGGCATCACCACTCCTGAAATTCAACCCGGTACCTATTACTGCAACCGAGAAGCCCAGATTTGAGTATTTCCAGGAGAGGGCTTTTTTATAATCCAGGTCTTTACCGTTCACACTAATTAATACGGGAAAGTTGTCTTTTTTGTTGCCAAAAAATTCATCAAGACATTCGTGCGCCACCCCGACCGGAGTTTTGTAACTCTGATCAGCAACGCTGAGCATCCAGATTTTATCTTCACCAATTTCAATCAGTTTTGCACCGGTGCCTGGAATCTCGGGATGCAGGTTCAACGGCCGCAAAATTGGCAGGTCGTCTTTTTCAATTTCGTTTCTGCCTGAACTGCGTGCTATGGCCTGCTCGCCAAGAAAAACCAACTCGATTCCACTGTCAAAGAGCAATTCAACCTGTGTTGCCAGTCGCGGTGCTGAAGAAAAGACTCCATTCGCGTTACAAACGACAATAGAGTTAACTCCAGCGGCTGTTTTTATGGCCGCAGATAATGCCTGAAGCTGCTGTTTAGGCAGCTCGTGCATGATTACTCCCATAAAGGCTATGGCAAACATAAGCTGCCTAATTGTATCACATACGTTAAGCGACCACAACAAAAACAGCGGGTAAATTTGTCTGGCCTAGAAATGCATCAGCCAGCTGAGATTGAGACTCTTTTCTTCGATATTGTTGCCATCATAGATTTTGTGTCTTTCAGAATTTTCCTGATAGGCAATTTCAAGTGAATGGTTCGCCGACAAAATCTTTTCGAGGCCGGCGCGCCATGAATTGCGACTGTATGATGACCAATAAGAATCTTCGAAATCAAGGTAGTCTTTATCGAAATATTCGCTTCGCAGCCTGAACTTTAGCTGGTCAGTGATAAGATAATCATAGCCGGCAGCAACCTTAAGCTCGTCTTCATCAGGATAAAAGGTTCTGCTTTCATCAAATCGCCGTCTCATTCCCTGCAGTAAGACGCTGGCAAGTGAGCGGCCAAATGAATAGAAACCTTCGAACTTCAAAGTATTCGTCGTAAAATTTTCTGAGGCAAAATTTATATTTTTCACATTTTCATTCATGAAGGAAATTGTCTGCGAAATGTTTTCGTTGTATTCCCAGGTTGCTTCAAGCAAAAGTGTGTTGGCAAAATGATCGTAAAAAAAATTCGCGCCGGATTCGTTTCGCCAGTCAACCCTTCGGTAATAATCATTTAGACGCAAACACACATCTTCAGCTATTTCGTATGCGGTTTCGATTCCCACACCGCTTTTGGTTGCACGATTGTCGAGGCTGGTACGTTCGACTGTCGAAGCGTCGCCGAACACTTTTAAATATAGATCGCCGGCTGTTTTTACTTCTTTGTACTTTGCACGAGGATCGTCGTCATAAGGACTTTTGGTCCA
>JASURT010000197.1 GCA_030446435.1 Candidatus Ozemibacter sp.
CTTACATCATTGATGTCGGCAGCATAAGCGTTCCCTGCGAACGCGAGTAACAGACCAAGAAGAATTAAACAAACTTTCCTCATATTGCCTCCTGTGAGTTTTTCATTATTTTACCTTTTACCTTGGTAAAAGTAAATTACTGCTTTGTACCCTTTCGATAAGATGTGAAAATCATCGTGTTATTTTCGATTCTAATTTCGTTAAGAGTTAATTTGAAGGGGAATTTATCAAGATCAAACACCGGGTTGATTTTTCTGACTATCATTCCGGTAAATGATCTGGGCATGGCCATGTGATTGATTTTCATGCGCCGGGCGTGGAACCAGATCTCTTTTGAGTTTTCAATGTTAAATTTGCCGGTCGCCCAGAACTTTACTTTCGCAAATCCATATTTCGCCGAGCCGGAAAGCTCGATCGAGCCGTTTTTCATGTCAACTCGGGGATTGTTGACCTTAATAGATTTGCTTTTTGCTTCGAGAAAATTGTTCAGATCAGATTCTTTGATGACCACGTGCATATTGATATTTTTCATTTCGACCGGGTCAATTTTTTCTTCTTTGAGAAGCTTGCTGGTATCAAGCAAAACATCTTCGAATTCAATTTCGGCTTTTTCAAGTATGAGATTGTCTACCATACCTCTTGAGGTAAAAACTTCTATTTTTTTGAACTTTCCTCTTGCGGTATGCTCGGCGTCGTATTCATGAATGTTTATGGTAAGGGTGGCGGGGTTTTCGACGATCTTGTTCATCGATTTAACCAGCTGAGAATGAATGATGGAAGGGTCGGACGCTATCTGGGCAGTGATTTCAGGATCTTCAATGTATTTCTTGTCGTTGGCGGCCATAAGCGTGCCAGTCGAAAGAAGCAAAAAGATGCCGAAAATAATGCCATATCTTAAAAGTCCTGAATTTATTTTCGTATTCATAGTTTTCCAATCCTGAACCTGTCAGGGCTCAAAAAAATGCGTTTCTAATATTTTAAGCGATTTCAGCTGAATTTTCCATACGTCCCACAGGGTGTCGCCCTTATAGGCTTCAACGCTGTCTGGCGGTAAAATGTCCCGTTTTTTTATGAAATCCAGCATTTCTCTGTTTATTGAAATATTATAAAGTTTGCGAGGCATCAGTGCAAATCTGCCTACTTTTATGTTTTGGGGCCGGTTTGCAAACATGCTGAAATTCAAACCCGCAAAAACCGGATTTCTGGATCCTCTCCAGGCCATTATTTCTTCAATGGCACGCTGAAGTTTTTCGCCGGAAATTCTGAACTGAAAAAGCTTTTCATTGCTGAAAGCTGACAGGCAATCTGCAAGCGAAATCACATTGTCGGTTTTAAACTTTTCTTCGGGTGCAAAAATCATGGAAACGTCTGTACGCATTTGTTCGTTGATCAGCCTCGCATGAAGTTCTGGCTTGAAGCAGAAAGGTGCTGTAGAGGGCCTGATGGTGGTGGGAATCATATTCAGCGTTTCAAAAAGCCTGTTTTGCAGGTCAATTTGAGTGTTGGCTGGTACCGTAGAAGCAATTTTGCCGTCTGACTTTGCGTAGGGAAGCATGCGCAATGAAATGCGCGGATAGCCCTGATTGCGCCGAAAAATTGAGAGAAGAGGAAGCCGCCCGGCCCCGTCGCTTAAAGAGATGAAAAACACCTTGTTTTCCCGCAAAATGTCCGTTCTGGAAAAAGCCGCTTCTTCGCCCGGGTAAGGAACCTGAACGATTATATGATGTCCGGGTATGAGGTTCAGTTCGCGGGCCAGATTTTGACATTCGGTTTTGTTCATGTGGGCCATTGACAGGGTAAAATCATTTTCAGAAATGCCCAGGTTCTTTCTACGAAGCGTTCGAGCAGGGCTCTCGAAGCCCATTTGCCCCCAATTATCAAGCGGAAGCATGCTGAACCCTTCGGCACCTATGAAATTGAAAAACCAGATTCGGGTGGAATCTGCGCTGAATTGCCTGTATGGCAAAAAGATCTGGTGATCATTCGGGTATTCAAGATTGGTAAGAACCCGCCGGCGTATCTCGTCATTCAGGTGGTTCTTGCGAAAAATCATGAGATCAGCGGGGCCGACCGCCGCGGCTATTGGTTCACAAAGCTCGACAAGCTGACGGTCGCAGCTTCCTTCAGTGATGAAGCTTGTTAACGAGTAAATAGACGAATCGTTGCCGCAGCCCAGTACAATTTGTTCTTTAGTCTTGTCTTGTAAAAATGATCGAAGCAGTGAAGGGGCTTTCCAGCAGCCGGCAGCAATTGGCTTTTTTTGTTCATTCAATGCAAAAGCCTTGCCGGCAAAGTTTCCTGGCATAAAAATCTGAATGGGTTTGAAAACTCTGGCCTGCGCGGTGTCAGAAAAGACACTGCAGAAAAGCAGCATGCACAGTATAAAACAGTTTCTAACTGCTGATTTACTGATTGATTTTCGAAACAATGTGAAATCCTGCAAAGGCAAAAATTATATTCTGAACCCAGGCCGCCAGCATGGGGGGCAGATAACCTGATTTTCCAAGGGCAGTAAACAAACTCATCAGTACATAATAGAGAAATATGATCAGCATAGAGACGCCAAAGCCGATAAAGGCGCCGCTGCGACTGTTGGTAAGGCCGAAACTCGCACCAATTATCGCAAAGAAAAAGCTGGCGAAAGGTAAAGAAGTTTTCATGGCAAGTTCGACTCTTAGCGCTGTCGTATCCATGAACTTCGTTCTTTCATAGGTGTCGATGCGATCTTTTAACTCTGTGTAACTCATTTCGTTGGGCTTCTTGCTCTGACGGGCAAAATCTTCTGGCTTCTCGATAATGCCGGCAATAACGAGCTCGGGTCTGCTTGTCGGCGATGCAAGAGCGTTTTCGTTCTGGTAATTTTGCTCTACAACCTGCTTGAAAGTCCAGTTCTTGCCGTTCCATTCTGCTGTGGTCGCAGAAACCCGCCGATCGAGGTTACCTGATTCATCGTAATACTCGAGCAACACCTTTTCCATTTTTCCTGATTTTTCGTAAACCTTACGGGCGTATGCAAAGGCGCCGTCAGAAACCCTCATAATCGAGTTCTCAGATGCCTCTGGCTCTACCAGCTTCATTATCTCGTATCTTTTTATGTTTCTTGCGTTCTGATTAGAAGTGGGTACGACGAATTCATTGAAAAAAAAGCTTATGGCCGTTATGATCAGCGCAAAAACCAGAACCGGAAGAAGAATGCGATAAAAATTTATGCCGCCCGCCCGCAGTGCGGTCGTTTCTGAGTCTTTTGACATGCGCCCGAAAACCAGCAAAGTCGATAATAGAACCGACATGGGAAAAGTAAAAACCATGTCTTGCGGCAGCCGGTTCAAAAACCATCTGAACATAACCCAGAAACTTACGTTTTCGTTGACGATGCTGTGAAGAGCTGACATCAGGGGGTCGATGGCGATTATCGTGACGAAAAGAAAGAAGCCGAAAAGAAACGGGCCAACGAGCTGTAGAAATATGTATTTATCTAGTATTCTGAACATTTTTGCGTCTGACTTTAAAGAATTTGAAAAATATTGGTTCAGTGGTATTATGGCCTCTGTTATGAAAAAATTCAACTGCGCATATAGAAAGGATACAGAAAAATGAAAATTGCCATGATAGGAACCGGATACGTAGGCCTGGTTTCCGGAACCTGTTTTGCTGAGTCTGGCAACGACGTAATCTGTGTTGATAAAGACGAAAAAAAAATAGAAGACCTCAAGCAGGGTATTATTCCGATTTATGAGCCTGGTCTTGAAGGCCTGGTTAAACGAAACGTAGAAGAAGAACGTTTAAGCTTTACCACTTCACTTGAAGACGCCGTCGAAAAATCGCTGCTTCTTTTTATTGCAGTTGGAACCCCCCCCGGAGAAGACGGCTCAGCCGATCTTCAGCACGTGATTGCCGTAGCCAGAGGCATCGGCAAATGCATGAAAGAGTATAAAATCATCGTTGATAAGTCCACTGTTCCGGTCGGAACCGGCAACAAAGTTCGCGAAGCCATACAGGAAGAACTTGATAAACGCGGCGAAAAAATTCAGTTCGACGTGGTCAGTAATCCTGAATTTCTCAAAGAAGGAAATGCCATCGATGATTTCATGAAGCCCGACCGGGTCGTTATTGGCTGCGAAGACGTCAGAACCGGTGAAATAATGAAAGAGCTTTATTCTCCTTTCGTCAGAACCGGCAAGCCAATTCTTATAATGGATGTGGCTTCGGCTGAAATGACCAAATATGCTGCCAACGCTATGTTGGCGACCAAAATTTCTTTCATGAACGACATCGCCAATCTTTGCGAAAAACTCGGTGTCGATATTTCACAGGTTCGTCAGGGTATCGGTTCTGATAGTAGAATCGGCTATTCATTCATCTTTCCGGGTGCCGGCTACGGCGGATCATGTTTCCCCAAAGATGTTCAGGCGCTGGTTCGAACCGGTGGCGAAAATGGCTACAAGCTCGAAATTCTCGAAGCGGTAGAAGCCGTGAATTACCGGCAGAAGCGAGTTCTTTTCAACAAAATCCAGAAAAGATTTCCTGATCTCAAGGGCAAAACCATTGCTGTCTGGGGTCTGGCTTTCAAACCAAATACCGATGATATGCGCGAAGCCCCATCGATTGTCATTATCGAAAACCTGATCGATGCAGGAGCAAAAGTTGTCGCTTATGACCCTGAGGCCGTGAATGAAGCCAGAAAGATTTTCGGCGACAAGATAACTTACGGCAAAAAATCTTACGAAGTTCTCGATGGCGCCGATGCCCTGGTGATTGTAACCGAATGGAACGAATTCAGACGTCCTGACCTTGATCGTATCAAGTCTTTGCTTAAAAATCCCATCATCATCGATGGTCGAAACCTTTTTGAACCGAAAAAAATGCAGGCCCTTGGTTTTGATTACGAGGGCATTGGGAGGAAATAATGAAACTAGTGTTACCGGTTGCCGGCAAGGGCACCCGCTTAAGACCGCATACTTTTTCAAAACCGAAATCGTTGGTGGCCGTGGCCGGAAAAACCGTTCTTCAGCATGTCATCGACAGCCTGAAAAAGCTGCCGATAGAAGAATTCATCATCATTACCGATGAAAACGGCCATGTAATCGAAGAATATGTTCGCGAAAACTACCCTGATCTCAATGCAACATATATTCCGCAAAAAGATCTGCTTGGCCCGGCCCATGCCGTTTCGCTCGCTGACCCCCGAATCAATGCCGGCGATGATGTGCTGGTAGTTTTTAACGATACCTTGTTCGTAACCGATTTGACCCGCATTACCAGACTTTGCCAGGATCTTGATGGTTTGATTTATTCGAAAGAAGTTGAAAACTATCAGAGATTCGGTGTCAATGTAATGAACGACGGCGTAATCGTTGATATGGTTGAAAAACCTGATCAGCCGATCAGTAAACTGGCCCAGGTTGGTCTTTATTACCTTAAAGACGGTAAAACCTTCATGAACTATATTAAAAAAGCTATAGAAATGAAGCTTACCGTTAAGGGAGAATTCTATTTGCCTGATGTTTTCAAGCTGATGATCAAAGACGGCATGAAACTTGGCGCACCTGAAATAGAAGAATGGCTTGACTGCGGCAAACCTGAAACTCTTTTGGCGACAAACAGATTTTTGCTTGAAAGATCGACGTCTAGTCACGTTTGTATCGAAGGTTGCGTTATCATTCCGCCGGTTTTCATTCATCCGAGTGCCAGGGTGAATCATAGTGTGATTGGGCCTTATGCCTCGATTGGCCGACATTGCGAAATCAATGATTCGATCATAAGAGATTCGGTAATCAACCGAAATTCGATTCTTAAAAACGCTGTTCTCGAAGGCTCTATCGTTGGTGATTCGGTAGAATTGACCGGTCAGTTTCAACGCTTGAATATCGGCGATAACAGTATGATCGATCTTAGCGGTAAGCAGGGCTGATAAACCGTTATCAAATCAGATTTGTTTGGCCGGAAATTCTAGGGGCGGTTCATGCAGCGAAAAAACATGAATCGCCCCTGTTGCATGGTTTTGGCTACTAACGGAGGGTTTTGAACATGAAAGTTCTGGTTATGGGTGGTGCCGGGTATATCGGTAGCCATGCCTGTAAGGCTTTGAAAGAAGCCGGGCATGAGCCGGTGGTTTTCGATAATTTCGAAAATGGGCACAAAGAGAACGTAAAATGGGGCGATTTTTTTTCTGGCGATATTCGCAATGCACAAGACCTTCAGGAGGCCTTTTCAAAATTCAGACCAGAGGCCGTGTTGCATTTCGCCGCGTATGCCTACGTCGGAGAGTCGGTGCAGAAGCCCGAAAAATATTATCAGAACAATGTCGTGGGCAGCTACAACCTGCTCGAAACCATGCGCAGATTTGCGGTGAAGAAGCTGGTGTTCAGTTCAAGCTGTGCCACATACGGTGTGCCGGAAGTGGTTCCCATTCCCGAAAATCATCACCAGAGCCCGGTTAACCCCTATGGCAATACAAAACTGATTATGGAAATGATGATGCGCGATTATGCCGCTGCCGGTCATCTGAGTTTTGTAGCGCTCAGATATTTCAATGCCGCCGGCGC
>JASURT010000198.1 GCA_030446435.1 Candidatus Ozemibacter sp.
TGAAGATCGTAATTGCTGAGAAAAATGTCGATGACAATCGCGGTAATAATTATTGCGAGATAAGTCAGACCTGCTATTATCCATAATGCCAGAGCTTGTCTAAACATTGGAACAAGGCTTTCGGGCAGCATAAGTAAAGGTGATAGAAATCTGAGAGTGAAGGCCGGAAAAAGCCATGAAAGCGGTTTTCTGCAGCGATCATGATTCAGGGCAGCGATGGCTTTTTCTGATTCGATCATTAAGCTTAGCTTCTGCAATAGAGCCAGCGCCAGCCGAGTCAGCAATCGCCCGATTACAAAGGTAAGAAGAAAGATAACCAGAAAGTTCAGGGTTACGGCGAGCCAGCCCGTTTTGGGAAGTAACTTGAGAAGGTCAGAAATGTAGTTCATAAAAAACTCCTCTCATACAAAACGCTTTTTTTTTATATTCTTACATCATTGTTAAATATCCGGCCCAAAATTTCAACCCTTTGCCAGGGGTCTTAAAAATAGTGTTGTTTACAGTCTGTCTGAGTTTGTGTTTGCAAAAATTGGCTTTTGCGGCTACTTTGGTTTATTCAATTTTTGAACTTGAAACAAGGTTGGGAATGGCAAAAATTACCGGTGAAAAAATTCTGAAAATTGTTGGCCTGATTCTTTTCTGGCTTGGAATGGTGGGGTTTATTTACACCGTCAAACTTGGCATCGAGACCAGAGCACAATCAAACTGGCCAACCGTTGAAGGTTCGGTTATAAAGGCCGAATTTGAAAAAGTCATTACCCGACAGGCAATCGGCGATGGTTCAACTTCAGAGACCCGGGAAGAAGCACACTGGTTGCCACATTTTGAATATGCCTATGAAGTAAATGGGCAGAAATATATTGCCACAAGAATCTCAACCTTTGATTCAACCTGTGACAATGAACGGGAAGTAATGGATCTAAGAAGGTTAATTTCAAGAAATCAGACGATTGTGGTTTATTATGATCCCGAAAATCCGGCGTTTTCGGTTATCAATCCTTTTCCTGACCTGATCGATAACTGGATTTTGCTTATCAGCTCGGTAGCTTTGATTTTTGTGGGCCTGGCAATGACCTGGGTTTGTCGCAACGCCTGAGTCAGTCGCAGAAATCATGTCGCCAGCGTCTGGCTTTTAGCCATTTGGCAAGCTTTTGATGAATTTCAAGAGACTTTTCCTGTGCAATTTTTTCTTTTTCGGGGAATTCCCAGTGTTGAAGGTGATCGGGTTTGCCAAAAACGAGAATGTCAAACTGAGTCGTATCAGATGGAACCTTCGCGTAAATCGGTATCAATCTTCCATTTTCAACATAGTAAATGACGCCTTTTTTGCCCTTGGCGCGCCAGTGAAAGCCATCTTCGTCTAACGGCACTTCGTCGGAAATAATTGTGGTTCTAATATTCATTTAAAAACACCTGCAGAATTTACTAAACCATTTCATCTTGAGTATGATTCAGACCAGGCTGAAAGTTTTGTCGGCTGCAGTTTTACGATCACTGATTTTTGGCTGAAATGATTCTTTTCCTATTTTCTTATTTAAGTATATCGGCAGATTTTTGAGAAAAGAAATCTTTTGCGTGGAAAAAAGCGAAACCTTCATGAAAACGGGCCAGGTTTTCGGCGAAAATACGGTCTGAGCTTGAATGATCTATGCCCGGAGAGCCGTCGGGGCGAAAATCGCGGCCCTTTTTCCAACCTGCGTCGCCGACCATGAAGCTTTTGTTCCAGTCGATGTTTTTGCCGTTAAGTTTCATTTTTCGCTCAAGCCTTCTGGCCATCTCAATCTCTGGTTTGCGGTTCTCGTCTTTTTTCTCGGCAAAATCGTAATAGTTGAAAAAAATACCTTGTCTGCTGAACTGATGAAGTGTTTCCTGAAAAGCCTCTTCAACTTCTGCAAGGCTGATGTAACCAAGGTCTATGCCTGCCTGATTCGATACTATGACAAGCACATAACCTTTGTGTACGAGTTCTTCAAGCTTTTTGAACGATTCTGGTAAAATAATGACGTCGTGACGACCGTGCGGAGAAGGCTTGCCGCTTCGGGTTACTCTGATCGTGCTGTCGGCATCGAAAAAAGCCACAGGTAACAGAGAACCGACTAGATTGCCGGTTAAAACAAGTTGCCTGCGCTTTGCCGGAAAATTGTTCGCTTTCATAGTTTAAATATATGTTTTTTACTGTTTCAGGCAAGTACAGGGGTGTTGCATGAAGCTCCGAAATTTCCGGAAAAGCGATCATCGAGGCCTGCTGGTCTGATCGGCCTCGATGATCAACTGCTTATCGCCCGGTGATAACTTTGGGAACCAGTTCTTCAAATGCTTTAAGTTCTGGTTCGTGACTCATGATGGCTTGTTTCCAGAAATCGGTTTTCTCGAGATCAGCACCGAGTGTCTTTTTGGCAACAATATGCGCCATATCGCTTCCGGAAAACCTTAAAAAGTCACGGTATTTCGGCAAAAAGCCTTCTTTTTCCTGCTTGAACATTTCGTATAGTCCTCTGCTGAGCAGATAGCCGAAGCTATAGGGGAAATTATAAAAATTTACTTCGGTCAGATAAAAATGCATTTTTGAAGCCCAGAAATATTCGTCAGCCCCACCTTCTTCAAGCAGATCACCAAACTGATTTTTCATGGTTTGCGCCATCAATTCCTTGAACCTTGAAACGCTAAGCTCGCCATTGGCTCTTTCTTCGTAGAAGGATTTTTCAAAGTTGAATCTGATGGGGATATCAATGAGAAAAGCTATGCCATGATTGATCATTTCGGTAAGAATGTTCAATTTAAGTGCATCCGATGATGTCGGATTCGACAAAATGCCTTCAGCGAGAAGCATTTCGCCGAACGTAGATGCTGATTCGGCCAGAGTCATTGGATATTCTTTCAATAAGGGTCGCAGCCCCTTAAGATTATAGCTGTGAAAAGCATGACCGATTTCATGAGCAAGGGTCGAAACATCGTGAAGACTGCCGACATAGGTCATAAAGACACGCGATTCTTCTGTATACATGGAACCGGTACAAAAAGCGCCCGGGCGTTTGCCACCACGTTTTTCCGATTCAACCCATTTCTTTTCAAGGGCATCTTTGAAGAATTTGCCCAACTCAGGGTAAGATCGATCGAATGAAGAACCAACCATGTTCAGACACTCATCCCAGGTGTAGCGGCCAAGAGATGGAATGGGCAATGGCGCTTCACAATCATACCAGGCCAGTTTTTCAAGACCCAGGGCTTTGGCTTTGGCTTTTCCCAGTCTCTGAACGAGTTCTTTACTTTCGTCGATGGCGCTGAACATTGCATCAAGAGTGCCCTGAGTAATTCTCGCCTGCTTTAAAGGCACTTCGAGAAAGTGCTTGAATCCACGCTTTTCATTAAGCAGCAAGCGATTTCCCGAAATGGCGTTTAGACAGGCTGCGCAAACATCTTCAACCGCTGCCCAGGCTTTATTACCCTGTTCCATCGCGCTTTTTCTAACATTACGATCAGTGTCCTGCATGGTCGAGCGGCATTGGGCGATGGGTAAGGTTTCTTTTCGACCGTCCGGCCAAATCATTTCGAAACTAAGCTTGCCGGAAATGTTGTCGTAGAGTCGGCCCCACGAATCGAAGCCGTCTACACTCAAATCTGAAGCGAGTGTTTCGAGGTCTTTAGCCATCGTTTTCTGGGCTGCGGTGCGAATTTCTTTAAGATGAAAGGCTACGTCTTTGAGGTTCTCAAGCTCGCAAAACGCGCTGAAATCTTTGTCTTCGCAGCTTTTGAAGCCCATTTTCAGATGAATTTCGATTTTGCCATATTCGGCGCCGATGCCGGCAAGCTCGGCACTGGCTTTTTGGTAGTCTTCATTTTTTGCATCAGCAGAACCAAGACACCCGATGTAAGATGAATAATGACTCAGTCGTGTTGTAACTTCTTCAAATTCCAGAATCAGGTTTTCCCAGTCACTGAGGTTATCTGCATTCAAAGGCTCAAGAGATTCTCCCTTGCGAACCAGTGATTTTATATCGGCAATCAGCTTCTCTTTGAAGCTTTTCATTTCGGTACCGTTAAACTCAGGAAAATATGATTCCAGGTTCCAGACAGTTCCTTGGGTCATGATAAGAATCCTCCTAGCGTCTATTCTGACTGCATTCATATCACGAATTACAAGGTTTTCTCAACCTTCTTCATGAACCCGATTAATAGCGATAGAATTTGCAGGGCTTTTATTCTAGCGAGTTGCCCAGGGGTTTTGCAAAAGCGAAAGCGGCGAGAAATTCCTTCGGGCAACGGGCTGGGTAAAAATTGTTTTGATAAATCACCCCGAGGGTGAGAAGACAAACTTGTCTGCTCGCCCTTCAAAATTCTACTGCTTATGCCGAGAGAGCATAGGTACGAAGAAATTGAAAAAATGCATCGGTAAAGCCACCTGAAACCGTCTATCCCAACGCATCTGACCGGGGGGCTGGCATTTTAATTTTCAGCTGTGCTACAATGTACAACATAAGTTTTATCAGGAGTATTTAGAATGAAAAGAAATTTTTCCGTCCTTTGTATTTTGCTGGGCTTTGTCCTTTGTTTCAGCACCGTCTGGGCAAGCAGTTCAGAACGCTATATCGTTAAGTTTAAAGATGAATCGATTAAAAAAGGCTCTAATCAGCAGGTTATTCAGGCTAAACAAGACCTGCTTGCAAAAAATGTAAAAAGCCTTAAAAAAGTTGTAAAAACTTCAAAAAATCTTGAAATAAACAATCTCTGGATCGTTAACGCCGTTGCCGTATCGGCAGACGAAAACGAACTGGCCAGAATCAAGGCCATGCCGCAGGTTGATAGAGTAATTCGCTCTGAATACAAAATTTACATCGATAAAGATATCGATAAAAAGCCGGTAAAACCTGCTCGTGGTGAAATTCAGTGGAGCGTTGAGCGCATGAAAGCTCCGCAGGTATGGAATGAGTTTAAAATTGACGGCGCTGGTGTTGTTGTGGGTCATCTCGATACAGGCGTATTCGGCGAGCATCCGGCATTGGCCGGCAAAATTCTTGCCTTCAAAGATTTTACTCCTGAAGCAAAGCCAGAAGCATTTGATGGTCAGGGTCACGGTTCTCACACCGCCGGAACCATCGTTGGTGGCGAAGGTGTTGGCGTTGCCCCGGCAGCCAGACTTATTGTCGCCAGAGTTTTCGACACCAAGGGCGGAACTACCACAGAAATTCTTCTTTCAGCCATGCAATGGGTGGTCGACCCTGATGGAAATCCCGAAACCAAAGATGGCCCAAGACTTGTAAGTAATTCATGGGGCTCTAACAACTCAACTGACAAAGTTTTCTGGGATGTAGTTCAGTCTTGGGTTGACCTTGACATTCTGCCCGTATTCGCAGCCGGTAACAACGGTATGTGGGGTGGCAAAGTCGGAACTCCGGCAGCTTTCCCGCATTCATGGGCAGTTGCAGCCACAACCTCTTCTGACTCTCTCGCTTACTTCAGCAGTCAGGGCCCGGTTGCCTGGGATGGCAGCCCTTTGATGAAGCCAGATATCGCTGCACCCGGCGACAGAATCGTTTCATGCTCTCACAATGGCGGAATGGTAAGTAATAGCGGAACCTCGATGGCATGCCCCGGTGTGGCCGGCGTGGCCGCGTTGATGTATCAGGCCGATCCGGCACTGACTATTGAACAGATTCGCCTTATTTCTGAAGAAACTGCAAAAGATCTCGGCACCGTTGGAAAAGACGGTAAATTCGGTTCAGGCCTCATCGATGCCTATGCAGCCGTGGCCAGAGTTCTTGAAAATGCTGAGCTGGTATCATCTTATCAGGCATACGAAACTTCTTTGCAGGCTGAATATGCACTGATCGGCGCTCAGCCGGTTTCACCACTTGCAGCTCCGCTTGCAAGTTCCATTATCGAACGAACTGCTGAACTTGACGAAGGTCAGTTCCAGGCTCTTTGCATCAAAGTCTCTCAGAACTGTGGTGAATCTGCAGCCCAGCTTCTTAAAGAAGCCAAAGCAACCAGAGTTGCAAGAGAACTCAATCGCTAAAGTAAAGTTACCAGGTAAAGCAACCTTAAAAGAATCAGGGGCCTTCTCAAAGGCCCCTGATTCTTTATTTATTATTGTCAGGCCTTTTTCTTTTGCCTGGATTTCATCCGCCAAATATATCGACGGGGAAGGCGTTGTCGAACTTCGCTTTGATCCGTAACTAAAGCCGTATTTATTGCAGTTGAAAGACAGATTTACCAGTTATCGCCTTGAAAGTGTGATCCAGCTCAGAAGTCCTTTTTCAATCAGCATCTATAAGCTTTACGGTGACTTTAAAAGGAAAATAATTCTCGTTGCCCAGGCAGAATTATTGAAAAAAAACCGATTTTAGTTTTGAATTAGAGGAAATAAAGGTCTCGCGCCGTGTCGGGAAAATTCGCTTCATTAGCAAATCTCAGATTCCGGTTAATGCTGGCGATGGCATAGACCTTAACGAGATCAACAAGGCCGTGATCGATCCGCAGTTGTTTCACCTTTTTGAATTGCT